>JAEYAU010000005.1 GCA_023404705.1 Pseudomonadota bacterium
GAATTCGGGCGAGCCCGCCACGCCCACGGTCGTTCCGCCGACCGCGCCGCGGCAGACGAACCTGCTTCCGTCCGGCGAGATGACGCCGCCGCCCGCCGGCCTGATCGTGCCGACCACGCCGGAGCCCATGAATCCCGCGCCGAGCGCCACGCCGCCGGCCGACGTCACGGGCTCGATCACGCGCCCGCAGAACACCGCCGCGCTCGCGCCGCAGACGCCCGAGCCGCGCCAGAACCCGGCGCTGCAGCTGCCCGCCTCCATCGGCGGCGCAGCGCTGCGCAACGCGGCGCTCGCCGGCGACCCGACGGCCGAATACGAGATCGGTGTGCGCTTCAGCGAAGGTCGCGGCGTGCCGGCCAATCTCGAGGAGGCCGCTCGCTGGTTCGAGCGCGCCGCCAACCAGGGGATCATCCCGGCGCAATACCGCCTCGGCAGCATCTACGAGAAGGGCCAGGGCGTGAAGAAGAGCCTCGAGACCGCGCGCCGGCTCTATCAGGCCGCGGCCGAGAAGGGCAACGCCAAGGCGATGCACAACATCGCGGTGCTGTTCGCCGAAGGCGCCGAAGGTAAGCCCGATTATCGCGCAGCCGCGCAGTGGTTCACTCGAGCCGCGGCCCACGGCGTCGCGGATAGCCAGTACAATCTCGGCATCCTCTATGCGCGCGGCATCGGCGTGGAGCAGAACCTCGCCGAGTCCTACAAGTGGTTCTCGCTCGCCGCCGCCCAGGGCGACCAGGACGCCGGCAAGAAGCGCGAGGACGTCGCCACGCGGCTCGACAAGCAGGCGCTGGTCGCGGCCAAGCTCGCGGTGCAGACCTGGGCCGCCGAGACGCCGCCCGCCGAGGCCATGACGGTCGCGGCCCCAGCCGGCGGCTGGGACAAGGCCGACACGCAGCCGAAGGCGAAACCCTCCGCGACCGCGAAGCCCAAGGCGAAGGCGTCGTAAGTCAGGGCAACATGCGACGCTTGCGCTGCGCTCCGCCCGGATGACGCCGCGAGAGGTCGCGGCCCCGACTCGCGCTCGGCGCTTTATTCCCCGCCGCGATTAACCCTAATTGTCGCATCGCCGACGCATGCCGCTGCGCCGTCATCCTGGCGACGCATTTGCGAGGCGGTCTGCGGGGAGACGGTTCACCAAGAACGGTGAGATCGCGGTACGCGGCGCACATCTCTTGTGCCCGGCCGGCGGAGAATCTGTTTAAGGTGCGGCCGTCTCCGACGCCGCTCCCGGAGGTCCCTCGAACCGGCACGACGCCCCGTGCAGATCTATCTCCCGATCGCCGAGATTCCAGTCAATGTCTTCCTCGTCCTCTTCATGGGGATCGCGGTCGGATTCATCTCGGGCATGTTCGGCATCGGCGGCGGCTTCCTGATGACGCCGCTTCTGATCTTCATCGGCATCTCGCCGGCGGTCGCGGTCGCGAGCGTGGCGAGCCACATCGCGGCTTCCTCGTTCTCGGGCGTGATCTCCTATTGGCGGCGGCGCGCGCTCGACCTCGCGCTCGCCTTGATGCTGCTCGCCGGCGGCATCATCGGCACTCTCGCGGGCGTCTGGCTGTTCTCGCTGCTGCGCGCGCTCGGCCAGCTCGACTTGATGATCGGCCTCTCCTACGTGCTGCTGCTCGGGGCGGTCGGCACCATGATGATCGTCGAGAGCACGCGGGCGATCCTGCGCGCGCGTAAGGGCCGGCCCGTGGAGATCCGCCGGCCCGGCAGCCACACCTGGGTGCACGGGCTCCCCTTCAAGCTGCGCTTCAAGACCTCGCGGATCTATGTCTCGGTGATCCCGGTCTGGGCAATCGGCTTCGGCATCGGCTTCATCGGTGCCATCATGGGCATCGGCGGCGGCTTCCTCTTGGTGCCGGCGCTGATCTACATCATGCGCGTGCCCACCGGCGTGGTGGTCGGAACCTCGATGGTGCTGACGCTCGTCACCATGGCTTCGGCCACCGTGATGCACGCGGTCTCGAACCATCTGGTCGACGCGGTGCTCGCGCTCATCCTCATGCTCGGCGGCGTGGTCGGCGCGCAGTTCGGTGCGCGCGCGGGGCAGCGCATCCGCGGCGAGCGGCTGCGGCTTCTGTTGGGACTGCTGGTGCTCGCGGTCGGCCTGCGCTTCGCCTTCGACCTCGTGATCCGGCCGAACGACATCTTCACGGTGCGTGTCATCGAGAAAGCCGAATGAGCAGGCGCGCGACACTCGTGCTGACGATCGGGCTCGCGCTGGCGGGCGTGGCCGGGCCTGCGCGCGCGGAATCGCTCGTCACCTCGCTCTCGACCCATTACGTGCGCATCACGGCGAACTTCACGGGCGCCGACCTCGTCCTGTTCGGCTCGGTCGAGCGCGACGCGCGCACGGTGGCGCGGCGCGGCGGCTACGACATCATCGTGACGGTGACGGGCCCGCGGCAGACCTTCGTGACGCGGCGCAAGGAGCGCGTGTTCGGCATCTGGATGAACGTGGAGTCGCGCACCTTCGTGGACGCGCCCTCCTATCTGGCGGTGCTGTCGAACCGACCGATCACCGAGGTGACCAGCGAGCTCACGCTGCGCCGGCTGCAGAGCGGCCTCGACCAGCTGCTGCTGCCGCAGGAGGTCTCGGGCGACATCGGCGACGTCAGCCGCGACGACCCGTTGCGCGCGGCGTTCCTGCGCACCAAGCGCAACGAAGGGCTCTACCGCGAGGCGCCGGACTCCGTGACTTTCCTCACCCCCACGCTGTTCCGCAGCGCCATCCCGCTGCCCGACAACGTGCCGACCGGCGTCTACGAGGTGGACGTGAAGCTGTTCGCCGACGGCGCCCTGCTGGCGCGCCAGACCTCGGCGCTCGAAGTGGTCAAGTCGGGTTTCGAGCAGTTCGTCGCCACCGCGGCACGCGACTACGGCTTCTTCTACGGCCTCGCGACTGCGCTCATGGCGCTGGGCACGGGCTGGCTGGCGTCGATCGTGTTCCGGCGGGACTGAGGATCAGTACAAGCGCCCTCGTTCAGTCTTGTAATCGAACGAGGGATCCCATTCGAACCTCCCGAATAGATCGAGAAGCCGCTTCTGCTGCCTGCGCATGATGAATTCCTGTAAGGCTTTGGTCGCGGCGGCGCTCTTCGTGCGCTCTCCGCTCAGTTCCATGGCGCACCTAACTAGGTCGGCATCGACGGAAATTCTTGCTGCCCTGTGCCTTGTCCGCATTGTCGTAACTCGCGAGGTATTCGGACTTCGAATCCTATCTCATGACGCTAGTGCCGTCTCGATCTCACGGCATCTTCGGCACAAGCCGCGTATCGATCGCCTCGACGGTGCGCTCGAGCGCCTTTGTCCATTGGCGTGACGGCATGACACTCGGCGTGAAGAACTGAAAGACGTGCACCGTGGGCGTGAGGCGCAGGCGCGCCGACATCAGCGGGCCGATCTTGGCGTAGTCGGCGCTCTCGAGCGCGCTGCCGAGGGGATTGCGGAAAGCGATCGGCTGGGGCGCGCCGCGGAGACGGAGGGACTCGCGCGGCACGAAGTAGAGATCGGTGATCGCGGGGCGCGCGCCGGCGCGCGGCTTCTGGAACACGCGGAAGGCCGCGAAGTCGTCGTCGCGCCAGGCGAAGGGCCCCTCCTTGAAGGAGCCGGCCTCGCGCTGGAAGCGCTCGTGCGTGGTCTCGCGCTCGGGCAGCGCCTGCGGATCATCGGGCGGACGGACCCGCAGCACGCCGACATTCGGCATCATGGCGCGGTCCGCGGTCTCGACGCTGAGGTCGAGCTGATCCTTGAAGGTGCCCTGCCGCACGCTGGTGCACTGGCACGCGCCCTTCGGGATGAAGTTGATCGCCTCGGTCCGGTCGGCCGCGTAGACGCGGAAGCTGTGGTCGCCGAGATCGAAATCGGTGCACACCGGCACGCGGCACTTGCCGGAACGGACGACTTCCGGCGCGGGCTCCACGGGTTCCGGCGACTGCGCACGCGCAGGGCCTGCGAGCAACAGGAATGCGATCAGGACAATCAGGGGTTTCGGCATGCCCCATTGTAGGGGCGCGGCTGCGGGTGAGCCACCCGCCGCGACTTCAGGCGCTGCGTTCCAGGTCGGCGAGCGTGGCCGCCAATTGGCGCCAGCGGCGGGCGAGCGCCGTGTAGGTGGACTTCAGCTCGGCGTCCCGCGCGGCCTTGGCGAGGAGGTCGCTGACCTGCGCCCGGATCCTGAAATCTTTGGTCTTGTCCATCGGCTCACGCGTGAATGCGAACCGACGCACCGAACCATCAATTTGAGAATCGCGAAATCCGTATCAGAACCTAGCCATATTCCGACACCGGAGCAGCGCCGCTCAATCCGGCAAGCAGCGCGAACCCGGCACCGCGTAGAGGCGTTGCTCGCCGAGCATGTGCGCCGTGAAGCGGCGGCCCTTGAACAGGCCCGCGAAAGCCTGATGGCGCACGTTGAGACCGCCCGTATAGGCGCCGAAGGCCGGCATCACGATGCGCTTCGCGTCGGCCGCGAAGCAGCGGCGGCTCACGGCCCGGCTGCGCTGCACGATGCAGGCGATCGGGTGCAGATGGCCCGCAATCTCGTTCTCGGCCGGGTCCTGCTGCGGCTCGTGGCGGAAGGTGAGATCGCGCAGACAGAGGATCTGGGTGAAGTGGCCGCCGACGCCGGCGGGCGGCGCGGGATCGTGATTGCCCGCGATCCAGAACCATTCCCGGCCGCGCTGGAGCACGGTCAGCGACTCGCGGTCGTCCGCCGCAATGCGCGCGGGCCCGCCTCCGTCATGGAAGCTGTCGCCGAGCGCGACCACCACGCGCGGCGCGTAGCGCATGATCAGGCGGGCGAGCCGCGCCAGCGTAGCCGCCGTGTCGTAGGGAGGCAGCAGGATGCCGCGCGCCGCATAGGCCGAGCCCTTCTCGAGGTGCAGGTCGGCGACCGCGAGCAGGCCTTCGTCGGGCCAATAGAGCACGCCCGCGGGATCCGCCATGAGCGCCGATGCGCCGACGCGAATCTCGGCGCCCTGCGCGTCAGGCGCGCAAGCCGACATGATGCTCGACCTCACCCCATCGCCTCCTTGACGAGTTCGTCGGCGGCTTCCGCCAACAGCGCATCGGACGCCGCGCCATAGACCGGTTCCCTGCCAATTTCGAGCAGCACCGGAACCGCGAGCGGCGAGACGCGGTCGAGATTCTTATGAATGATTCGACCCCGGATGCGCGAGAGCATCTCGCCCAGCCGGCGGATGTCGAGCAAGCCTGTCGCAGCGTCAGCGCGCGCCGCGCGCAGCAGCAGATGGTCGGGCTGATGCCGGCGCAGCACGTCGTAGACCAGATCGGTCGAGATGGTGAGCTGGCGCTTGTTCTTCTCCTCGCCCGGGAAACGGCGCTCGATCAGGCCCGCGATGATCGCGCAGGCGCGGAAGGTGCGCTTCATCAGGGCGGATTCGACGAGCCATTCTTCGAGATCATCGCCCAGCATGTCCTCATCGAACAGGCGCGGCAATGCGAGCTCGCCGCGCTCGATGCTGGCGCCGAGATCGCGCAGCCCCCACACCGCCAGCGCATATTCGTTGGCGACGAAGCCCAAGGGATGCAGCCGCGCGCGCTCGAGACGGCGGGTGAGCAGCATGCCGAGCGTCTGGTGCGCGAGCCGGCCCTCGAACGGATAGGTGACGAGCAGATAGCGCGAGCCGCGCGGGAAGGTCTCGACCAGCAGCTCGGAGCGGTCCGGCACACGCGAGCGCCACTGCTGCAGGTCGAGCCATTCGCGTACCTGATCGGGCAAGCCGCTCCAATTCGTTGGGCGCGAGAGCAGGCCGCGCACGCGGTCGGCCAGATAGGTCGAGAGCGGAAACTTGCCGCCTTCGTAGGACGGGACTTTGGGATCGGTCGCGGTGGTGCGCGAGACGTAGACCTCGCCTTCCACCAGCGCTTCGTATTGCAGGATCTCGCCCGAGAAGACGAAGGTGTCGCCGGGCGTGAGCGTCTCGATGAAATATTCCTCGACCTCGCCGAGCACGCGCCCGCCCCGGCCGACAGGACCCGCATAGCCGGTACGCCCGGCGCCCTTGCGCATCAGGCGCACCTTGAGCATGTCGTGCTCGACGATGGTGCCGACATTGAGCCGGTAGCGCTGCGCGACGCTCGGATGCGCGATGCGCCAGCGCCCGTCCTTGGTCTGGCGGATCTTGGCGAAGCGCTCATAGGATTTCAGCGCGTAGCCACCGGTGGCGACGAAATCGACCACGGTGTCGAAATTGCTGCGCGTGAGACCCGCATAAGGCGCGGCCTTGCGCACCTCCTCATAGAGCTCATCCGCATGGAACGGCTCGCCGCAGGCGCAGCCGAGCACGTGCTGTGCCAGCACGTCGAGCGCGCCGGTACGGGCGGGCGGCGTGTCCTGGGCGCGGTCCGCGATGGCGTCGATCGCGACGGCACATTCCAGCACCTCGAAGCGGTTGGCCGGCACCAGGACGGCTTTCGAGGGCTCGTCGAGCCGGTGATTGGCGCGGCCGATACGCTGCTGCAGGCGCGAGCAGCCCTTGGGCGCACCGACATTGACGACGAGATCGATGTCGCCCCAGTCGACGCCGAGGTCGAGCGACGAGGTGCAGACCACGGCGCGCAGGCGCCCGGCGCTCATGGCGTCCTCGACCTTGCGGCGCTGGGCGACATCGAGCGAGCCGTGGTGGAGCGCGATCGCGAGGCCGTCATCATTGATGCGCCAGAATTCCTGGAACAGCATCTCGGCCTGGTTGCGGGTGTTGACGAAGATCAGCGTCGTCTTGTGACGGCGGATCAGGTCGTAGATCTCCGCCAGCGCGTGGCGGGCCGTGTGGCCGGCCCAGGGCAGATGCTCGGCGGTGTCGAGCATGGTGACTTGCGGCTCGGCGCCGCCTTCGGCAACGACGATGTCGGCAAGCGCTTCGCCTTCCATCGGCTGCGGCACCAGATAGCGCGCGAGATCGGGCGGCTCAGCGACCGTCGCCGAGAGGCCGACGCTGGTGAGCTGGGGCGCCATGCGATAGAGGCGCGCGAGGCCGAGCGACAGGAGATCGCCGCGCTTCGAGGTCACGAGCGAGTGCAGCTCGTCGAGCACCACGCGGCGCAGCGTGCCGAACAGATGCGGCGCGTCGGCCGAGGCGAGCAGCAGCGCGATCTGCTCGGGCGTCGTGAGCAGGATGTCGGGCGGGTCGCGGCGCTGACGCTGACGCTTTGACGCTGGCGTATCGCCGGTGCGAGTCTCGATGCGGATCGGCAGGCCCATCTCGGCCACCGGGCGCTCGAGGTTGCGCGCGATGTCGACCGCGAGCGCCTTCAGCGGCGAGATGTAGAGCGTGTGCAGGCCGCCCTCGCGGCGCAGGTCGCGGCCTGTGGAGACGAGCTTGCACGGTTCCGGCTTCGCGCTGCGCTCTGTGGCACGCGCGCTCAGCTCGACGAGGCTCGGGAGGAAGCCGGCCAGCGTCTTGCCGGCGCCGGTCGGCGCGATCAGCAGGGTGGAGCGGCCGGCGCGGGCACGGGCGAGCAGCTCGAGCTGGTGCGCGCGCGGGGTCCAGCCGCGGGCCGCGAACCAGCGGGCGAAGACATCCGGCAGGCCTGCGGTTGCGAGCTCCTGTTGCACAGGTTCCGTCGTAGCGCGGCGCCGGGCCCGAATCCAATCACTGCTGCCTCGCATTGTCGCGATCGCGACATATCTTGGCAGCATGCGACCTCAGGACCTCGTCTGCCCGACGCCATCCGGCCTGTGCTGCCCGCCCGGCGGGTTCCATATCGATCCGACCCGCAGCGTCGACAAGGCGCTGATCACCCATGGCCATTCGGACCATGCGCGGCCCGGCCACAAGGCCGTGCTGGCGACGCGCGAGACGCTGGACTTCATGCGGCTGCGCTACGGCGAAAACTTCGCCGAAACCACGCAGGAGATCCGCTACGGCGAGACGGTGCGCTTCAACGGCGTGAGCGTCACGTTTCATCCGGCCGGACACGTGCTCGGCTCGGCGCAGATCGCCGTGGAGGCGAACGGACTGCGCATCGTCGCCTCGGGCGACTACAAGGACCTGCCCGACCCGACTTGCCCGCCGTTCGAACTCGTGCGCTGCGACGTGTTCATCACCGAGGCGACCTTCGGGCTGCCCGTGTTTCGGCACAAGCATCCCGAAGAAGAGATCGCCAAGCTGCTGCACTCGACCGAGGTATTCCCCGAGCGCGGGCATCTCGTCGGCGCCTACTCGCTCGGCAAGGCGCAACGCGTGATCGCGATGATCCGCGCGGCCGGCTACGACAAGCCGATTTATCTGCACGGCGCGATAGAGACGCTGACCAACTACTACGTCTCGCGCGGCTTCGATCTCGGCGAGTTGCGCCTCGTGCGCGATGCGAAGAAGGCCGAGCTCGCGGGCGCGATCGCGCTCTGCCCGCCCTCCTCGGTGCAGGACCGCTGGACGCGGCGCTTCCCGGATCCCGTGACGGCCTTCGCGTCGGGCTGGATGCGGGTGCGGGCGCGCGCACGCCAGCGGGGCGTCGAGCTGCCGCTGGTGATCTCGGATCACGCGGATTGGGACGGGCTCACCGCAACCATCACGGCGACGGGCGCATCAGAAGTGTGGGTCACGCACGGCGCCGAAGAGGCGCTGGTGCACTGGTCGATGACGAATGGGCGCGCGGCACGGCCGCTGCACCTCGTCGGCTATGGCGATGAAGAAGAAGCCGACGCGCCACAGGCGGATGCCGGCGAGGCCGAGGCATGAACCGCTTCGCCGAACTGCTCGACCGGCTCGCCTACGAGCCGAGCCGCAACAACAAGCTGCGGCTGATGACCGACTATTTCGGCAGCACGGGCGATCCCGAGCGCGGCTACGCGCTCGCCGCGATCACGGGTGCGCTCTCGTTCCAGCACGCGAAGCCCGGGCTGATCCGTGCGCTGATCAGCGAGCGCACCGATCCGGTACTGTTCGCGCTTTCCTATGACTATGTGGGCGACCTCTCGGAGACCGTCGCGCTCATGTGGCCGAGCCGCACGGGCGAGACAGCGCAGGAGCCGCCGAGCCTCTCCGAGGTCGTCACCACGTTGTCGACGATGGGCAAGTCGGAGCTGCCGCGGCAACTCGCGCGCTGGCTCGACGCGCTCGACGAGACGGGACGCTGGGCGCTGCTCAAGCTCGTCACGGGCGCGTTGCGCATCGGCGTGTCGGCGCGGCTGGCGAAAACCGCGGTCGCGGCGCTGGGCAGCAAGGAGCCGGACGAGATCGAGCTGATCTGGCCTGGCCTGGTGCCGCCCTACGAGGACCTGTTCGCCTGGGTCGAGGGCCGCGCCGACAAACCGACGAACCGCGACGTCGCGCCGTTCCGGCCCGTGATGCTGGCGCACGCGGTGGAGCTGCCGGATCTCGCCAACCTCACGCCATCCGAATTCGTCGCCGAATGGAAATGGGACGGCATCCGTGTGCAAGCGGCGGCTGGCACGCAAGAGGACGGACGCCGCGTCACGCGACTCTATTCGCGCACCGGCGAGGACATCTCGGGGAGCTTTCCGGATCTCGCCGACGCGCTCGCCTTCGACGGCGCGATCGACGGCGAGCTGCTGGTGGTGCGCGACGGGCGCGTGCAGTCGTTCAACGTGCTGCAGCAGCGGCTCAACCGGAAGAGCGTGACGCCGAAGCTGATCACCGAGTTTCCGGCGCATCTGCGCGCCTATGACCTGCTGGTCGAAGGCGAGGAGGATTTGCGCGAGCGACCCTTCACGGAACGCCGCGCGCGGCTCGAGGCGCTGCTCGCGCGGCTCGATACGCCGCGCATCGACGTGTCGCCGCTGGTGCCGTTCACGACATGGGAGGAGCTCACGGCAGCGCGCGCCGATCCGGCCGCGGCCGGCGCCGGGCTCGATGCCGAAGCCGTGGAAGGCATCATGCTCAAGCGGCGCGATGCGCCTTACGTGCCGGGGCGGCCAAAGGGACCGTGGTGGAAGTGGAAACGCGACCCATTCACCATCGACGCGGTGCTGATGTATGCGCAGCGCGGCAGCGGCAAGCGCTCCTCGTTCTACTCGGACTACACGTTCGGGGTCTGGAGCCGGGGAGAGAACGGCGAGGAGCTGGTGCCGGTCGGCAAAGCCTATTTCGGCTTCACGGATGCGGAGCTCGCCGAGATCGACCGCTTCGTCCGGCGCAACACCATCAACCGCTTCGGCCCGGTGCGCGAGGTCGTGCACGAGGCCGAGAAGGGGCTCGTGCTGGAGGTCGCGTTCGAGGGGCTGCAGCGCTCCACGCGCCACAAGTCCGGCATCGCGATGCGCTTCCCGCGCATCAGCCGCCTGCGCTGGGACAAGCCGCCGCGCGAAGCCGACCGGCTGGAGAACCTGGAAGGCATGATCCGCACCGAGGACGAGCTGATCTCGGTGCGGCCGCAGCGGCGCTAGTCGCATGGCGTGGATCACGCCGAGTTGACCGCGCCGACGGGAGTCAGCGGCGCTTCCTTCCCTCGCGTCAGCATCCTCTTAACCAAGGCCGGCTAGCGTGTCGCCCGGGAGCACGCATGGCCATCTCGATCGTCAACGGCTTTGTCTGCACGTCCTCGTGCGACGTCGCGAAGGCGAAGAAGGGCGAGGATCCGCACCCAGCGACAGGTGCCGAGAAGATCGCCGAGGAGAAAGAGGCGAAAGCCTCCGATCCGTCGCACGCCAGCGATCCGGCGGTCGTGTTCGGGGGCGCTTTGGCGCAACTGCCCCCCAGCGCGACCGTGCAGCCCGCGGGTGCGACGCGACCAACGGATCCGACCAGTCCGCGGCCGCCCGGCTCCGCGCTCGATCTCACCGTGTAGTTCGACTCGCAGCCCGCCAATTCATTCCCCGTCGTCACGACGGTCGTGAAACCGCCACGATCGACTCGTGATAGAGTGCGCGCGAGCCAGGGGGACAGAGCATGGCGAATGGAGTTGCGCGTTTCTTCGGCGGATCACCTGCCTGGGTGATCGGGCGGCTCGTGCTGCTCTCGATCCTGGTCGGCGTGATCCTGGCCGCGCTCGGGCTCGACCCCTGGAACCTCGTCGACAGCATTCTGCGGCTGATCACCCATATCTGGCAGATGGGCTGGGACGCGATCGACTCGATCTGGCGCTACTTCCTGCTCGGCGCCGTGATCGTGATTCCCATCTGGCTGATCGTGCGCGTCGCCAAGGGCGGGCGCGCCTGATCCAGCGCTTTGGTTGACCATGCCATTCCGGAATTCGATTGGTCGTTCGCGCGGCGCGACTGATACGGTCTGATCTTTCGCACCGAGTCTTCCGTTGTCGTCCATCACCGCAGCCGATCGCTCCGTCACTCATGCGCGCGTGCTCGCCATCGCGCTGCCGATGACGCTCGCCAACATGACGACGCCGCTGCTCGGCGTGGTCGGCACCGCGGTGATCGGCCAGCTCGCGCAGGCGCACTTGCTCGGCGCGGTCGCGATCTCGGGCGTGGTGTTCGACTCGATCTTCTGGCTGTTCGGCTTCCTGCGCATGGGCACGGTGGCGCTGACCGCGCAGGCGCTCGGCGCGCGGGATTTGAAAGAGGAGCAGGCGACGCTCGCCCGCGCGCTGCTGCTCGCCGCCCTGCTCGGCCTCGCGCTGATCGTCTTGCAGGTGCCGCTTGCCGTGACGGCGTATCAACTGATGGGCGCGAGTCCGGAAGTGACGCGCGCGGCAGAGGTCTACTTCTATGTGCGAATCTGGTCAGCGCCGTTCACGCTCGGCAACTACGTGGTGCTCGGCTGGCTGGTCGGCCTCGCGCGTGCGGGCACGGCGCTCTCGCTGCAGATCGCCGTCAACCTGATCAATGGCGTCGCCACCGCGGCGCTCGTGCTGTGGCTCGACATGGGCGTCGCGGGCGCCGCGCTCGCCACCGTGATCGCGGAAGCGTCTGGACTCGTCGCAGGGCTCGCGATCGCGCTGGCGCTGATGGGCGGACGCCTTGCCGTGGCGGCCGCGGACGTGCTCGACCGCGCCAAGATCCTGCGCATGCTGGTCGTCAACCGCGACATCATGATCCGCACGGCGGCGCTGATCTTCGCGTTCGGCTTCTTCGCGGCGCAAGGCGCGCGCGCGGGCGACACGGTGCTGGCCGCCAACGCAGTGCTGCACAACCTGGTGCTGGTCGGCGCCTATTTCCTCGACGGCTTCGCGAGCGCGGCGGAGCAGCTCTGCGGCCGTTCGGTCGGCGCGCGAGACCGGCGCGGCTTTCTCGCGGCAACGCGGCTGGTGATCATCTGGGGCTTCGGCTTCGGGATCGCGACCACGCTGCTGCTCCTCGGCATCGGCCCGTGGCTCATCGGCCTGATGACCAGGAGCCCCGAGGTGCGCGCCGTCGCCGAGCAGTTCCTCATCTATGCGGCGCTGGCGCCGGTGATCGGCGTCTTCGCCTATGCGTATGACGGGATCTATATCGGGGCGACCTGGACGCGTGACATGCGCAATCTGATGGTCGCGGCGCTCGCGATCTATCTCGCGGCTTGGTGGCTCACGCTCCCGCTCGGCAATGCCGGGCTCTGGACCGCAATCCTCATGTTCCTGGTGGCGCGCGGCATTCTGCAGTTCGCGCGCTATGCGCCGCTGGTGCGCGCCACGTTCAGAGAGACGGCCACGGCTGCGCCGTGACGGTCGCGACGTCGCGGCCGACCGCGTCGGCGAGGGAGTCGAAGCGGCCGACGCGCAGGAAGTCGAGAAGATCGCGCTTGATCTGTCCGACGAGGCCGACGCCGCGGAAGACGAGACCCGAGTAGAGCTGGATCAGGCTCGCACCCGCCTTGATCTTGGCGAAGGCCGCCGCGCCCGAGTCGATCCCGCCGACGCCGATCAGCGGAAAGGCGCCTTCGGCGCGCACGAACGTTTCGGCCAGCATGCGGGTCGAGAGCGGGAACAGCGGCTTGCCCGAAAGACCGCCCTGCTCCATCGCCTTGCCGACCTCGCGCAACGTGGTCGGCCGCGTCACCGTCGTATTGGACACGATCATGCCGTCGATACGGTGGCGGCGCGCGAGCCCGACGACGTCGTCGAGATCCGGCAGCGCGAGGTCCGGCGCGATCTTGAGCAGCAGCGGTTTGCGGCTGCTGCGCTCGGCCGCGCGCTCGCGCGCGTCGATGGCGCGCGAGAGCAGGTCGTCGAGCGTGATCGCCTGCTGCAGATTGCGCAGGCCCGGCGTGTTCGGCGACGAGATGTTGATCGTGAGGAAGCTCACCAATGGCGCGAGTGCCTCGATGGCCGTGACGAAGTCGGCCGCGCGGTCGACACTGTCCTTGTTGGCGCCGAGATTGATGCCGACGATGCCCGGCGCGCCGCGGCGCGCCGTGAGCCGCCGCGCCACGGCTTCCATGCCATCGCTGTTGAAGCCGAAGCGGTTGATCACAGCGTCGTCGGCGTCGAGGCGGAACAGGCGCGGACGCGGATTGCCGGGCTGCGGCTTCGGCGTGACACCGCCGACCTCGACGAAGCCGAAGCCGAGGCGCAGCAGCTGGTCCGGCACCTCGGCGTTCTTGTCGAAGCCGGCCGCGATGCCGACCGGGTTGGGGAAGTCGAGGCCGAAGGCGCGCACCGCCAGACGTGGATCATCCGCGGCGGGGCGCGGCAGCGGCACCAGCCGGAGCGCCTTCAGCGCGAGGCGATGCGCCTCCTCGGGATCGAGCCGCCGCAGCATGGGCCGCGCCAGATGATCGAACAGGCCGATCATGGCTCGAGCTCCGGAAACTGATGTCGGCCCTGCGCGTCGAGCCGCAGCGGCTTCACCCAGCGCACGGCCGTGAGATCGAGCGACGCATAGAGATGCGGGAACAGGTCGCCGCCGCGCGAGGGTTCCCACTTCAGCGCATCGCCGAGCGCCGGCGCGTCGACGGCCGCGAGCACGAGGTCGGACTTGCCGGCGAAATGGCGCGCCGCGGTCTCGCGCACCTGCGCGGCGCTGGAGAAATGAATGAAGCCGTCCTGCAGGTCGATCGGCGCGCCCGTGAAGCGGCCCAAACGCTCCGCCTCACGCCACGCGGCGGCATCGCTGATCTTGTAGACAGTCAGGATCTTGTTCACCGGCGCCCCGTTTTCGGCGCGGACCCTATCGATGGCTCGCGCCCGCAGCAAGGCGAAGCGCACCACCAATTCGTGTGTGGACATTTCCCGTTTATATTCCTATATCCGGAAAAATAGTCTGCGATGGCGCGCATCTTCGGAGGCCGACGTGGCGCGACAATCCATGCTTACCCATGCGGAGATCTGGACCGCGATCGAGCGGCTCGCGGCGCGCTCGGGCCTCTCCGCCTCGGGTCTCGCCAAGAAAGCCGGGCTCGACCCGACCACCTTCAACAAGTCGAAGCGCATCACGCCGGACGGACGTCCGCGCTGGCCGTCCACGGAGTCGGTCGCCAAGGCCCTCGACGCCACCGCCACCGAGTTTGCGACCTTCGTCGGCCTGATCAGCGAGGGCGGCGGCGCGGCGCCGGTGAGGCAAGTGGTGCCGCTGCTCGGCCTCGCGCAGGCGAGCGGTGACGGCTACTTCGACGAGTTCGGTTATCCGGTCGGCACAGGCTGGGACGAGATCGCCTTCCCGGCGATCGAGGACGAGCACGCCTATGCGCTGGAGATCACGGGCGACGCCATGCAGCCCGCCTATCGCGACGGCACCATCATCATCGTCTCGCCGACCACGCCGCTACGCCGCGGCGACCGTGTGGTGGTGAAGACCAAGGCAGGCGAGCTGATGGCGAGCGAGCTGAAGCGGCGCACGGCAAAGACCGTGGAGCTGAAGCCGTTCAATCCCGAGGCGCCGGACCGCACGCTTGCCGAAGAAGAGCTTGCGTGGATCGCCCGCATCGTCTGGGCGAGCCAGTAGGCGAAATGGCCGCGCACGCACGCTCTCATCCGTCACCCTGAGGGGCGAGCGAAGCGAGCCTCGAAGGGCGACGGCCCGGGCCTCGCAGCGAGCAAGCTTCATGGCCCGGGCCGTTCATCCTTCGAGGCTCACATCAACCGGCTTCGCCGCTCGATGTTCGCACCTCAGGAT
>JAEYAU010000224.1 GCA_023404705.1 Pseudomonadota bacterium
GTCGTACGGCGCAGCACCGAGCGCACGCGGGCGAGCAGCTCGCGCAGCTCCACGGGCTTCGCCAGATAGTCGTCGGCGCCGAGCTCGAGGCCGACCACGCGATCGATCGGACTCGCGGTCGCGGTCAGCATGATCACGGGCACGCTCGAGGTCTGTTTCAGGTCACGCACGATCGAGAGCCCGTCCTCCTCCGGCATATTGAGGTCGAGCACGATCAGGTCGGGCGCGTCCGCCGCCATGGCGGTGCGGAGACTCCGCCCGCCGTCGCACAGGGTCACGCTGAAGCCCTGCATGCGCAGATAGTCGCCCACCATCTCGCGGGCCGAAGCTTCGTCGTCGACGACGATGATGTGAGGATTGCTGGTCATTGGCCTGGCATCTGCTGAAGCGGCAGCACGATCGCGAAGGTGGTTCCCTTGCCGGTCCCGGCGCTCTCCGCCGTGATCCGTCCACCATGAAGATCGATGATCTGCTTGGCAATGGAAAGCCCCAGGCCGGTCGAGCTTTCGCCGCCCGTCGGCTTGGCCGAGAGCCGCTGGAACCGCCCGAACAGGCGGCCCTGGTCCTCGGGCGAGAGGCCCGGGCCGTTGTCGCGCACGCGGATATAGGCCTCGCCGCCCGCGGCCGCGACCTCGACGTCGATACGGCCGCCGATCGGCGTGTATTTGATGGCATTGCCGACGATGTTGTCGATCGCCTCGCGCAGGCGATCGGTGTCGCCCGTGATCACGAAGGAAGGCGGCCGCGAGATGCGGATAATTTGCTTCTTCTTTTCGGCGAGCGGCTGGCCGGCCTCGATCACCTCCTCGACCAGCTCGACCAGCTCCACGGGCTCGTGGCGGATCGTGATGTCGAGCGCGTCGATCATGGCGTCCGCGATCAGCGTATCGACCATGCCGGTGAGGCGTTTCGCGGATTCCTGGATGTGCCCGACCTGGGCCAGCGCCTTCTCGGTCGTGGGGCTGGCGGCACCGATCAGGTCGGTCAGGATCTCGGCGCGGCCCATGATCACGCCCAGTGGGTTCTTCAGGTCGTGCGCGACACGGCCCAGCACCTCGTTCTTGAACGCATTGGCGCGCCGCAGCCGCGCCCATTGCGCGGCGAGCCGCTGGTTGGCCAATGTGAGCTCGCGCGTGCGCTGGGTGACGCGCTCCTCGAGGCGGTTGTTCGCCTCTTGCAGCTGCTCGTAGAGGATCACGTTGTCGAAGGCGACCGAGAGCCGGCTGCAGAAGACTTCCACCAGCGTGCGGTCGGTGGGCGAAAGCGCCCGCGGCGCCTCCAGAAGCACGACCACCTCGCGGCCGCTCGCGGTCTGCACGTAGAGCACCGAGCGGTGCGGCGCAAAGTCGTGGCAGCGCGTCTCGAACGCGTGCTGCACCAGTTTCTTCAGGTCCGGCGCCAGCGCCTGGTCCACGTCGACGCCTGTGAGCTCGCGGTAGCAGCCGGACGCCGCGAGCACCGACGGGCCCTTGCCGTCGCGGCCGCTGTCGCGCAGCACCAGGATGCCGGCACATTCCACGTTCAGCAGGCTCGCGATCTGCGTCAGAACGCCCTCGGCGAGGCGCTGCATCGACTTGAAGTCGAACAGCTCGGAGGCCGCATCGATGATGATCTCGAGCCCGCGCCGCGTCTCCACCATGCGCTGCAACTGCTGATAACCGCGCAGCGCCGCCGTGAGTGCGGTGAACAGCTTATCGGCCGTCAGCTCGGTCTTCGCCTTGTAGTCGTTGATGTCGTAGTCGACGATCACGCGCCGTTCGGGCGCCTGTCCGGGCTGGCCCGTGCGCAGGATAATGCGCACGGTCTCGTTCTTCAGCTCGTTGCGGATGAACTCGACGAGCTTCAGGCCGGCGTCGTCGGTCTCCATCACGACATCGAGCAGCACCACGGCCGTGTCCGGGTTCTGGCGCAGCAGCTCGCGGCCCTCGGCGGCCGAGAAGGCCGAGATGATCTCGAGGCCCTGGTCGTTGAGCACGTAGTCGTAGAGAGCAAAACGCGTGCCGTCATGCACCGCGGGATCGTCGTCGATCACCGCGATCTTCCAGCGATGGCCGTTCGCGTCGAGGCGGACCTCCGCCTCGTCGTCGATCACGGTCAGAAAATCATCATCCTCGGCCATCGCGGATCCACTCCAACACTACTTCCAGGCTTCGGCCGATTGCGCTTGGCTCACGGGCGCAACCAACGGAACCGTCATCCGAAATTCAGTCCCCTTGCGCAAGCCGGAGATCAGCGAGATGCGCCCGCCGAGCCGCTGCGTCACCAGATTATAGACGATGTGCAGGCCGAGCCCGGTGCCGCCCATGTGCCGGCGCGTCGTGAAGAAGGGCTCGAAGGCGCGGCGCTGCACGTCCTCGTGCATGCCGCGGCCATTGTCCGCGAACACGATCTCCACGTCGCTGTCGCCGACGCGGTGCGCCGAGATGCGGATCTCGCCCTCCTGGTTGTTCGGAAAGGCGTGGCTCACCGTATTGAGGAAGAGATTGGTGAGCACCTGCCCGTAATCGCCCGGATAGCTGTCCATCACGATGTCGGGCGGAATGTCGACGTGGAGCGCGAGGTTGGACTTCTTGATGCCCGGCTTGAGGCTCGAGACGATCTGCTCGGTCGATTCCAGAAGATCGAACTGGCGCCGTTCGGTGTGGCTGCGGTCGACCGCGACCTGCTTGAAGGACTGGATCAGCTCGCCCGCGCGCTGCAGGTTGGTGACGAGCTGGCCCGCGGCTTCGCGCGTGCCCTCGACGAATTCCGACAGCCGCGAGCGGCGGACCTGCCCGGTCGCGAGCTCGTCCGCGAAGGTCTGCGAGCGGTGCTCGAGGCTCGATGCGACCGTCAGGCTGATCCCGACCGGATTGTTCACCTCGTGCGCGATGCCGGCGACGAGGCCGCCGAGCGCGGCGAGCTTCTCGGCCTCGATCAGGCTGCGCTGGGTCTCGCGCAGCTCGGTCAGCGCGTTCTCGGCCCGCTCTTTCGAGGTCCGCAGCTCCGCCTCGGCGCGCTCTCGCGCGATGGCATTCTCGCGGAACACCTCGATGGCGCGCGCCATCTCGCCGATCTCGTCGCGCGCGTTGAGTCCGCGGATCGGCTGCCCGTAATTGCCGCGCACGATCGCATTCATGGCACCCATCAGCTCGCGCAGCGGTGCGCTGATGCTGTGCGCGATCGCGATGCCCATCAGGGCGATCGCGGTGAGAAACGAGCCTGCGACGATCGCCACGTTCCAGTAGGTATTGCGCAGCGTTTCGTCGAAGCGCTCCTGCGCCTCCTGGGCGCGGGCGCGCATCTGGCGCGAGAGCGGGTCGATGATCGCCGCCATGGCGATCTGGTTGCCGTCGATCGCATCGCGCAGCAGCCGCGCGCGGTTCGCGAAGTTCTCGGCGAGCCGGCCGAGGCCCTCGCGCATGATCACGGTCTGCTCGCGCAGCACGTTGAGCCGCGTGCGCTGCAGGTCGTTCTCCGCCATGTTGAACATGATCGGGATCGTCTGCTCGATGCTGGCGAGATGCCGCTGCGCCTCCGCGGCCTCGCCCATGGAGAGCGAGAAGTAGTAGGCGTTCGCGGCGATGACGGCCGCCGAGTATGTCTCGCGCGACTTGGTGAGTGACGGCCAGATCAGCGAGTCGCGATTGCCGGTCGCTTCGTCGATGCCCGCATAGAGGCTCGCCATCTCCTTGGCGGGCTTGAGCACCTGGCTTTCATAGGTACGCGTGAGGGTGGCCTGGGCGAGCCGCAGCTCGCCGAAGCCGTCGGTGAGCCGCTCGATCGCCTCCATCAGCCCTTCGCCCGAGGGCGCGAGGATCGGGTCCGCGGCGACCCGCGAGCGCATGGTGATCAGCAGCGCCTCGCGCGAGAGCAGGATCTCGGCCGAGACCACCGAATCGGGGCGGTTGAAGTAGCGCTGCACCAGGTTCTGCAGGCGCCGCGTCTCGCTCTCCACCAGCACCAGCAGCTGGTCGGACTCGCGCACCTGGCGCAGCTCGTTCCAGGCCGCGCTCAGCACCTTGCCGCCGTCCCAGATCAGCGCCGCCAGCACCACCGCGACCGCCACGTTCACGGCCGCGATCGCCAAGATGCGCCAGCGGATCGCCAACAGCCGGATCAGCCGCTCGAAGCCGAGGCCGTTTCCGCCGGTCCCGAGCTGTTGGTCCGATGCCGACACTCTTCTCTCACTCGAACGGACGGGAACGCGATGGAATTCGGCCGTGGCAGCCGAAAGCGCCAAGGGACGGCCGGGCAGGTCCGTTCCGCCTAGCTCAGAGGCCATCATAGCGGAAGAGATCGCTTGCGGGATGCCGCGCCGCCGGCCGGCGCCCCGAAAAAAATGTGCCCGGGCGTTGGCCCGGGCAGGGAAGGGAAGGTCACAGAGTGCATCGAGCGGGTCAGGAACTCACGGGTGCCGGGCTCGGTGGTTCGAGGGGCCGACGTCCGAACTCAGTTGCTACGCGCCAGCGCCAGCTGCCCACGTCCGGGCTCGCAGGGCGGCTTGGTGGCAAGACGACGCCCCGCATGGGCGTCGGTCGAAAGCGAGGCCGCGCAGGCGACCTGGGCCGGAGCCTGGGTCTCGGACGAACGCGGCAGCGACGCGATGACGATCAGGGCCAGCAGCGGAAGAATGAACATCTTGAGGCTGAGCATGGTCGTCACCGTCGGGGATCTCAGGGCTTCGCGGCTAGAGGCCGCATCAGCGTTGAACAGAGACTAGCGCAGTCGTGTTTCGGGCCGTTGTCGCCGAATATTTCCGGCGTGAAATATTGCCTCTACCGCCGTGGACGCAGCGTTACTCGGCGGCGGCCAGGTTCAGGTAGATCGCGCAGGCCTTCTGGGCCGTGGCCGAGTAGGTCTGCTGCGGGATCGTGGAATTGGTCAGGTCGCAGCCCTGGCTGCGGGAGCCGGCCGGCAGCGGCGCGAGCGAGAGAACCAGCGCGGCCATCAGCGGAAGGGCAATCTGGCGCGGCGTCTTCATCGGCTTTCTCCTGCGGGTGGGGACCTTAGGACGCCCGTTGGGGAACGAGCGCGGCGAGGAAAAGCGCGACGAAGACGACGCCCAGAACTTGGAAAGTCAGCATGGCTGTTCTCGTTATTCGTTCACTTGAGATGGAGGTTAATCGAGTCTCGTTTCGGCACGATGTCGGCGGATATTTCGATTTGGAAACATGCGCCGTGGTTTCGCTCCAAGGACGCGCCAGCTCTCGCCGGATCGACACCGGATGCAGAAAAATTTTCGAGAGCCTTCTGAGGCAGCCGGATGGCCGGTGGAGCGGCTATTCCTTGCCCTTCACCCGCACCTTGGCGGCGACCGGGCCGGTGTCGCCCATGTGCTCCACGTAAGTGACCTCGTCGCCTCGCTTGAGCTCGTCGAAGTCCCCGAGCAGCACGCTGTTGCGATGGAAGTAGAGGAGGCCGCCTTCCTTGGTCATCAGGAAGGCGAAGTCCTCGCCGGGGTTCTTCTCGGCCACCTGGCCGAGGAACTGGTTCGGCACGTCGTGGTGCGCTTCCTTAGTGCGGCCCTGGCGCTGCTCCTTGAGCGCCACCAGCCGGTCCTCGGCGATCCGGAACGCCTCGTTGATGGCATTGCGCAGATCCGGCGTTTGGAACTTCTGCTGCAGATGGTCGGGCTCGTGACTGACGACCAGGTCCTTGTGGCCCGGAATGCTCATCTCGATCCGGACCACCGGCGGAATGGTGTCGTTGCTGTTGCGTGCCCGTTGGTCCACGCGCACCCGGCACGTGGTCATCCGGTCGTACAGCTTCTCGAGCTTGGCCACCCGGGTCCGGATCTCGTCCTCGGCCCAGGCGGAGCTATCGATGTTGTGAAAGGCAATCTCGACAGGGACTTGCATGGGTTCTCGTCAAGATGGTTGTTGCGCCCTTCGACCAACGCTCGTTCGGGACATTGGTTTCCGGTCGCCGCGGCGCACCGCGCACGCGGGAACCCGTCAATAGGCCTGACGTTTCGTCGCCTGCTTCCGCGCGTGACCTACATGGTCAGCACGACCTTGCCGAAATGCGCGTTGGCGCGCATGTGCGCCTGCGCGGCCACCGCCTCGTCGAGCGGGAAGCTGCGGTCGATCGGCAGCCGCAGCCTGCCGGCCGCGACCTGGTCCCAGAGATCGGCGCGCATGCGCTTCGCGATCTCGCGCACTTCTTCGACCGAGCGCGTGCGGAAGGTCACGCCGATATAATCGATGCGCCGCAGCGCATGCAGATCGAAATCGAAATCGGCCGTGTTGCCGCCGAGCCGCCCCACATTGACGATGCGGCCGAGGATCGCGGTCGCTTTCATGGTCTGGTTCGCGAGCGCGCCCGAGATCATGTCGACCACGAGATCGATGCCCTTGCGGTCCGTGGCGGCGAGCACCTGATCGACCCAGCCGGCATCGCGCGTGTCGACCGCGAGATCGGCGCCGAACTCCTTCAGCTTCGCGCGCCGCGCATCATTGGTCGATGAGCCGATCACCAGTTTCGCGCCGCGCGCCTTGGCGATCTGCAGGCCCATCAGGCCGACGCCCGAGCTCGCGCCCTGGATCAGCACGCTCTCGCCCGCGCGCAACCGGCCATTCGTCACCAGCGCATCGTGCAGCGTGAGCAGCGCGATCGGCAGCGTCGCGGCCTGCGCGAAGTCCATGCCGGAGGGAATTGCCATCGTCCGCCCGACGTCCGAGACGGCGTATTCGGCATAGCCGCCGGAGCCCGAGCACATCACGCGGTCGCCCGCCTTGAAGTCGCGCACCTCGCCACCGGTCGAGACGACCTCGCCGGCCCATTCGAGGCCGATCGGCGCGCCCGGCGTTGCATGGCCCGGATGCGCAGCCGCGCGGGCGGCGCCGAGATCCGCGCGATTGAGCCCCGCCGCGCGGACACGAACCAGCACCTCATGCGGCTTCGGCTGCGGCTGCGCGACGTCGCGGATCTCGAGCCCATTCGGCGTGCCTATGGCGGCTTTCATACGCTCCTCCCGAAAATGATCAGCCGAATGTAAGGCACGCCACACAGTGCCGGCCAGCCGTCTGATCTCATCCGCGGGCGAAAGAGCCTTGCAATCCGGATGGGTTGTGACAGCGTGTCTTCCGCGCAACGCCTGTGGGGGCTAGGCCGTGGCGATCGCGTTCCACGAACGTCTGCTGGCGCGCTTTGCCTGGTTGACCAGCCGGATCCGTGTCTGGCACCGGCTCCCCTTCGCCCTCGCCATGCTGACGCTGATCGGCCATCGCGCCGCGATGCGCGCGCACAATCTGTTTGACACCGAGCGCGATCCGGCGCGCCTCCTGCCCATCGGCGACGCGGCCCGCCGCGACCAGCGCACGGCCGACGGCAGCCACAACGATCTCGCCCATCCCTGGATGGGCATGGCAGGCGCCCGCTTCGGCCGCAATGTCCGGATCGCGGATACGAAAGGAGAGCGGCCGCCGGATCTCTATGAGCCGAACCCGCGCCTAATCAGCAGCGAATTGTTGGCGCGCCGCGCGTTCGAGCCGGTGCACCACCTCAACCTGTTCGTCGCGGCCTGGATCCAGTTCATGGTGCACGACTGGCTCGGCCACGGTCCGAGCCAGAAGGGCGACCCGCACGTCTTTCCGGTCCCCGACGGGGACAACTGGCCGACGCGCGAGATGACGGTCCAACGCACGCCCGCCGACGCGATCACGTGCCCGGCGGATCTCGGCCAGCCCGCGACCTACCGCAATGTCGAGACCCATTGGTGGGATGGCTCCCAGCTTTACGGCTCGTCGCTCGCCACCCAGCGGCTGGTGCGCAGCAGGCCCGACGGCACGATGCTCGCCGACGGCAAGATCTATCTCGAGCCCAACGGCTATCTGCCGGTCGATCAGAAGGGGATCGAGATCACGGGCGTGAACGGCAACTGGTGGCTCGGCCTGTCGCTGCTCCACACACTGTTCGCGCGCGAGCACAACGCGATCGTCGACCGCCTGAAGATCGACTATCCGACCGCCAAGGGTGAATGGCTGTTCCAGAAGGCACGGCTCGTGAATGCCGCGCTGATGGCCAAGATCCATTCGGTCGAATGGACGCCCGCGCTGATGAACTCGCCCGAGGGGCGCTTCGCCATGCGCGGCAATTGGTGGGGCCTGTTGGGCGAGCACTATCGCCGCGCCTATGGCCGGGTCGGCACCCACGATCTTCTTTCCGGCGTTCCGGGCGCCGAGACCGATCATCACGGCGCACCCTATGCGATGACCGAGGAGTTCGCGGCGGCCTATCGCATGCATTCGCTGCTGCCGGACGAGCTTGTGTTCCGCTCCGCGCGCAACGACGACCTGCGCTACACGCGCAACCTCACGGAGGTCGCGGCCGCGCGCGTGCGGCAGATCTATGCCGACATGCCGTTCGAAGACGCGGTCTACAGCTTCGGCCGCAGCCATCCGGGCGCGCTCGTCCTGCACAATTTTCCGAACACGCTGCGCAAGATCGACAAGCGGCCCGAGGAGGGCGTGTTTCTCGATCTCGCCGCGGTCGACATCCTGCGCGACCGCGAGCGCGGCGTGCCGCGTTATTGCGACATGCGCCGCTATCTCGACATGCCGGTGCCGCAGACTTTCGAGGAGCTGACCGACAAGCCCGAATGGCAGGACGCGCTGCGCCGGATCTATGGCGCGGTCGAAAAGGTCGACCTCCTGGTCGGCACGCTCGCCGAGACGCCGCCCGACGGCTTCGGCTTCTCGGACACGGCGTTCCGCGTGTTCATTCTCATGGCGTCGCGCCGGCTCAAGAGTGATCGCTTCTTCACCACCGATTTCACGCCCCAGGTCTATACGCCGGCGGGCTTCGCCTGGGTCGCGGACAACAGCTTCCGCTCGGTGCTCGCGCGCCACTGCCCGCTGGTCGCGCCTTACTTCGCGGACCTGCGCAATGTGTTCTTTCCCTGGGACAAGGCCGGAGTGCCGTCATGACGGACGAGCTGCGCATCGGCTGGACCCGGCGGCAGGCCACCACGGCCCGCGACGTCTATCGCGGTTTGTTGGCGCTCAATCTCGTGCTGCAAACCGGGCTCGGGCTCCTGGCGCTCGCGATGCCCGACACGCTGTCGTCCTGGCTCGGCCTCACGACGGGCGCAACCGGTTGGCTCCGCGCTTGGGGCCTTTGGCAGCTCGCCGCGATCCTGTTCTACGCCCCGGGCTGGTTCGATCCCGTGCACCGGCGCTGGCCGAACCTGCTCGGCATCCCGTTGCGGCTCGCCAGCGCCGTGCTGTTCCTGCTGCTGGGCGGCGGCTTTCTTTGGCTCGCGCTGTTCGATGCGGGTTTCGCCCTGGTGCTCGCTGTCGCGTATTGGCGGCTCCTGCGCGCGGAGCTGATGTCGCGGCCCTGACGGCAATCCGGAGCTTCGTCACGCCGCACAAAAAAATGCCGCGGGGATCGGGTGATCGCCGCGGCAAGTCTGGGAGGATCAGGGAGTCAACGAACTTGCACGCGGACGCGCACGACCGAAGTGCCGTTGTAGGCGGCCGATTGGCCGTGCATCGCGAAGGCGAAGAAGTCCTCGCCCTTGAAGTTGCGGTCCGCCCGATAGATCACGCCGGTCCGTCCGCGCGGCGCGAGTGTGCCGTGACGCGGCGGGCTCGTGATATCGAGCTTATCCACCGAAGCGCTGCCCGGGCGCAGCCACACCGAGCATGCGGTGTTGCGGTCGAGGTTCATCGCGACCTCGAAGGTCTCGCCGAAGATCAGCCGGCCCGGATCGTTGCGGCATCCGCCGAGCGGAAGCTCGATCGGTCCGGGCGTCGCGATCGCGAGCATCAGCACGCCGACCGCAAGAAACACCGCCGCAAAGGCGAGACGTGCGGTCGTGATCGAGCCGCGGATGCCGCGCGCCCGCGGCGCAAGACCGAGTGTGTCGGACAGGCTCGCGACACCGAGAATGGACTGCTTCATCTCCGGCTCCTTCCCGGGCGGCTCCTTGGGAGAGCGGCGCGCGGCTTCGATGGCATCCCTGAGGTTCGTCATGGCGCTCGCAGGCGCAGCGTGCGGCCATTCCGTGCCGCGTGATCCGGGCCTCTCGGATCAGCGTCGTTCGTGCGGAAGGAAGCCGACAGCGCCTCGGTGTCGATCACGACGGCCGGCGGCAAGGACGCCGGAAGCGCGAAGCTGGTCGCGCTCAGCGCCAGGACCGGATGGGCGACGTTCGGGTGGTGCATCATCGGCTCCCTGATCACGAGGAGCCAATAACCCGCGCGGCGGTAGCCTTGTATGAGCGATCTCACACAAGCCGAAGGCGGGCGCCGGTCGTATTCGTTTCTAGAGGTCCGGCTCGTCGGCCGCGGCGGCCGCCACCATGGTCAGCGCCTGCGGCGCCAGTACCACGATGCCGCCGCGCTCGAGCTTCACCCAGCGCTGCTTCGCCCAGGCGCGCAGCTGCTTGTTCGCGCTCTCGCGCGACATGCCGACCATCTGCCCGATCTCGCGTTGGGTGATCACCAGCTTGCCCTGGTCACGGGGCTTGCGCTCGGAGAGCCGCAGCAGCGCCTTGGCGAGCCGCCCCGGCAGATTGAGGAAGAGCACCTCCTCCATCTGCTCGCTGATCCGCCGCAGCCGCCCGCACAACAGCTCGATGAGCTTGACCGCGAATTCCGGCCGCTCCTGCACGAGCGGCAGGAAATCGCGGCGGTCGATCACCATCAGCTCGCAGTCCGTCATCGTGACGGCGTCGGCCGTACGTGGCTGCCCATCAAGCAGCGCGATCTCGCCGAACACCTCGCCGGCGCCCACCACGTTGAACACCGCGTCACGGCCGCTCGCCGAGGGCACGCCGATCTTCACGGAGCCGGCGCACACCGCGAACAGGCTCGTGCCGGGATCGCCCTTGAGAAAGAGCGTAGTCCCCCGCTTCACGGTGCGCATAGTCGCGTGCGCGGCGAGTCGATCGACGAAATCGGGCCCGAGCGCGCCCAGCAGCGGGTGCTCGCGGATCAGCGCGCGCTTGTCGATTGCCTTCCGAACGGGCTGCTTTCCGGCTTCCATCGGCATGCGAATGGCCACCCTGCGGCGCGTCCGAGTGGCCGGCTCTTTGGAGCACCGGCCCGCGGACCACGCCTGGTTCATACGCTGAAACAAGACGCCCTGGATTGGTCCGCTCCGGAGCGCGACGCTGCTCAAGCACATGCCGGTTTTCAGCCATGTGCATGGCCGCACTGGCATTTTACACAACTTTACCACACACACGGTCGTTGTGAGGTTGTGGCGCATAATGTAGCTTTATTTTGTGGGCTTCCGGCAAGCTCGGAAAGCCCGTTGGAGATCGGCCGAACCGAGCCGATCGTACCGGGGCGGCGGTGTTGGCAAGTCTCTTGCGCTGTACCGGCTGTGGCGCTGCAAGCGAGACGCATGCCGTCTTCTGCAGCCAGTGTGGCGCACATCTCGAGCGACCCGCAGAGGACGTCGAAGCGGCCCGGCTGCGCGGCGAACGGCGTCAGCTCACGGCGCTGTTCTGCGATATGGTCGGCTCGACCCGGCTCGCCGCGAGCCTTGATCCCGAAGAGTATCACGACCTCATCCGAGTCTTCGCCCAGTGCTGCCGCGACGTGGTCGGCCGCCACGGCGGCCATGTGGCCGAATTCCGCGGCGACGGCGCGCTCGCCTTCTTCGGCTATCCGCAGGCTCATGGCGAGGATCCGGAGCGCGCGATCCGCGCCGCGCTCGAATTGGTCGAGAGCATCCAACGGCAGGACGTGGCTCAGCGCCTCAGCGTGCGCATCGGCGTCGCGACCGGCTTGATGGCCGTTACCCCGGCCATCGAGAAGGAGCCCGCGATCGTCGGCGAGGCCATGAACCTCGCGGCGCGGCTGCAGGAAGCGGCCGAGCCCGACAGCGTGGTCATCTCGGCGCTCACGCGCGATCTTGCGGGCGGTTTCTTCGATCTCGCACCGCTCGGCCCGCTCGCGCTCAAGGGCTTCCCCGAGCCGGTGCCGGCGTGGCGCGTGACCGGTGCGAAATATGCCGCGATCCGCTTCGACGCGCTGCGCCCTGCGGAGCTCACCGAGTTCGTGGGGCGCGAGGACGAATTGGGGCTGCTTGCCGCCTGCTGGGAGAACGCCTGCGCGGGCCAGGGGCAGGTCGTGGTCGTCACCGGCGAGCCTGGCATCGGCAAGTCGCGCCTGATCAAGCAGGCGACGGAGCTGTTCGGCGACGCGCTGGTGCTGAAATATTTCTGCGCGCCGCATCACACGACAACGACACTCCATCCCGTGGTCGTGCAGGCCACCCGCGCGGCCGGCATCCGGCCGGAGCACTCGGTCGAGGAACGGCGTGCGCGCTTGCGCCGGGTCGTGGCGCTCGCGGGCGAGGGTCACGAGGAGCGTCAGCCCTGGTATGCGGCGCTGCTCTCGCTGCCCGATCCGGCGCTGCCGACGGAGCTGACACCGCTGCAGCGCAAGCAGAGAATGCTCGAGGCGATCGTCGCGCAGGGCATCGCGATGACGGCGCAGGGGCCGGTGGTCTTCATCATCGAGGATACGCACTGGATCGATGCCACCTCGCTGGAGCTGACCGAGCTGGTCGCGAGCCGGATCACGGATCATCCGGTGCTGATGATCGTGAGCTCGCGGCCGCCCGTCACGGCGGCGTTCCTCGCGGCTCCGCATGTGACGCGCATCGATCTGGATCGTCTCGACCGCTCGGACGCCGCGCGCTTCGTCGCCCGCGTCAGCCGCGAGCGCGAGCTGCCGGCCGAGCTGGTCGGCCGCATCATCGACAAGACCGACGGCGTGCCGCTCTTCCTCGAGGAGCTTACGCGCATGATGCTCGCCGACCGCGAGGGGAGGGCAGCCGCAGGTTCTCGCGCCGAACTGCCCGCCACCTTGCACGATCTTCTAATGGCGCGCCTTGACCAATACGCCTCCGCCAAACGTGTCGCGCAGATCGCGGCGGTGATCGGCCGCGAGTTCTCGCTCGACGTGCTGTACGAGATTGCGGCCATTTCGCCACTCGAGGTCGGCTCGGCGCTCGAATTGCTGCTGCGCGCGGGGCTGATCTACCGGACCGGTGCGACGCGGCTGATCTTCAAGCACGCGCTGGTGCGCGATGCGGCCTATGAGAGCCTGCTCAGGCGCGACCGCCGCGATCTCCACCGCGCGATCGCGGTGGCCCTGGAGCGCCGGCTCGGCCGTACCGGACGCCCCGATCCCGAATTGCTCGCGCATCACTACGGCGAGGCCGGCCTCGTTCCCCAGGCTTTGAAATATTGGGCCGAAGCCGCGCAGCGCGCGCTCTTCCGCGCCGCCAATGTGGAAGCGATCGGCCACACCACGCGCGCGCTGGAAGCCCTGCTGGCATTGCCCGAGTCGGTGGAGCGACGTCGGCACGAGCTGAGCTTCCGCTTGCTCGCGGGCGGCGCCTATTGGGCCGTGAAGGGCTTCGCCTCCACCGAGGTCGAGGAGACCTTCACGCGCGCCCATCAGCTCGCGACCGAGGTCGGCAACGACGCCCAGGTGATGTACGCGCTGCGCGGCATGTTCGGATGTCACTATGCGCGCGGCGACCTCGTGCAGGCGCGCAGCACCGCCGAGCTGGAGATCGCGCTCGCCGAGCGCACCGGCGACGCGGGCGACCTGATGGTCGCGCGCATGTCGCTCGGCTCGATCCTGTTCTGGCAGGGCGAGTTCGCGCAGGCGCGCCGCGAGCTCGAGGCGGCGCTCGCGCTCTACGATCCGCAGGCGCAGCGCCAGAAGATGCTCTCCGCGCAGATCGACCCGGCCGTCAATGCGCGCATCCATTTGAGCTGGACGCTGTGGACGCTCGGCCATCCGGACCGCGCACGCGACGTGGTCGCCGATGCGGTGGCGGCCGCGCGCCGCATGGAGCAGCCCTTCGGCGTCGCCATGGCGCTGTTCTGGCAGGCCGTGATCGGTCTCTGCCGCGGCGACAGCGACGAGGCGAAGCTCGTCACGGCGGAGCTGCGCGCCGTCACCAGCGAATTCCAGATCGCTTATCTGGGCGCCTGCGCGACCGTGCTGGAAGGCGCGCTCGCCATGCCGGCCGATCCCGCGCTCGGCCTGCGCACGATCCAGCGCTCGCTGTTCGAGTTCCGCTCGCAGCAGGCCGCCCTCGGCTCGCCCTGGCTGATGTCGCTCGTCGCAACTGGATGCTTCCGCTGCGGGATGACCAAGGAGGCGTTCGGCGCACTTGCGGCCGGTCTCGCCGCGGTCGAGCGCAAGGGCGAGCGGCAATGGGAAGCCGAGCTGCACCGGCTCAATGCCGAGATCCTGACGAGCATGCCGTCGCCCAACCTCGCCGAGGCGGAGGCGAGCGTCCGCCGCGCACTCGACATTGCGCGCCGCCAGGGTGCGCTTTCGCTGGAGCTGCGCGCTGCCGCGACGCTCGCGCGCATCCTCAGGGCGCGAGGTTTCGGCGCACAGGCACGCGCGCTGCTGAGCGAGCTGCACGAGCGCTTCACCGAAGGCTTCACGACCGCCGACCTCATCGAGGCGCGCGGTCTTCTCGACCTGCTGCCATCAGAGATTCCACCAGGCGAGGCGAGCGACGGCCATGGCAATCTTCGAGCCGGGTAGACTCGGGAATGTGACCTTCGAGAATCGCGTGCTGCGCTCCTCGGTGGGCGGCCGCATGTGCGCCTATAACGGCATGGTCACCGACGTCTGGAAGAACTTCGAGATGCGCTTCGCGGCCGGTGGCGTCGGCGGCATGATCTCGACCACCTTCAACGTCGATCCGGAACGCCAGTCGCCGCTCGAGTATCCCTCGATCGCCGACGACCGCTATATCGCGCCGTTGCGCAACCGGCTTGCCGAGATCAAGAGCAAGACCGGCTGCCGCTATATCGTCCAGATCGGCGACCCCGGCTATGCGACGCAGATGAGCCTGTTCCCGCAGCGGGCCGACGCGCTCTCGTCCTCGAGCGGCTTCGACTTCCTCTACGGCTATGTGAACCGCCGCATCGAGATGACCGCGGCCGAGATCGAGCAGGCGATCGAACGGTTCGCGGCCGCCGCCCTGCGCGCGCGCGAAGCCGGCGCCGACGGCATCGAGATCACGGCCGAGAAGGGCTATCTGATCCACCAGTTCCTCAATCCCGGCATGAACCGCCGCACCGATGCCTGGGGCGGCACGCCCGAGAAGCGCTTCCGCTTCCTCGCCGAGATCGTGCGCGCGGTGCGCAAGCGCGTCGGCGAGGATTTCCTGGTCGGCGTCCGCATCGCTGCGGTCGACCACAATTCCTTTCCGATCCAGGCGTTCTTGTCCCGCTGGCCGATCGTGTTTCCGCTCAAGCATCATGTCCGCGGCAACAACCTTCCGCAGATGCTCGCCTATGCGCGCGAGCTCAAGACGCTCGGCGTCGGCTATTTCCACGTGGTCCAGGGCTACGGCTTCATCAACCCGAAGGGCAATCCGGGCACGTTCCCGGTCGAGGAGATCAAGCTCTTCGTCAATGCAACGCGCCATCTCGGCCGCAAGGCCGCGGTCCGCGCGGCGCTGATCAATCTGGTCCCAAACGTCCTTGCGCGGCCGCTGTTCAACATCGGCTGGCGCTACCAGGAAGGCATCAGCCTCGACTACGCCGACGCGTTCCGCCGCGAGACCGGCTTGCCCGTGATCGCCAATGGCGGTTTCCAGAACCGCACCGCCATCGAAGGCGCCCTGCAGGGCAAGGCCGACTTCGTCTCCATGGCGCGCGCGCTGATCGCCAACCCGGATCTCCTGAAGCTGTACCGCGCGGAGCGCACGATCCCGCAGGGGAAGGAGTGCCTGTTCTGCAACAAGTGCTGCGCCCGGACCGCTACCAGCCCGCTCGGCTGCTACAACGAGGAGCGCTTCGCCTCCCTCGCCGAGATGCAGGAGCAGATCCTCGCCTACAACATGCCGGACCCGTGACGCGCGTGGGGCCGTGCCCACGTCGCTCCTCCTCTCTGCATGCTCAGTAAATTCGGATAGGCTCCGCGCCGCACGACGGCGCAAACAAGGAGCCATGATGGAACAGCGTCAACTGGGCAAGTCGGGACTGCGCGTCTCGCTGGTGGGTCTCGGCTGCAACAATTTCGGTGCTCGCGTCGATCAGGCCGGCACCAACGCCGTGATCCACAAGGCGCTCGACGCCGGCATCACGTTGTTCGACACCGCCGACGTCTACGGCGAGCGGCGCTCCGAAAGTTTCGTCGCCGAAGCGCTCGGCGACCGGCGCAAGGACATCGTGCTCGCGACCAAGTTCGCGATGCCGATGGACCAGAGCGGCCGCATGCAGGGCGGCTCGCGCCGCTACATCATGACGGCCGTCGAAGCGAGCCTGAAGCGTCTGAAGACCGATTGGATCGACCTCTATCAGTATCACCGACCCGACGCGCTGACGCCGCTGGACGAGACATTGCGCGCTCTCGACGATCTCGTGCGCCAGGGCAAGGTCCGCTACATCGGCTGCTCCAACTTGCCGGCCTGGCAGGTGGTCGAGTCCCAATGGCTCTCGCGCACCGGCAGCCTCGCGCATTTCGTTTCCTGCCAGGACCATTATTCGCTGCTCTACCGCGACATCGAGCGCGAGCTCGTCCCGGCCATGCAGACACACGGTCTCGGTCTGCTGCCCTATTATCCGCTGGCGAGCGGCCTGCTTACCGGCAAGCACCGTTCGGACCAGTCGACCTTTGCGGGAACCCGTTTCGGGACAACCCAGGTCTTCAAGGACCTGTTCGTCCAGGACGCCAACTGGGCCAAGGTCGAGGCGCTGCGCGGTTTCGCGGACCGGCACGGCCGCAGCCTGCTGGAGCTCGCCATGAGCTGGCTCGCGGCCCAGCCGACCGTCTCAAGCATCATCGCGGGCGCCACCAAGCCCGAGCAGATCGAGTCCAACGTGAAGGCGACCGGCTGGAAGCTGACTGCGGAGGATCTGGCTGAGATCGACAAGCTTCTTGCTTGACGGGCGTGCAAAAAATTTTTGGGAGGCCTGTCGATCCGGTCCCGGGCCGGCCGTCTCAAGGCCGCAGAACCGCAATCGTGCGGTCCAACCCGAGAGGAACGGCCATGAAATACGCGCTCCTGATCTACGAAGACGAGAAGGTCTATGGCTCGGACAAGAGCGGCCCCGTGATGCAGGAAATCTTCGGCCGGCACATGGCCTTCCAGAAGGAGCTCGGCGACCGCCGGGTCGGCGGCGCCGGCCTCAAGCACACCAACACGGCAACGACGGTGCGCACCCAGGGCGGCAAGCAGACCATCCATGACGGGCCCTTCGGGGAGACCAAGGAGCAGCTCGGCGGCTTCTACCTGATCGACGTTCCGGATCTCGACGCCGCCATCGCCTACGCGAAGAAGCTGCCGATCATCGAGAGGGGTTCGGTCGAGATCCGGCCTCTGCTCGAGGTCGAATGAGCGCGGCGCTCGACCGGATCGCGCGCGAGGCGAGTGGCCGCATCGTCGCGGCCCTCGCGGCCCGCTACCGCGACCTCGATATCGCGGAGGACGCCTTTGCGGAAGCTTGCGCGCGCGCCGTCGAGCTCTGGCCGCGCGAGGGAGAGCCGCGCGATCCGGCCGCCTGGCTCTTCCGTGTCGCGGACCGCTGCGCCCTCGACGCCCTGCGCCGGCGCCGCACGCGCCAGCGCCTCGTTCCGGAGGCGCCCGAGCCTGAGCCGAGCGCGGAGGACATCATGATCGACGATGCCCATCTGATCCCCGACGAACGCCTGCGGCTCATCTTCGTCTGCTGTCATCCTGCTGTCGCCATCGAGGCGCGCGCCGCGCTGACGCTGCGCATGGTCTGCGGCCTCGGCACGCCCGAGATCGCGCGCGCCTTCCTGCTCGCCGAGCCGACCCTCGCCCAGCGCCTCGTTCGCGCTAAGCGCAAGATCGCGGAAGCCGGCGTCTCCTTCGAGGTGCCGGGCCCGGAGGCTTGGCCCGAGCGGCTCGATGCCGTGCTCTCCACCCTCGAGGTCGCCTATGCCAAGGCGCACGAGGATGCGGCCGGTGCGGGTCCGCATGCGGGCTATGCGACCGAAATGCTGGAGCTCACGCGCGTGCTCGCCGAGATGCTGCCGCAAGAGCCCGAGGCGCAGGCGCTCGCCGCGCTCGTTCGCTATGCGGAGGCGCGGCGGCCCGCGCGTCTCGATGAGCACGGCGTCATGGTGCCGCTCTCCGATCAGGATCCGACGCTCTGGCGTGCGCCGATGATCGCCGATGCCGACGCCTATCTGGGCCGCGCCTTCGCGCTTGCGCCGCCGCTCCCGCGCGTCTTGCAGGCCGCAATCCATGCGGTCTGGTGCGCGCGCCGCAGTCTCGACGAGCCGGCGCCATGGCCGCGCGTGCTCGCGCTCTACGACGCGCTGCTGGCGCAGCGTGATGATCCGGTGGTGCGTCTCAACCGCGCAGTCGCGCTGGCGGAGGTCGCTGGACCGGCAGCCGCGATAGACGAGGTGACGGCGCTCGACGCGCGCTTCGACCTTGTGCGCTTTCCGCCCTTCCACGCCGTGCGCGCCGACTTGCTGCGCCGGCTGGGCCGCATCGACGAAGCTCGCGCCGCCTATGACGCGGCGCTCGCGCTCGAGCCCGCGCCGGCCGAGCGCCTCTGGCTCATGCAGCGCCGCGCGAGCCTGACGTTCGGCAACGCCTGATTTTCACAGCACAAAAGGCGCGAAAGCGTTGTGCCGCCGTCACTTGACGGTATCTTATGGGTCTGTTCAGTGTGCGGCGCGCGCCGCCAGCCGATTCAAGCGCGGACGCTAGGTCGTGCGCGTTGGTTCGCGAAGCGGCCCGAGCAGAGGCGTTCATGAGCTATCCGACGACCGGGCCTGTCACGCTCGAGGTGAACCTCGCCGACTACGCGGTCACGCGGGCCGTGAAGACGGTGCTGCAGTCGGACATCGTCAAACTCGACTTCACGGGCCCGAAGACCGCCAATGAAGGCTTCAAGCCCATGGTGCGGAACGGCGCGTACGATGCCGGCGAGCTCGCCATCGGCACCTACTTGCAGGCCAAGCTCTATGGCAAGCCGCTGGTGCTGCTGCCCGCTGTCGTCATGGGGCGCTTCCAGCACCACACCATCGTGGCCAACACCGAGCGTGGCATTCGCAACCCGAAGGATCTCGAAGGCCGCGCCGTCGGCATTCGCGTCTACTCGCAGACCACGGCGATCTGGGTGCGCGGCATCCTGCAGCACGAATACGGCGTCGATCTCTCGCGCATCACCTGGGTCTGTCCGGACGAAGGCCATCTCGCCGAATACAAGGATCCGCCGAACGTGGAGCGGCGGCCCGGCAAGAAGGTCGAGCAGTTGCTGCTCGACGGCGACGTCGACGCCGCGATCGTCAGCGCGGCCGTAAACGACCCGCGTATTCGCCCGGTGATCGCCGATCCGCAGGGAGCCGCCGAAGCCTGGAGCCGCAAATACGGCGCCGTGCCGATCAACCATCTCTTCGTCGTGCGCCAGGCCCTGAGCGAGACGCGCCCTGACGTCGTGCGGGAGATCTATCGTCTGCTCGCCGAGAGCAAGGCCTCGGCCTCCTCGAGCGGCATCGACTTCCATCCCTTCGGCGTCGGGACCAATCGCCGGGCCCTGGAGCTGATGATCCAGTATTCGGTCGAGCAGCAGATCATCCCGAAGCCGTTCACAGTCGACGAGCTGTTCGACGACACGACGCGAACGCTCGGCTAGCCGCTGGACGCGGCGCATCCACCCTTCGCACTGAGCCCAAGGCTCGCCAGCACCGCGGGATCGAGCTGCCGCGATTGCTCGTCGAGCACGATCGCGAACGGCCCATCATAGTTGAAGTAGGCCCAGGCAAAGCCGTGCCGCTCGGCCGCCTCGCGCACCTGGGTCAGCCAGCGCATGCGGTCCTCGCAGCGCGCGCCCGGCAGGTTCGCGTGCTTGCGCCATACGCCGAACTCACCGATCAGGATCTGGTTCGGCGCGATGCCGTTCTGGCTCGCCCAGCGCGCGACGTCGGCGAAGCGCTTCTCGATCAGCTCGGGTCCCGCCTTGCTGGCGTAGAGCTTCTCGAGATTGATGCGCGCGCCCGTGAGTGCCTTCTCGCGCGCGGCGTCGTCCAGATTCGTGACCGTCGCCATGTGCGCGTTGAGCCGCGCGAGCGGCTGATCGATCGGCCGCGCCGACGGCGGCCACGGCACCTCGTCGAGATATTTGTCGGGCCAGGGAATGAACTGCGCACCCTGATGCGTGAACGTGAAGGGCTCGTAGAAGTGGAACGTGTAGATCGTGTTGCGGTCGCCGATCGCCCGTGCATCGAGCGCCATCAGCCCTTCGGGCGTCGAGATGCAGGCGCCGGTCGCCACCAGCGTGAGGCGCGGCGCCGCCGTGCGCGCACGTTGCACCAGCCGCTCCATCATCTGCTGCCAGAGCTGCTGCTCCGGCCCCTTGCACTTGAGGCGCGGCTCGTTGATCAGCTCCAGCGCCGTGCGGTCGGGATCGAGTGCGCTCAGCCGGCGCGCCATCTCGGCAACCGCCGTGTTGAAGGCCGTGAAGGTCGGCGACTCCAGCCCTGCCACGATGGCGTTCTGTCCCCACACCGCGTGCCGGCTGTTCGGATGCAGATCGACCAGCGCCTTCAATCCGGCGCCGTGAATGCGCGCGACCGCGTCGAGCAGGATCTTGTAGACGGCCTCGCGCCGCTCGCCCTCGAACACCATGAAAGGCGCCGGATCGACCGGCAGCCGCACGGTGTCGAAGCCCGCCTGCTTGAGCGCCGTGAGATCCGCTGCGCTCGGCGGCCGCGGCGTCTCCTTGTAGGGCGGCCACATGATGCCGGCGCCCGTCGCCTCGTAGCGCGGCCACGTGAACCACTGCGCGATGTTGATCGCGCGCTTCATCTCGAACGCGGCATTGGCCGCCGTCGCACTCAAAATCATCGCGGACAACCATGCCGCGAGCAGCGCAGTCAGACGCGTCATTCGTGCTTCAAGACGTTTCGCCAGCATGACTCCTCGCGGGTCTCGCGCATTCGCGCTTGCGTGTGCTGTCGGAGACTCGCACCTGCATGATCACTGCGGCTGTGTCGTGACGAAAACGCATCGCGCGCGTGATCGCGTCGCGGTCGAATTTTCGCCACTTCTTGGATCGATGGTCTTCAAGGGTTTGGGACGAGGGGCTGTCGATCTGACTTAATTGTAGGCAAAGGCAGGGGACATGCTCCGAACCTACGTCCGATCCTTGAAATTTCTCTCCCGCTCAGTACGTCGCGCCTTCGGAAAGTTTCCTCGTGAGTGTCCGCTTTGCGGCTATCACGGAAAGTTCCTCGGCTACGGCTATCCTTACGTCTGCGACATCTACTGTCCGCGATGCGGCTCGCTCGAGCGGCATCGTCTGCTCTGCCTTGCAGAGCGCGAGCGGCAGTTCTTCGCCGGTAAGGATGTGCTCCACTTCGCGCCCGAGGTCGCGGTGCGGCGGCTGATCCTCGCGGGCCAGCCCAAATCCTACGTCACGGCCGATCTGTTCGCGGCCGGGGTGGACCGCAAGGAGAACATCGAGGCGTTGACCATCGCGGACAAGAGCTTCGACGTGGTGGTCTGTCTTCACGTGCTGGAGCACGTCAATGATCGCGCCGCGATCGGCGAGCTCTATCGCGTGCTGCGGCCCGGCGGCACGCTGATCGCCATGTTCCCGATTGTCGAGGGTTGGGACGAGACCTTCGAGGATCCGTCCAAGTCCACGGGCGAGGATCGCCTGCTCTATTTCGGCCAGCACGATCACGCGCGCTTCTTCGGCCGGGATGCGCGTCAGCGCTTGGCGGCGCCGGGCTTCGTGGTCGAGGAGATCACCGCCGTGGAACCCAACGTGGCGCGCTATGGCCTCACGCGCGGCGAGAAGATCTTCGTCTGTCATCGCCCGAGCGAGCTCAAGCCGATCATCGCCGGCGACGACGTGAACCTGGCATCGAACCCGCTCGCGCCGCACTTGCCCGAGCCCGTGTTCTTCATGGAGACCGGGCAGCGCGACTCGGCCGGACAGAAGCCGAACTGAGGCGCATCTCAAAGCTGAGGCGGCACGCATGACGCGTGCCGCCTCGCGCATTCAACGATCCGCATGAGCATTCGCGAGGCGACGCTTTCAAGCGTGATGATCTGGCCTGCGTGCCGGGGCGGGTACGCATGAGCGTCGCGACGCTGCCCGCGCGCGTGACGCGTTTTCGCACGACTTATGCGGTCACGCGCCTCGCCACGGTTGGCGACCAGGTTCTGGTTGCGCTGACCAATTTCGCGCTGACGCTCGCAATCGGCCGGGCTTTCGGAGCCGAGGAGCTCGCATCCTATGGCCTCGGCCTCTCCATCGGCCTGATGATCCAGGCGCTGCAGCGCCACGCCATCACAATCCCGCTGATGCTGGAGCCGGATGCGCGCGTGCGCCGCCGGCGCGGCGGCGTGCTCGCCGAGCAGTGGCTTACCCTCCTGGCCGCGCTGGCGGTCGCGGGCGTCGCGTTCGCGATCGCGACATTCATGGACGCCGCGCGCTATCCACGGCTGATCCTCGCCGCGACTGCGGTGTGCCTCGTGGTCTACCTGCAGCTCGAGTTCGCACGCGCCTTCCTGGTGAAGCTGGGCCGGCCGTGGCTGCTGCTCGCGAGCGCCGCCTGGTATGCGGGCGTCTCCGCGGTGCTGGTGCTCGCCGCGCTCGCGCATCGCATCGACTACGAGACCCTGCTCGCCGTCCTCGGCGCCGCCATGGTGTTGCACGCGCTCGGACTCATCGGCGCTGCCGGTGTGCCGCGCCTGCGTCAGGGCTTTCGCCTGCTCGCCGCGGATCTGCGCCGCTATGGCGGGTGGGCCGCGGTCGCGACCGCGACCTATGCGGGCTACAACCACGTGCCGCTGCTCATCCTCGGCGCGCTGCTGGCGCCGCTGCATGCGGCGGCCTTCGTCGCCACCCGCAGCCTGATGCAGCCGCTGCAGATCCTGCTGCGGGGCCTCGACGTCGCGGACAAGTCCGCCTTCACGCAAGGGGCCGGCGCGCCGCGCGAGCGCGCCGCCTTCCGTTTCACGCTGCGCCTCGCCGTGCTCTACGCGGCCGTCGCCGGCCTGTTCGGCGCCGCCGCGGCATTCTTCGCGGACCGCCTCATCGTGCTCGCCTATGGCGCCAAGTTCGCCGATGCCGCGCCGGCGCTGGTCGCCTGGGTGCCGGTGTATGTTGTGCTCAGCATCACCATGCCGCTCGAATCCCTCATCTACGCACGGCGCGATTTCCGTCTCTATTACGTGGTCCGCGGCATCGCTTCGCTGCTCGCCATCGCGGCTTCGCTGCCGCTGGTGATGCGCTTCGCCGAGGTCGGCGCTATCGCGGCCTGCGGCATCGGCTGGCTCGTCGCGGTTGCGGGCACCGTGATCATGCTCAAGCGGGGTACGACATGACGCTCGCGGAGCGGCGCACATTCGGCGCGCTGGGCCTCGCCGGCGCTGCGGTCATCGCCGGTCTGCTACTCTTCGCGCCGACCGGCCTCGTTGCGGTTGTGGCGCTGCCCGGCGCCGTCGCGGTGGCGCTGCTCGCCTGGGGTGGGCTCCATGGCCGCACCCTTGCGGTGTTGCCGCTGCTGTTCGTCGCCGTGTTCCTGATCGATGCCATCTTCCGCATCCGCGACTACGCCGACAAGGACGTCGACTTTCAGGTCTTCCTCAAGCTCGCGATCTGGGCTGCCATTGCGGGCATCGCTCTGGTCCACGTGCGGCAGTGGCTCGGCTCCTTCGTGACGCCGACGAACATTCCTTCGATCATGTTCCTGCTCTGGCTGATGGCGACCGCCGCGATCTCGGCGTCCCCGGCCTACAGCTTCGTTGCGGCCTTCTCGATCGTCGCCTGGGTTCTGTTCTCGGCCTATGTGTTCGCGAATTTCGACCGCGTGACGGTGTTCGCGACCATCGTGGCGTCGATCGTCGTCTTCTGCGTGGTCTCGATCGCGGTCTATTTCGCAATCCCCGAGTTCGGACATTACGTCTACTGGCTCAACGAGCAGCGCTATATCAGCGCGCGCCTCTCGGGCATCGCGGGCAGCGCCAACAATATGGGCCGCATCGCCGCCTTCGGCCTGATCCTGCTCGGCCTCTATGCGCGCGAGTTCCGCCGTCTGCACTGGCTGTTCGTGCCGGTGTCCGGCGTGATCATGGCCGCGGCGCTCGCGATGACCAACTCGCGCACTTCGCTGATGATGGTGGTCGGCATCCTGTCCGCGGTCTATGTGCTGAAATGGCGCCGACTCTATCTCGCGTTGTTCGCGCTCGGCTTTGCGCTGATCGCGGCTGCGCTGCTGCTGCCCTTCGGCAACGAGCTCGGCAAGCTGGTCGCCCGCAGCGGCAACCTCGACGAGATCACCTCGCTCACCAGCCGCACCGACATCTGGTACGCCGTGTTCAAGCTCGCCGAGGCGCAGCCCTGGACGGGCTACGGCTATGGCAGCTCGGTCTTCGTCCTGCCGCAGCACGAGCGCGAGGTCGGCTTCCTCACCTCGCACGCCCACAATCTCATGCTGCAGCTCCTGCTCACCACCGGCTGGGTCGGCGTCGCGCTGTTCAGCCTCAGCATCGTGGCTGTCGCGCTGCGCGCAGCCATACGCCGCGACCGCGACGTGCTGGTGCTGCTGTGCTTCGTGCTGTTCAACGGCGTCACCGAGTCGAGCGGTTTCACCACGCTCGCCAATATCTGCTCGCTCGCCTTCGCGATCGCGGTCACGCTGCCGCCGGTTCGCGTAACCGAGTCTGTCCCGGTGTTCGGCCGGACAAGGCGTATTGATGCGCACCATCGTCCATATCAGCGCCGATTTTCCTGATCCGCTGCAGCGCGCGAAAACCCGTGCGGTCGAGATCCTGCTCGCCGCGACGCCGGGTTTCCGCCACGTCGTCTATTCGCTCAACCGTGTGAGCTGGCGCCGCGATCTTGCGACACTGCCGTTCGGCGAGGACCGGCTCGCCATCGCGTACGGCGCGCCGCCCTACGGCATCGGCCTCGCGCGCCATCTCGAGCCGGTCGCGGACCTGATCCTGCGCGATCTCGAACGACGCGGCATCGCGCCGGATCTCGTTCACGCCCACAAGTTCTCGGTCGAAGGTCTGGTGGCCCAATCGATCGCCGAGCGCCTGCGGCGGCCCTTCGTCGCCAATCTGTGGGGCGATACCGACATCAAGATCTTCGAGAAGAAGCCGGGCCTGCGCAGCCGCTATCGCGTGCTGGCGAGCAAGGCCGCGCTGCTTCTGCCGGCCGCGCCGTGGACGACCGACTGTTTCCGTCCCGCGCTTGGCCTTGACGCATCGCGCTTCGAGGTCCTCCCCGTGATGACGGCGGCCGACCGCATGCTGCCGCCGCGCCCGGTCGCGGCGCCGCATCTCGTCTGCGTGCTCAATCTCGACTCCTGGCAGCGCAAGGGGCTCGACACGCTCGCGCGCGCTATCATGGCGCTGGTGCCGGAGTTTCCGGGCATCGGCCTCGACGTCTACGGCGGCGGCGCGCCGAAGACCCTGATGGAGATCACGCGCCTGTTGCGCGATCTCGGCGCAACTGAGCGCGTGCGCCTGAAAGGCCCGCTGGTCGGCTCCGACATCCAGGACGTGATGAACCGCTACGCGGCCTTCGTCATGCCGACGCGGCGCGAGACCTACGGCATGGTGCATATTGAAGCCGTGCTCGCCGGCGTGCCGATCCTGTGGTCTAAGGATCGCGGCATCGACGGCCTGCTGGAGGGCGTCGGCTACCGCTGCGATCCAACCTCGTTGGACGACGTGACGGCCGGCATCCGCCATCTCCTCGCCGAGGAGGAGCCGCTCAAGCGCGCGATCGGCGCCATGCAGGCCAAGGACGCCTTCGCGCATCTGCGTCGCGAGGCCATCGCGGCGCAGTACGCCTCCATCATCGATCGCCTGAGCTAGTCTTCCGCCGCCGCCGACGGCAGATACTCCTCGACGCGAATGCCCGTCTTCTTCACCACGGCCGGCACCCCGACCGCGAGCGAGTAGGGCGGAATATCCTCGAGAACCACCGCATTGGCGCCGATCACGCTGCCGCGTCCGATCTTCACCGGCCCGATGATCTTGGCGCCCGCATGTACGATCACGTTCTCCTCTAGCCGCGGTCCGCCCGCGAGCGGCCAGCGGCTGCCGAGCAGTACGTGCATGCCGATGTGACAATGCGGTCCGATGACCGCCTTCTTGGTCACCACCACGGCGAGCGCGTTGTGGCTGAAATGCACGGTCGGATGAATGTCGGCTTCGGCCGGGATGCGCGCCGCATAGACGAGCCGGATGACGCGGTCGATGAAGCGCGAAAGGCCGAGCCAGCGGCGGTCGAACAGCCGGCGTGACAGCTTGTGCAGTCGGATCAGCGTTTGCATTCCGGAAGCTTCGTTCGGCTGGCCCGGTGTCGGCACGGGGCGCTCGGGCGCCCGGACGCGCGGGAGCGACGCGTCCGGGACCTCCCCCGTGACCTTGTCCCTGAGATAGGTCGAAGGCCAGTTCGTCATGCGCGCCAGATCCCCCGCGTGTCGTAGATGATCGCGCCGTTGCGCTGGTCGGTGCCGATCCGGCGGAACGCATCATGATCGACCAGCACGATCAGGATGCCGGATTGCGCGAGCGCCTCGGAGAGCTCCAGCTTGTGCGCGCCGTGCTCGGTCAGCGAGGCCGGCAGCTTGTGAATGAACGGCTCGACGACGCCGATGCGCTCGCCAAAGGCCTGTGCGAGCTGCTCCGCGATATGAAGTGCCGGACTCTCACGCAGGTCGTCCACATTGGCCTTGAAGGTCAGGCCGAGCAGCGCGACGGAGCGATCCGGATAGGTCTCGATCAGCTCCTTGACCTTGTCGAACACATATTCGGCCTTGCCGTCGTTGATCTCGCGTGCTGCGCGGATCATGCGCGCCTCATGCGGCGCCGCATCGACGATGAACCACGGGTCGACTGCGATGCAGTGGCCGCCCACGCCCGGGCCGGGCTTTAGGATCTGCACGCGCGGATGCCGGTTGGCGAGCTCGATCACCTCCCACACGTCGATCTCGACGCGGTCGCAGATCATCGACAGCTCGTTCGCAAAGGCGATGTTGGTGTCGCGATAGGCGTTCTCGGTGAGCTTCACCATCTCGGCCGTACGCGCGCTGGTCTCGAAGCAGGTGCCGCGCACGAATGTTTCGTAGAAGCGTCGCGCCCGCGCCGCGCAGGACGGCGTAAGCCCGCCGACGCAGCGGTCGTTCTGCACCAGCTCGGTCAGGATCCGGCCGGGCAGCACGCGCTCGGGACAATAGGCGACATGCACGTCGGGTTCGCCGTCGTCGCCCTGATGCGGGAAGATCAGGTCCGGCCGCAGCTCGGCGAACAGGTCGCTCACCTTCTCGGTGGTGCCGACCGGACAGGTGGATTCGATGATCACCAGACTGCCGCGGCCGAGATAGGGCGCGATCAAGCGCGCGGCCGACAGCACGTGGTCGATCACCGGCTTCTTGTTGCCCGAGAGCGGCGTCGGCACCGCGATCAGGAACACATCGGCGCGCTCCGGCATGCTGCGCGCGACCAGCCGGCCGTTCAGCACGCCCTTCTGCACGAGACCGTCGAGATCGGCTTCCGCAATATGGATCCGACCCTGGCCGACCGTAGAGACCACCGCCGGGTTGATATCGACGCCGACCACGTCAATGCCGCGGCTGGCGATCAGCGCTGCCGTGGGCAGGCCGATATAGCCGAGGCCGACGACGCAGACTTTCTCGAACTCAGGATGCATGCAGGGCCTCCGGTGTTGGAACATTGGCTTCGCGCGCGAGCACGTCGAGGATGCGGCGGCTCGCATGCCCGTCGCCGAAAGGATTGTGGGCGCGGCTCATGCGCTCGTAGTGCAGCCGGTCGTCGAGCAGGCGGTTGGCCTCGCCGACGATCCGGTCCGTGTCGGTGCCGACCAGCAGCGCGGTGCCGGCCTCGATGCCTTCCGGCCGCTCCGTCATGGTGCGCATCACGAGCACGGGCTTGCCGAGGGCGGGCGCCTCCTCCTGCACGCCGCCCGAGTCGGTGAGCACGAGATGGCACCGCGACAGCAGGTAGACGAAGGGCAGGTAGTCGAGCGGCTGCAGCAGCCGGATGTGCGGGTGATTGCCGAGCAGCGACTCCATCGGCCCGCGCACATTCGGGTTCGGATGCACCGGAAAAGCGATCAGCGTGTCGCCGCGGTCGGCGAGACGGCGGATCGCAGTGGCGATGCGCTCCATGCCGCCATCGAAGTTCTCGCGCCGATGCGCCGTCACCAGGACGATGCGCCGATTGTCGTTCTGTTCGGGCAGCTGCTCGTCGATGAAGCGGCGCACCTCGGCGAAGCCGCCGATCCGCCCCTTGATGTCGAGGAGCGCGTCGATGACCGTGTTGCCGGTGACGAAGATCTTCTCGCGCGGCACGTTCTCGCGGATGAGTGCTTCCGCGGCGCGCACCGTCGGCGCGAAGTGCAGTGCTGCGAGCGAGCCCACGACCTTGCGGTTCACCTCCTCGGGCCAGGGCGCATAGATGTCGCCCGAGCGCAGCCCGGCCTCGACATGATCGACCGGGATCTTGCGGTAATAGGCCGAGAGCGCGGCTGCCATGGCGGTGGTGGTGTCGCCTTGCACCAGCACGCGATCGGGCGCGACCTCCGCCATCACGCCGTCGAGGCCGTTGAGGATGCGGGCGGTGAGCTCGGGCAGCGTCTGGTTCGGCCGCATCACCTCGAGGTCGATGTCGGGCTCGATGCCGGAGATCTCCAACACCTGGTCGAGCATCTGCCGGTGCTGCCCGGTGACGCAGACCGTCACATCGAAGTCGGGCTCACGCCGCAGCGCGTGGATCACGGGAAACAGTTTGATGGCTTCCGGACGGGTGCCGAAGACGACGAGGATGTTCATCAGCGGCCCTCCACGCGCGCGGGCCGGCTACTGACCGCGCGGGCCAGCAGCGCGCGGCCGATCAGGCCCGCATAGACTACGTTGGTGCTCACATAGCGCCACCACATGCGGCGCGGCTCCTGGTAGATGCGGTAGAGCCACTCGAGCCCGGCACGCTGGATCGCCGCTGGCGCACGCGAGACGTGGCCCGCCAGCACATCGAAGCCGCCGCCGACGCCCATGATGAAGGGCACCTCCAGGACATCGCGATAGCGGTGCAGGAAACGCTCCTTGCGCGGCGTCGGCATGCCGATGAACAGGCAGTCGGCGCCGCTCGCGCGGATCGCGGCCACGATCGCAGGCTCCTCCTCGGGCGTGAAATAGCCATTGCGCGCCCCCGCGAAGACGAGGCCCGGCCAGCGCCGCGTCGCCTCGTTCATGGCGCGGTCGAGCACGTCCTGCCGTGCGCCGAGGAAATAAGGCCGCAGTCCCTGCGCGGCGCAGGCCGCGAGGATCTGCTCCATCAGGTCGACGCCGGCAACACGCTCCGGCACCGCAATGCCGAGCGCGCGTGCGCCCCAGACGATCCCCATGCCGTCCACGCCGACGATGTGGCTTCCCACCACGTCACGGCGCAGCTCCGGATCGTGCTGCAGCTTCACCAGCTTCGCGACGTTGATCGCCACGTGCTGTGTCATCTTCCTGCTGCGCATGGCATCGATGGCGCGCCTGACGGTCTCCTCGAAGGTGAGGAGATCGATCGGTACCCCCAAGAACTCTGCTCGCATTCCAAACTCCATGCTCGAACGAGCGCTCTCATTCGGGCTGACGGCAATTCGCCGGCCCGTCGGTCTTTCCCCTGGCCCCAGTGGATACGATGCTATGAGCTGCGAGGCGTTCCCTGTGCCTCCCAATCCCACAGACAGCCGAACCGATAAGTCTTGATTCCGGTGCGCACCACGCGCGCCGGGTTGCCGGCCACGATCGTGGCGGGCGGAACGTCGCTGGTGACCACGCTGCCGGCACCGACGATCGAATTGTCGCCGATCGTCACGCCCGGCAGGATGATGCTGTGCGCGCCGATGAAGCAGCGTTTGCCGATGCGTGTGTCGGCATAAAGGCCGCGCGTCATGTCGTGCGAGAGAATGACCGCCCCGAAAGCGATGTAGCTCTCCGCGCCGATATGGATGCCGCTCGGATGCGTGCGGTCGAAATGCACCTTGAGCGAAAACCACGCGCTCGGGTCGATGTGCATTCCGAATCCGCGCACGTAATAGGTCCAGCGCACACGCATCAGCAGCCGGCGCACCGCGAGACGCGCGGCGCGCATGACGCCGCGCTTCGGTTCCCGCGCCGCGACCGGCGCGTCAGCCGGAGTGATCTGCGGCGCGTCGGTCACGTCGTGGATCGCGTGGCGGTTCACGGCCGCGTCGAGTTCGCGCTCGAGCTCAGTAGGCATTGCGATAGGACCTCGGCGAGAAGACGGTCAGGATCAGGATCTTGATGTCGAACACGAGCGACCAGTGGTCGATATAGAAGAGGTCGTGCTCGACGCGGCGATACATCTTGTCGAGCGAATCGGTCTCGCCGCGCAGCCCGTTGACTTGCGCCCAGCCCGTGATGCCGGGCTTCACATTGTGGCGGCGTGCGTAGAGGCGGATCCGCTCCTCGTAGGCGTTATTGTGCGCGACCGCGTGCGGACGCGGGCCGACCAGCGACATGTCGCCCATCACCACGTTGAAGAGCTGTGGCAGCTCGTCGAGATTGGTCGCGCGCAGGAAGCGTCCGATGCGGGTGACCCGCGCGTCGTTGCGGCGCGCCTGCCGGATCACGGGGCCATCGTCGAGGGTGCTCATGGTGCGGAACTTGAACACCCGGAATTCCTTCTGATTGAAGCCGTGGCGGCGCTGCCGAAAGAACACGGGACCCGGCGAGTCCAGCTTGATCAGTGCCGCAATCACGGCGAAGAGCGGCGCCAGCAGCAGCAGCCCGAATGAGGCGGCGGCTACGTCGAAAGCGCGTTTCAGGATGCGATCGCGCAGGAACAGCGGCGCCCGCGAGACGCGCACGGTCGGCATCTGCCCGACCCGCACGATGGAGGGATCGTGCATCCACTCCCAGCTATCGTCCGGCGCGAGATGGATGGTGGCCGGCACCACCGCGAGTCCTTCGATGAAGGCGCGGATCCGCTCGCCGTCTGCCCAGGGCAGGCACAGCACCACGTCGTCCAGCGACGTGCGCCGCGCGATGTTCTCGATCACCTGCAGCACCGTCCGGATGTCGCCGCCGGGCTGGCGCGTCTCGGATGGCGAGAGCGGCGGCGTGTCGAGCGTCACGACGCCGACCACGTCGACGCCTTGTCCCTCGGACCGCAGCCGGCGGATCGTCGCGGTCACGGCCGGCGCCTCGCCGACCACCACGACCTTGCGGCCTTGCAGATTGCCGCTGTCGAGCCCCCGGTTCACGAAACGCATCAGCAGCAGGCGCACGATGACGGCGGCGCCCAGTCCGGCCGCATATTGCGCCACGAGCGAGCCGCGCGAATAGAAATCGGTCGCCTGGATCATGAACAGCGCGACCACGAAGAGCGAGAACGCATAGTTCCAGCGCCAGGTCGCCGAGCGCAGCTGCTCGCGTGCATCGAGCAGGCGCTTGAGCGAATAGTCGCGCGCATATCCGCTCATGCCCACATACAGCGCCGAGAGGCACAGCGTGGCCGCGAAATAGAACGCGGCCGATGGCAGATAGCCGAGCGTGAGCTTGTGATAGAGCGCGCCGGCCTCGAAGGTCGTCGCCGCGACGGTCGCGAACTCGATGACGGCCCCGAGCACCGGGAAGGAATGCGCATCGAGCGACAGGAACGGGCGGCGACCGCTGCGCGCGTGCGTGCCACCGCGCTGCTCGCGCGGCCCCACTTGCTCGACCCGGCGTCGCGCCGGCAAAGGCCAGAACAGCCTCCCGGATCCGTGACCGCTCACGGGCCGCAATACGATCCGTGCCGGGAGTTTTGCTTGCGTCTCGTCCATCATGTCCTCTTCTTCGCTGCGCGAACTCAGGCGGCCTCGGAGACCGACACGGGGTCGCGCTCGCGGTAGTAGCGGTCGAAATCCTCGGCGGCGCGGTTGAGCACCACGCCCACCAGCTTCTCGTCGATGCCGGGTGTCTCGTGCAGCGCCGCCGCGACGGCATCGCGGCTCGTCTGCTCGGAGGCGACGACCAGCACGACGCCATCCACGCGATCGACGAGGATGCGCCCGTCGGCGATCGGCAGCAGGGGCGAAGAGTCGATCACCACCAGATCAAAGGTCTGGCGCGCCAGCGTCAGCAGCTTGTCGAGGCCACTCGACGAGAGCGTCGCCAGCGCCTGCGGTCCGGCCTGACGCTTGCTTCCGGAGATCACATAGAGCTCGGTGCGCGGATCCTTGCGCACAGCGGCTTCGAGATCACCGCGGCCCGTGAGCAATTCCGCAAGCCCGATCGCAGGGTCCACGTCGAGCGCCGCCGCGAGGGTCGGCGAGCGCAGGTCGCCGTCGATCAGCAGCACGCGATCGCCCGCCATGGCGGCGACCCGCGCCAGATTGGCCGCCACGGTCGACTTGCCCTCGCCCGCGAGGGCCGAGGTGACCAGCACCGTGACCATGCGCTGCTCCGCCGCCAGATGCGAGAGCGCGAAGCGCAAGGACCGGATGCTCTCCGCGAAAGCCGAATGCGGCTCGTCGAGCGCGAGGCTCGCGAGCCGGCGCGAGATCCGGGCGCGCTCCTCGGCTGAGTTGCGCGCCGCGTGCTGCGTGCCCTGGGTCGCGCGTTGCAGCATGCTGATGTCGCCGAGCTTCTGGTGACGCGGCCTTGCGCGTCCCTCGTCCACCAGCGGGAGCGACGCGAGCGGCTGCAGGCCGAGGCTGGTCTCGATCTCCTCGACGCTGTGGAAGCCCTTGCCGAGCGCGTCGCGCCCCAGCGCCAGCGCCATGCCGAGACCGAGGCTGCCGAAGAAGCCGAGCCCGACCAGCAGGCCCTTGGGCGGGAAGCTGGTGTTGACGGGAGGCGTCGCCTTCGAGACGACGCGCGAGTCCGGCACCTGCACGTCAGTCTGCGCCGCGGTTTCCTTGGCGCGCGACAGGAAGGCCTGGAACAGGTCGCGGTTGGCCTGCGCCTCGCGCTCGAGCTCGCGCAGGCGGATCGAGGCCTGGTTGAATTCGCCGGCGCGATTCTTCAGGTCGTCGAGGCTCGCCTCGAGCGAAGCCTGGCGGCTGCGCGCGATCTCGTATTCGCTCTTGGCGCTCGCCACGATGCGGCTGATCTCCGCCGTGATCTGCTTCGAGATATCGTGGAGCTGCGCGCGCACGATTGCGACCTGCGGATGACCGGACCCGTAGCGCGCGCCCAGCTCGGCTTGCTTCTTGGCCGCCTCCGCATATTGGCCGCGCAGACCGGCGACGACGCCGGACTGCAGCACATCGACCGACGCGGCCGCGCTCTCCAGCTTGTCGGGCGTGATCTGCTTGAGCTGCTCGAACTTCGCCTTTGCCTCCGCGGCGCGCGCCCGCGCGGTCACGAGCTCCTCGTTGAGCTTGGCGACCTGCCGGTTCGACAGGTTCTCGCCGCCGGGATCGAACAGGCCCGATTCGGCCTTGTACTGCTCGTAGGCGCGCTCAGAGGCGGTGACGCGCTTGCGCAGATCGTCCACCCGCTCGGCGAGCCATTTGTTCGCCTGCTCGGCAGCGTGGCCCTTATTGGCGACCTGGTCCACCAGATAGAGCTCGGCGAACGTATTGGCGATGCGCGCCGCCTTCGCGGAGTCGCGCGACCAGACCGCGAGCTCGACCACATAGGTGAGGCCGCGGCGCTTCGCCTCGACCTTCTTCTGCAGCGCCTCGGTGACGGGCGCGAGCGGATCTTTCTCGGCCGCATCGCTGAACAGCGCACGCACGGGCGCGAGCACGATCCCCTTGATCTGCCCGAGCAAGCCGGGCCGGGCAAATTCCTCGTCATTCGCCAGATTGAGGCGCTCGACCACGCGGCGCGCGAGCGCGGCCGACTTGAGCATCTCGGCTTCGCTCTCGACCACGGCATTGTCGGTGCCCGGGCCGGGCGTGCCGAGCACGTCGCGGTCCTTGAGGAGTTGCGTCTTGCGCGGATCCACCAGGACCGTCACTTCGGCCTTGTATTGCGACGTGATCGTGAACGCGGCGCCGATCGCGACCACGGTGCCGACCAGTGCGGTGGCCGCGATCAGTCGTACGTGCCGGCGCAAGCTGCGCAGGATCGCGGTGACGGCTTCGCCCTCCGGCGCGCGCGGACGCTCCTCGAGGCGCAGCGGCGACCGCTGCCGCGCGAGCGCGCGCGAATTGTCAGTATTGGGCAGTAACATTGAACGTCACCACGTGCTGATCGAAGCTGAATGTCGGGATGGTCGAGGCGCGCTCGATGTAGTCGTAGCGCACGCCAAGGCGCGCGAAGCGGTTCATCAGATAATCGCCGCCGGCCGAAATCTTCGTGACGTCGTCCTTGCGCGCCGTGCCGCGGAAATCCTGCTGGATATACTTGGTCTCGCCGAACAGGATGACGTTGCGCAGCAGCTCGTAGTCGACGCGGCCGCCGAACGCGGTGTCGATGCGGCCGTCGAATTCCGGCGACGTGGTCTCGGCGAGCGAGCGCTCCACCGAAGCCGAGAAAGTCATCAGCGGGGTCGCGAGCCACTGCGCCTTGGCGAGATAGGAAGGGCCCGACACCGGCGCGATGAAGGCATTGGCATAACTCTGCCGCATGTGGCCGACCTCGAGCGTCGCCCAGACCAGCGGCGTGATCTCGAAGTCGACGCCGCCGCGCAGGTCGTAGCCGTGCGAGTCTCGGTTGAGGTCGCCTTCGCCGGCGTAATCGCGATTGTTGATCCGGCCGCGCACGAAGGCGCGATATCCGGGCGAGAATTCGTAGCTCGGCTTGGCGTAGGCCGTGAGGATCGTGCCGTTGCGCCAGCCGAGATCGATGATGCCGCCGCTCACCGACTCGACATTCTCGAACTCGAGCCGCCGACCCGTGACGCCGACCGCGACGCCGAAACGATTGAAGGTCTTGTTCAGCGCAGCTTCGGCGCGCATGTCCGTATAGGGGACGGGCCGCGCCGCATCGAGCGGCGAGGAGGCTTCGCCGCGGATCTCGTGCTTGCGTGCGATCTCGGCCGACGTGTCGAGCGTGAGGTCGCGCGCGAGCTCGTTCTGGCCGCGGTAGCGCGCATGCGCGTTCACACGATCTTCACGCGTGAACTTGCGGAAGCGATAAATGTCGGCGCCGAAGTCGAGATCATAGCGGAATCGCGAATGATCGGCGCGCACCAGCAGCTGCGGCGAGAACACCGCCGCAAAATCGGACCGCGGGTTGATCGGGCTCGCGAAGACGTTCGAATTGTAGAGAACGCTGCTCGTGAGCCTTGGCAAGAAGAAGATGGGTCCCACGCGATAGCCGATCGGCTCGAACTCGGGATGCTGTCGCTCCCGCACCGGGATGCGCGCAATATCGTCCTCCGGCCCGCTGTCGCCGCCGAAGGTCACATTTGTCGTCGCTGGCAACACGGTCAGCGCCAACGCACCGGCGCACACCGCAGGACTCCGCACACCCACGTCCTCGTCTACCCCGCACTCCAACACTCGACTCGACGCGTCGTTCCGTTGTCCTTGTCGTCTCACTTCTATTGCCGCGTAGGACTGCTGCATCGTGCTCAGGCAATACTTTCCCGCACCGCCGGAGGACCGGCCGTGGTCGCAACCAAACGCATCTCGACGAACTGACCGACGCGGAACTCGTCGTTACTGCACTCGCAGATCCGACGTGCGGCGCTTTACGCGCGCCGCGCGCAGACAGGCGAGGCCGAGTCCTCGTCCGGATAGATCTGACGTGCTGCAGGACACGATGAGTGGGGCAGACGGCGATCGCCGTGGCCATGCGTCGGCAGCATCGTCCGCCGCCGACGATCGTATACGCGTGCCATGCGCGACGCGTGTCGCGCCCCGTGGCACCGGGACATCTGCACGATCAGTCTCGACTCGCCCGTCCCCAGGGTCGAGTCGCGCGCTTCGAGCCTTGTCGTCATCCAAACCCCGCCTGGTGTGGACGCCGCACGTCATGCGCGACTTATGTTTAGCTTCGTTGCAGTCTCGTTCGTCCTCGTCGTTTCGGAACCGCGACGGCTCCGTCGTTCAGAAGTATCGTTCCGGCACGCGAACATTGTCGCCCGGCATGATCATGATGGCCTGGCCGTCCAGATCGACCGTAATCTCGCCCTGCGCGCCCGCGCGGCGCAGATAGACCGTGTGCGTGTTCGCGCGATAAGTGTAACCGCCCGCGAGCGCGACGGCGTCCTGCACCGTCATGCCGGGGCGAAACGGATGCTGCCCCGAATTCTTGACCTCGCCGAACACGTTGAACGGCCGATAAGTCACGACCTCGACGGCGACGCGCGGCTGGCGCACCGCGCTGCTCAGGCGCGACGACAGCTGCTGCTTGAACTCGTTCACCGACGCGCCCGCGGCCGGCACCTCGCCGATCATCGGGAACGCGACGCGCCCGCTGTCATTGACCAGAAACTCTCCCGAGAAGTCCGGCTCGTTGAACACGGTCACCTTCAGCTTGTCCCCGTGCGAGATGCGATATTGCATCGGTCGGGTAGAGACCGAGGACGTGGTGTCGATGCCGCGCGGTCCGTCGCAGCTTGCGACGAGCAGGCCGACCAGTGCGGCAGCAAGAACGCCAGCGGATTGAGCCATTTCGATTGCATCGACCCGTACTGTTCATTTCGCATGTGATGCGAAATGCATGTGTGCGCGATTTGGGAATTCCACCGCCGACAAAGCGCCACGCGATAGCCGAGCGGCCGAGATGATGAAGTGGTCGTGTCTTTGCGTACGCGAATTTACGAGTCCAAATTGGGCGAACGTTTGGCGTGCGATGCACAAATCTCTCGCAGATTGTTCGATTGAATAACGCCAACGAGTGGTGCAACAAACGTTTCACACCAATGGCGCGCTGCCGCTTGTGTCGTACTACCTCCCGCGTGCAGAGTCGGTGGAGGATATCGCGTTTGGGTATGACAGCAGGTGCGCTGTTGCATGTCTCACACGCGACATCTTTCCTGCGACGACGGCTGGATCATGCAAGACGTCATCATCATCGGCGGTGGACACAACGGCCTCGTTTGCGCGGCCTATCTGGCGCGCGCCGGTCTCAAGGTCGTCGTGCTGGAGCGAAGGCCGGTCGTTGGCGGCGCCGCGGTGACCGAAGAATTCCATCCGGGCTTCCGTAACTCGCTTGCCGCCTATACGGTCTCGCTTCTCAACCCCAAGGTGGTCGCCGATCTCGATCTCGCGGCGCACGGCCTGCGCATCGTCGAGCGCGAGATCGCGAATTTTCTGCCGCTCGATGACGGCCGCTATCTCAAGGTCGGCGGCGGCCGGACCGCGAAAGAGGTCGCGAAGTTCTCCAATCGCGACGCCGAGCGGCTCGATGCCTATCACGCGCGCCTGGATGCGATCACCGACGTGCTGCGTGCGCTGGTGCTGCAGACGCCGCCCAATGTAGTGGAAGGCCGGCCGCTGGCAGCGATCGCCGAGCTCGCGAAGGCCGGCGCCTTCGCGAACCGCCTGCGCGGTCTCGGTGTGGAGCTGCAGCGCGAGTTGCTCGATCTCTTCACGGCCTCGGCGGGCGACTATCTCGACGGCTGGTTCGAGAGCGCGCCGATCAAGGCAGCCTACGGCTTCGACGGCATTGTCGGCAATTTCGCGAGCCCCTACGCGTCGGGCTCGGCCTATGTGCTGTTGCATCATTGCTTCGGCGAGGTGAACGGAAGGAAAGGGGTCTGGGGTCACGCCATCGGCGGCATGGGCGCGATCACGCAGGCGATGGCAAAGTCGGCGCGCGCCGCCGGCGCCGAAATCCGCGTCGGCGCGCCGGTGCGTGAGGTGATCGTCGAGAAGGGGCAGGCCGTCGGCGTCGTGACGCAGAGCGGCGAGGCGCTGCGGGCTGCGGCGGTGGTCTCCAACCTCAACCCCAAGCTGCTCTATCTCGATCTCATCGATCAGGCCGCGTTGCCGGCGCCCTTCCGTGACCGCGTGGGGCGCTGGCGCTGTGGCTCCGGCACCTTCCGCATGAATGTCGCGCTTTCCGAGCTGCCGGACTTCACTTGCCTACCGGGACGCGAGCGGGCCGAGCACCACACGGGCGGCATCATCATCGCGCCGAGCCTCGCCTATATGGAGCAGGCCTATTTCGATGCCCGCACGCAGGGCTGGTCGAAGCGCCCGATCGTCGAACTCGTGATCTCGTCCACCCTCGACGACTCGCTGGCGCCGCCCGGGCAGCATGTCGCGAGCCTGTTCTGTCAGCACGTCGCGCCCGAATTGCCCGACGGCGCCTCGTGGGACGCTCACCGCGAGACTGTCGCGGACCTGATGATCGACACGGTCGACCGCTGTGCGCCGAACTTCAAGCGTTCGGTGCTCGGCCGCCAGATCTTCTCGCCTCTCGACCTCGAGCGCACCTTCGGCCTCGTCGGCGGCGACATCTTCCACGGCGCGCTCGACCTCGGCCAGATCTTCTCGGCACGTCCCATGCTCGGCCACGCCGATTATCGCGGCCCGATCCCGGGACTCTATATGTGCGGCTCCGGCACCCATCCGGGCGGCGGCGTCACGGGTGCGCCCGGCCACAACGCGGCGCGCGAGATCATTGCGGACTTCCGGCGCCGCCGGCTGAAGCGAACGAGCTGAAGACGGGGAGGGGACGATGGCGACGTTTCTGGTGGCGCATGGCGCCTGGTCGGCCGGCTGGGCCTGGAAGAAGATGCGGCCGCTCTTGCGCGCCGCCGGTCACGAGATCTGGACGCCGACCTATACGGGCGTCGGCGAGCGCACGCATCTCGCCAACCCGTCGATCGATCTCGACACCCACATCGGCGACATCGTCGCGGTGATCGAGACCGAGGATCTGCGCGACCTCGTCCTGATCGGCCACAGCTATGGCGGCATGGTCGCGACCGGCGTCGCGGACCGCGTGCGCGCGCGCATCGCCAAGCTGCTCTATCTCGATGCCTTCGCGCCGCGCGATGGCGAGGCCGTGTTCGACCTGCTGCCGGCCGAGCATCAGGCGCGCATGCGCGCGGCCGCGGAAGCGAATGACGGCTGGCGCATCCCGCCCAACCCGATGCCGCCCGACACGCCCGAAGCCGACGTAGCCTGGGCGGCACCGCGCCGCATGCCGCAGCCGATCAAGACCTTCGAAACACGCATCAAGCTGACGAACCCGCCACCGCCGCGCAGCTATATCTATTGCAAGCGCAACGGCCCGGGCGATGTCTTCCGCGCCTTCGCGGATCGCGCCCGGGCGGAGGGTTGGCCGAGCTTCGAGCTGAACGCCAGTCACAACCCGCACATCACGGCGCCGCAGGAGCTGCTGTCGGTGTTGCAGGAGATTGCAGCGTCGTAGCGTTACGGCGCGTAGCGCACCTGTCCGGCCGTCGCGAGATCATATCCGCCGAGCTCCTTCGCGCGCGCCGCCATCGCGGGGGCCGTGAGGAAGCGCAGCAGGCTCTGCAGCGGCGGCCGGAAATAGTCGCGCTGGCGGATCGCGAGGTCGAAGCGTTCCCACAACACCGGCACGAAGTCGAGCCCGGCCGCGTTCGCGACCGAACGCGTGGCGATGCCGCAGTCCGCACGGCTGCTGCGGATCGCCTGCGCGATATCGGGTCCGGTCGGGCAGGGTGGGCTCGCGAGCGTGAGTTGATCGAACGAGAGCTGCGCGCGCTCCAGCAGCATGAGCAGCAGCAGTTGCGCGCCCGCACCCTTGGGCCGCACCGCCATGCACAGCTTCTGTTGCGCGACATCCGCGATATCGGCGAGCTTCTTCGGATTGCCCGACGGCACCAGGAAACCCTGCTCGCGCTGTCCGAAGGCGACCAACACGGTGTCGTGCAGGCTCGCGCGCCCGCGCACGGCCGCCACGTTCGGGTCGGCTTCGGCAAGCCCGTGCAGATGCAGGGCCGCCGCGATCACGCCGCCCTGCTCGAAGCGCGCGAGCCCGGCCTCGCTGCCTTCGGGCAGCGTCGCCAGCCCCGAGCCGCTCTCGCGCAGCGCCCATTCGAGCAGCGGATCATGGCTGCCGCCGACGATCGGCGGTGGGTCGGCGGGAGCCAGTCCCTTCGGCCGCACCAGGCTCGAGGCGAGCCAGTGATCGAGCTCGGCTTTCGGGAACAGCCATTTGCCCGTGACCTTGGTGCACGGGATCGCCTCCTCGGCCACCAGCTCGTAGAGCTTGCGTTCCTTCAGACGAAGATATTCGGCGGCTTCGGCGGTGGTGAGGAGATGCATCAGGCTTCGTCCGCGGCATTCGCCGCCTTCCGGCCGACCTTTGCGCTTGTGCGCCGGCCGGCCTCTTCAGCGATGGCAGCGCGGTCCTCGCACTTCTTCCGGATCTCGTCGAGCTCCTCGTCGGTCAGATGCTCGATGCCGATATAGTAGTTCTGCGCCGTGCTCGAGCGGATCAATTCGTCGAGCTTCACCTGGATCGCGGCGTTGTCACGGTTCTGCGAATTCTGAATCAGGAATACCATCAGGAAGGTCACGATGGTCGTGCCCGTATTGATGACGAGCTGCCACGTGTCCGAGTAGTTGAAAAAGGGCCCCGTGACGAGCCAGATGACGACCGCGAGCACCGCAACCGAGAAGGCGCTCGGCCGACCCGACTGGCGCGCCACCGCATTGGCAATGTCGGAAAATAGCTTCGCGGCTCGGCCCGGCTTCTGGTTCTGCACGTGATTGGTGTGGCTCGCCATTCCTCGCTCCTGTTCTTCTCGCCCCGGCGTCGGACAATGCGCAAAGCCGACGCGGGTTCGCCGGCCGCCGTACGAACCACAGGGGGCGGTCCCGAGTGTGCCAGTTTGCGACGCCGAATCGAGACGGGTCCAGGGCACTTCGCGGAGCGGGTCAGACGGCGGCCGGCACGTCGAGCGGGCGCAACAGCCCGCACATGCCGAGCTTCGGGGCGCCGGGCTCCGGGCCGATGCGGGTTGCGTCGGTGGCGTCCGGGCCGGCCGGCAGCCCTTCGATGCGCGCGCGCGCGGCCGCAAGCCAAGCCGCCGGACCTTCCGCCACCACGGTCTGGAAGCGATCCCGCAGCGGCGCCATGTTGCGCGCGTGCAGGTCCGTGAAGCGCCGGAGCTCCTGCGCATAAGCGGCGCGGTCCTGCTCCCACAGCCGCATCAGCCGCTGGTAGGCCGCGATCGAGCGGTCGCGCCGCTCCAGCGCGCCTTCGAGTCCTTTCTCGGCCGGCAGGCGCCAGAGGCGCTGATAGAGCTCGGGATCCGCATCCACTTCGGGGCCGAACCAGATGCGCGCATCGCCGCGCTCGGCGAGGCCCGCATTCCCCATGATCGCCAGCACCACCAGCTTCTCGTGGCACACCGAGCGATGCAGCGTGCCGGGCGCGAACTGCACGAAGCTGCCCGGCCCGAGCGGCACGTTGCGGAAGCCATGCTCCACGTCGTGCAGCTCGATCGCGCCCGTCCCCGAGATCACGAAATAGGCCTCGTCCGTGACGGCGTGCACATGCGCGCAGCCCGACTGAATGCCATCGGGCCCCGGCCGCTGGTCGTAGACCGTCAGGTGCGTGAGGCCGATTCCCGCGATGAGACCGGGCTGCATGTCAGGGCCCGAACCAGCGCACCGGAGCGAGACTGAGCGCCGGCACGAAGGAGATCACGGCGAGCCAGACGAGCAGCGCCGCCATGAACGGCCGGCACGCCCGGTAGGCGAGGTGGATCGGCGTGTCGGTCACCCGCGCGGCCGTGAACACCAGGATGGCGAGCGGCGGCGTCAGCGCGCCGATGCAGAGATTGGCGATGATGATCACGCCGAAATGCACCAGGTCGATCTGCGCGGCCTTGAGCACCGGCACCAGGATCGGCACCAGGATCACCATCGAGGCGACCATCTCCATGGCGAGCCCGACGAACAGCAGGAAGGCATTGAGCGCCAGCAGCAGCAGGATCCAGTTGCCCGCGAAGGTGCTCATGCCGGCGACGAGCTTCTGCGGCACCTGCTCGAGCACCAGCGCGAAAGCGAACGGCGTCGACGCCGCGATGATCACCATCACGGCGACCGTCTCGCCCAGCGCCTCGCGCACGGCCCGCAGGAGCGACGCGCCGTCAGCGCTGCGGTAGATCAGGAGGCCGCACAGCGCCGCATAGAGCGCCGCGACCGCGCCCGCTTCGGTCGCCGTGAAGGCGCCGTAGCGGATGCCGCCGACGATCAGCAGCGTGAGCACCAGCGCCGGTGTGGCGCGCAGCAGCGCGTGCCAGCGCTCGCGTCCGCTCGCCCGCGGAATGTCGCCGCCATAGCCGTGCCGCACCACTTCGAGATGCACCACCAGCGACAGCACGAGTGCCATCAGGAGACCCGGCACGATGCTGGCGACGAACAGCGCGCCGACCGACACCTGCGCGAGCGCCGCATAAAGGATGAGCCCGAGCCCCGGCGGGATCATGTTGGCGAGGATCGACCCCGCGCTCGTGAGTGCGACGCTGAACGGCTTCGGGAAGCCGCGCCGCTCCATCGTCGGCACCATCATCTTGGCTATGGCGGCGGCGTCTGCGGTGGACGATCCGGACGGGCCTCCCATCAGCACATTGGTCAGCACGTTGACGTGGCCGAGGCCGCCGCGCAGGTGACCGACCAAAGAGGCCGCGAGCGCCATCAGGGATTCGGTGATCGCGCCCGCATTCATCAGGCCGGCGGCCAGGACGAAGAACGGAATCGCCAGCATTAGTGGATTCTCGAAGGCATTCGTCATGGTCTGCGGCAGCGGCAGCAAATCGAACTCGCCGCGCGGCAGGAAAGCCATGAAGGTGCCGAACACCAGCGCATCCACGATCGGCACGCCGACGAGCATCAGCACGGTCGCGATGATCACCAGCGGCCAGGCGACTCCCATGGCGCCGATCAGTGACAAGCCCGGCGCGCTCAGCATGAATGCATAGAGGCCGATGCCGAGCACGGTTGCGGCGAGCCCACCGAGCGCGTGGCGCAGGCCGGTCACCGGCTGCAGCACGAGGAAGATCATGGTCAGCGCGGCGCCGGTCGGCACCGCGAGATAGAGCCAGGCCGACGGCCATTGCAGCGCGGGCGTGACATAGCTCGAGCGCGCGACCAGCTGGCTGCCCCAATGCAGCAGGAAGGCCGCGACCGCCGCCATGACGATGCGCACCAGGAAGGCGTGCACGACGCGGCCGCGCGGGCCGAGCGAGCGCGTCAGCAGGTCGATGGCGATCTGCCGCTCGCGCCGCGTCACCATGGCGGTGCCGAGGAACACCATCCAGGTGAGGGCAAAGCGCGAGAGCTCGTCCGGCCAGCTCAGCGAATCGTTGAGCACATAGCGGAAGAACACCTGAATCAGCGCAAGGCCGACCGTGAGAAGGAACAGAGCGCTCGCCACCGTCTCGATCGCAAGGTCGAGCCCGATGGAGACGCGCGCGCCCGCGGACGTGCGCGGCACTGGCAGGATGGGAGCCGTGGCAGCGTCTGCGGTCATGCGATGTGCCGATATCGTGCGGAGGCCAGGCG
>JAEYAU010000140.1 GCA_023404705.1 Pseudomonadota bacterium
GTTACGTACCCGGTCAAGGCCGCCAAGACGTAACGCCGCGGCCGGGCGCGCGGGGCCGGGCCCGCGCGCGCCTTCGCCTTTCTGGTGCTCGGGTCTCTTCTCATGCTCACGATCCTCTTCGACGGCATCGCCTACGGCATGGTGCTGTTCATGCTGGCCTGCGGCCTCTCGGTCACGCTCGGCCTGATGAACTTCGTCAACCTCGCCCATGGCGCCTTCGCGATGGCGGGCGGCTATTGCACCGTGGTGCTGGTCAACCGGCTCGGCGTGCCGTTCTTCGCGGCGCTGCCGCTCGCCTTCCTGGCGAGCGCTGTGATCGGCCTCATCCTCGAGTACACGCTCTATCGTCACGTCTACCGCAAGAGTCATCTCGACCAGGTGCTGTTCACCATCGGGCTGGTGTTCATGTCGGTGGTGGCGGTCGATTATGTGGCGGGCTCGAACCAGGTGTTCGTGCAGCTTCCGGCCTATCTGCAGGGCCGCTTCACCTTCTTCGACGTCGGCATCGGCCGCTACCGGCTGCTGATCATCGTGCTCTGCGGCATCATCGCGGTCGCGCTGCAGCTCGTGCTCACGCGCAGCCGATTCGGCAGCCGCCTGCGGGCCGCCGTGGATGACGCCCGCGTTGCGCAAGGGCTCGGGATCAATGTCAGCGTGCTGTTCGCGATCACCTTCGCGTTCGGCTCCGGCCTCGCGGGCCTCGGCGGCGCGCTCGGTGCCGAGATCCTCGGCCTCGATCCGACCTTTCCGCTCAAATACATGGTCTACTTCCTGGTGGTCGTGACCGTCGGCGGCACCTCGAGCATCACGGGGCCGTTCCTCGCCTCGCTGATCCTCGGCATCAGCGACGTCGCGGGCAAATATTACTTCCCGGACCTCGGCGCCTTCGTGATCTACACGATCATGATCGTGGTGCTGCTCTGGCGGCCGCAGGGCCTGTTCGCTCGCGCGGGGGCGCGCTGATGTCTCCGCTACAGACGCAAGCCGAATTGCTGCTGAAGAACCGGGCGCACTGGCATCCGTTCGAGATCCTGTTCTGGCTCGCGGCAGCCGCGACCACAGTGCTGCTGCCGGGTCATCACCTGATCCTCACCGAGATCGCCTGGCTCGGGCTGTTCGCGCTCTCGCTCGACCTGATCCTCGGCTATGCGGGCATCGTCTCGCTCGGGCATGCGGCGTTCTTCGGACTCGGCGCCTATGCGGCCGGCTTGCTCGCCAAGCACGAGCTCGTCAACGAGCCGCTCCTCGCGCTTCTGATCGCGGGCGCGGGTGCGGCGGTGCTCGGCTTCCTCACCAGCTTCCTGGTGCTGCGCGGCACGGACCTCACGCGGCTGATGGTGACGCTCGGTGTCGCCCTGGTCCTGCGCGAGCTCGCCAACAAGTATGCGTGGCTCACGGGCGGCGCCGACGGCCTGCAGGGCGTGAGCATCAAGCCGCTGCTCGGCACCTTCCGCTTCGATATGTTCGGCCACACCGGCTACTACTACACGCTGGCCGTGACCTTCGTGCTGTTCCTCCTGGCGCGGCGGATCATGAACTCCTCCTTCGGCCTGTCGCTCATCGCCATGAAGGAGAACCCGATCCGCGCCCAGGCCGTCGGCATGCCGGTGAACCGGCGGCTGATCGCGATCTACACGCTGGCGGCCGGCTATGCGGGCATCGCCGGCGCGCTGCTCACGCAGACGACGGCCTTCACGTCGCTCGACGTGTTCTCGTTCGACCGCTCGGCGGATCTGCTGCTGGTGCTGATCATCGGCGGCGTCGGCTATCTCTATGGCGGCATCATCGGCGCCATCGTGTTCAAGCTCCTGCAGGACACCCTCTCGGCCGTGACGCCGCAATACTGGCCGTTCTGGATCGGGCTCCTGCTGGTCGTGATCGTGCTGGTCGGGCGCGAGCGGATCACGAACTGGACCACGCCATTGCGCGCGGTCGCGAGCCGGCTCGATTGGCGCGCACGGAAGGTGCGGCCGTGACCCTCGCGCTCGAAACCATCGACCTGAACAAGTGGTTCGGCGGACTGCAGTCCACCAACAACGTGACGTTCCGTCTCGAGAAGGGCGCGCGGCATGCTTTGATCGGCCCGAACGGCGCCGGCAAGACCACGCTGATCAATCTTTTGACCGGCACGTTGCGGCCGAGCTCCGGACGTATCCTGCTCGATAACCGCGACGTCACGGATCTGCGCCCGCATGCGCGCGTGAAGCTCGGCATGGCGCGCACGTTCCAGATCAACCAGCTGTTCGGTGGCCTGACGCCGCTCGAGACGCTGAGCTTCGCGCTCTCCGAGCAGGGCGGCGCCGGGTGGGATCTGTGGCGCCCCGTCACGGCGCGGCCCGCGCTGGTTGCGAGCGCCGTGGAGCTCCTAGAACGCTTCGGCCTCGCCGAGGTGATGAACGAGCGCACCGCGATCCTGCCTTACGGCAAGCAGCGCCTGCTCGAGATCGCGGTCGCGATGGCGTGCCGGCCCAACCTGCTGCTGCTCGACGAGCCCGCCGCCGGCGTTCCCGAGGAGGAGCGGCACGACATTCTGGCAACCGTCATGGCGCTGCCCGCCCACGTCACGGTGCTGCTGATCGAGCACGACATGGATCTCGTGTTCAATTTCGCGAGCCGCATCTCGGTGCTGGTCAATGGCGCGCTGTTCGTGGAGGGGTCACCTGACGAGGTCGCGCGCGACCCGAGGGTCAAAGCCGTCTATCTGGGAGAGGCCGATGGCTGATCTCCTGCGCATCGAGAATCTCCGCGCCGGCTACGGCCGCGCCGTCGTGCTCTCGAATATTTCGCTCACGCTCGCGCCCGGCCAGGCGCTGGCCGTGCTCGGCCGCAACGGCATGGGCAAGACCACGCTGATCAATTCGATCGTCGGCGTCACGCAGCGCTTCGGCGGCAGCATCCGCCTCGACGGACGCGACATCACGAGCCTGCGTCCGGACCAGCGGGCCCATGCGGGAATCGGCTGGGTGCCGCAGGAGCGCAACATCTTCAAGTCGCTCACCGTGGAGGAGAACCTCACGGCGGTGGCGCAGCCCGGACCCTGGACGCTCGCCAAAGTCTACGACCTGTTCCCGCGGCTCGCCGAGCGGCGCGGTAATTTCGGTGGCCAGCTCTCGGGCGGCGAGCAGCAGATGCTGGCGGTCGGCCGCGGGCTGATCCTCAATCCGCGCGTCATCCTGCTGGACGAGCCGCTCGAAGGCTTGGCGCCGATCGTGGTCGAGGAGCTGATGCGCGCGCTCCGCCGCGTCATCCGCGAGGAGGGCATGGCCGCGATCCTGGTCGAGCAGAACGCCCAGAAGGTGCTGAGCGTGACGGATCGCGCGGTGATCCTCGAACGAGGGGCCGTCGTGCACGAGGGCAGCAGCGCCGAGCTGCGCGAGAACCGCGCCATCCTGGAGGCGCATGTCAGCGTCACGCAGGCGCGGCCGGGCGCGCGTGCGTAGTGCGGCTGTGACGAGTTAGTGTATACCTCGCGTCTCCTGCCACCATATCGCCTCGGACATCCCATGCTCGCGCCGGTTCGCATCCGCTTCGGCGGCTATCAGGGTCCTGCCTCGGTCCACACGCGCGCGATGCGGCGCTTTTCGGAAGCGCTGGCGCGAGCCTGCGCCGGCGCCGTCGACGTCGAGCTCACCGAGAACGTGACGGCGCAGGGCCGCAGAGCGGACGATCTGTTCGCCATGGTGGAAACCGGACGGCTCGAGCTTTGCTATTTCGCGTCGAGCTATCTGGTCGGTCGCGTGCCGGCGCTCGGCGTGCTCGACCTGCCATTCGCGGCGACCGAGCGGGCGCGGACCTATGAGCGGCTCGACGGCGAGCTCGGCGCGCGGCTCGCCGAGGCGGTGGCCGCGAATACCGGCTATCGCGTCCTCGCCTGGTGGGACAACGGCATCCGCCATATCTCGAACCGCCTGCGGCCGATCCGCCGCCCCGAGGACTGCCGCGGCATCCGCCTGCGCACCCTCGACAATGCGTTCCATCAGCGTGTGTTCGCCGCTCTCGGCTTCGTGCCGCAATATCTCGACGTAAAGGACCTGGTGCCCGCGGTCGAAGCGGAGCGCGTCGATGCGCAGGAGAATCCGCTCACCAATCTGGTGAACTTCAACCTGCATCGCTTCCATCGTCACGTCAGCCTGACCGCGCATTTCCACGGCATCGCGCCCGTGCTGGTGAACCGGGCTGCGTTCGATGCCTGGCCTGCCTCTGTGCGCGAGGGCGTGCGGGCGGCCCTCGTCGAGGCCACGGCCGCGCAACGCGGCTTCGCCATCGAGGACGACACCGTGTGCCTTGCGAAGCTGCACGAGGCCGGGGTTGCGGTGGTCGGACCCGAGGAGATCGATCTTTCGGCCTTCCGCGCCGCGGTGGCGGACGTGGTCCGGGATGGAACGGCGGCGCTCGATCCGGACCTGCTGGCGCTCGCGCGCGCGCCGTAACATCTTTCGCGATACCGGAACCGATCTGTCCGGACATTTTGCCGATAGCCAGCGCGTAGGCGGACCCGCTATAGACGAGCGGGTCTTCGAGTTGGTTTCGCATGCAGAACACCGTCGGTCTCATCGGCATTGGCCTCATGGGGGAAGCCTTCGCGCAGCGCCTGCTCGCGTCCGGTTTTTCCGTGCTCGGCTATGACATCGATCCGGCCAAGCGCGCGCACCTTGCGGCCCTAGGGGGCGAGGTCGTCGACAGTCTAGAAGCCGTGGCAGAGACCGCGCAGCCGATCATCCTCGCGGTCTTCAACACCGAGCAAGTCGAAGAGACCACCGCGCAGATCGCAGCCGCACAGCCGGCCGGCAAGCGCGCGATCGTGCTGTGCGCGAGCACTTGCGATCCGGACCGCATCGCGGCCCTAGCGCAGCAGCACGCGAACATCCGCTTCGTCGAGACGCCGGTCTCGGGCACCAGCCAGCAGGTGCTGCACGGCAATGGCGTCGGGTTGATCGGCGGCGATGCCCATGCGGCGGCCGAAGTCGGGCCCGTGCTGGACGCGATCTACCCGACGCGCTTTCATGTCGGCGCCGCGGGTGATGCGGGCCGCACCAAGCTCGCGATCAATCTGATCCTCGGGCTCAATCGCCTGGCGCTTGCGGAGGGCCTCGTCTTCGCGGAACGACTCGGGCTCGATGGCCAGGCATTCCTCGACGTGGCGCGGCGCTCGGCCGCCTATTCGCAGATCATGGACGTGAAAGGCGACAGCATGCTGGCGCGGGATTTCACGCCGAAGGGTCGCGCGCGGCAGACGCTGAAGGACGTGCACCTCATGCTTGACCAGGCAGAGCGCCGGGGCCAGCGGCTGCCATTACTGGAGGTGAACGCGCAAGTGCTGGAAGCCTGCGTGCGCGCGGGCGAAGGCGAGCTCGACAACAGTGTCGTGATCGAGGAGATCCGTCGCCGCCACAAGGTGCGCGCATGACGCCGGAGAGCCTGCGCAAGAAGATGGCGGAGGGCGGGGTCGCGTCCGGCCTCGTCGTCGTGCATTCGCGCGCCGCGCAGATCGGGCGCATCGCGGCGAGCTGCGGTTACGACTGGCTCTTCATCGATCTCGAGCACGGCATGACCGGGCTCGACGTCGCGCCGCAGATCTGCGTCGCTGCGCTCGACGCCGGCGTGGTGCCGTTCGTGCGCGTGCCCGCGAACGAGTCGGCCTGGATCGGCCGCGCGCTCGACGGCGGCGCGGTCGGCATCGTGGTGCCGCATGTGGACACGGCCGAGGATGCCGAACGGGCGGTCGCGGCGGCGCGCTATCCGCCGCGCGGCGCGCGCTCGCTCTCGGGGCTGCTGCCGCAGCTCGGCTACAAGAGCCTACCGGGCGCCGAGGTGATGCGGCAGGCGGATGCGCTCACCATCGTCACGGGCATCATCGAAACGGCGGAAGCTGTCGAGAACTGTGAAGCCATTGCTGCAGTGCCGGGCTTTGACGCATTGCAAGTCGGCACCAACGACCTGTCGGTGTCGCTCGGCATTCCGGGCGAGGTCGACCATCCGAAGGTGCAAGAGGCCGTCGCGCGCGTGGTCGCGGCGTGTCGTCGGCACAACAAGATCCCGGGGCTGGGCGGCGCTTATCGCGAGGATGCGATGCGGCTCTATGCGCGCATGGGATGCAGGCTGATGCTGGTCGGCAACGATCTCTCGCTCATGATCACGGCGCTGCGCGAGCGCGCCGGCTTCGCGCGCACGCTCGGCACGGAACAGGCCTAAGGAAAAAGAGACTTTGCGTTACGGCGCCCGCGCGGCGCGCGCGAATGTCGTTGCCTCGCCGCGCCGAGTGCGACACATTAATCGAGACTGCGCTTCGCGATTTCATCAATCGAAATTGGGAGCAAGGCCGACGGCACAGCGTCCGGATCATGGTCCGGTCGGAAAAACAAAAAGCCGCCGGTCCGGGAAGGACAACGTTCTGGGAGGAACCCCGATGCCTCGGCTGACAGCCACCCGTTGCGTCACCCTTGTGGCGTCCGCGCTCTTCGGCGTCGCAGCCTTTGCGCCGCGCGCGGATGCGCAGGCGATGCAGGAAGTCACGTTCATCGTCGTCAACAACCTGTTCTCGACGCCCGCCTTCGTTGCGGTGGAGAACGGCTATTGGGCCGCGCAGGGTCTCAACGTGAAGGTCAAGCTCACGGCGAGCGGCCGGCAAGTGACGCAGTCGCTGCAGGCCGGCGAGGCGCAGTTCGGTCACGCGGCGCTCAGCACCACCACGGCCTCGGCGCGCGCGAGCGGCAATCTGCTGAAGGGCGTGATGCCCTACTACAACGCGGCCGATCACATCGCAAAGGCGGGCGGCCGCTCCATCATCGGCCGCAAGGACCGCGGCATCGACCCCGCCAATCCGAAGTCGATGGAAGGCAAGAAGATCGCCTATCTGCGCGGCAGCACCAACGATGTGTACCTGCGCATGTGGTTCCACAAGCACAAGCTCGACATCAACAAGTCGCAGCTCGTCAACGTGCCGGTGGCCGACATGCCGATCACACTCTCCCAGGGCCTCGCCGACGCGATCGCGCCGTGGGAGCCCTATACGTCGCAAGCCGTGCGCGAGCTCGGCGCCAACGCCGTGGAGGTGAGTCGCGGCGAAGCCGGCCTCGTCTCCGACGTGATCGGCGTGGTCGCGCATGAGAGCTGGATCGCCAAGAACTACGACCTGCTCGAGAAGTTCTCGATTGGCATCGCGGAGGCCGCGCAGGCGATCCGCAAGAACCCGAAGCAGGCCGCCGAGATCGCCACGCGCTACATCGACGGGCTCAACGTTGCAGACGCCGAGGCAGGTCTCAAGTATCTGAGCTGGGATCCGCGCATCTCGGTGTGCACCACCGAAGGCATCGTGCGCGCCGGCAATGATATGATCAAGGACGGCCTGATCAAGCGCGACAAGCCGTTCGAGGCCGCCGAGTTCATCGATGACACGGTGCTCAAGCGCGTGATGGATAAGAAGCCGGAGCTGTTCTCGGATCTGCCGGCGCTGCCGAAAACGCTGGCCGAGTGCAAGGGGCAGCTGCCGGGGTGAGGACAATGTCTGCTCGCTCAACCTTGACCCGTCATCCTGAGGTGCGAGCGGACGAAGTCCGCGAGCCTCGAAGGATGAACGGCCGAGGCGCTGCAACGAGTGCGCGGCGGCTCAGCGGCCGTCGCCCTTCGAGGCTCGGGCTTCGCCCTCGCACCTCAGGGT
>JAEYAU010000164.1 GCA_023404705.1 Pseudomonadota bacterium
GGCCAGGGCGAGACCGCGCAGACCGCGGATCGCGCCGAGCTCGGCGAGGCCGTGCCGCACGGCGCCGGCGGGCGCTTCCACGGCAAGGAGCCGGCCGAGGTCGCGGCGCTGATCGGCCGCGCCGTGGAGTCGAACCGCGTCGATCTCTATCTGCAGCCGATCGTCACGCTGCCGCAGCGCAAGGTGCGCTACTACGAGGCGCTGTCGCGCCTGCGCGACGAGGACGGCGAGCTGATCCTGCCGGCCGACTACCTCGCCTTCGCCGAGAACGCCGGGCTGATGCCCGCGATCGACAATCTGATGCTGTTCCGCTGCGTGCAGGTGGTGCGGCGGCTGACCGCCAAGAACCGCGAGGTCGGCCTGTTCTGCAACGTGTCGCTCACGACGCTCGCCGACACCCAGGTCTTCCAGCAGGTCTCGGACTTCCTCGAGGCAAACCGCGCGCTGGCGCCGTTCCTGGTGTTCGAGTTCTCTCAAGGAGCGCTGCGCGGCATGGGGCCGATCGAGTTCGAGAGCCTCGGGACCCTCGCGGATCTCGGCTTCCGTTTCTCGCTCGACCGCTGCACGGATCTGCGCATCGAGCCGCGCGAGCTCTCCGAGCGCGCCTTCCGCTTCGTGAAGGTGCCGGCGACGCTGCTGCTCAGCCGCAGCGGCCCGGCCGGCTCCGACATCCATCCGGCCGACTTCTCCGACCTGCTCGGCCGCTACGGCATCGACCTGATCGCCGAGCGCATCGAGAGCGAAGGCATGGTGGTCGACCTGCTCGACTACGATGTCCGCTTCGGCCAGGGCTTCCTGTTCTCCCCGCCGCGCCCCGTGCGCAGCGAGGTCCTGCAGGGCGCCGCCGAGCCCCCGCGCCGCGTCGAGCCCGCTGACACCACCCGCGCGGCCCCGCCGACCGGCGCCGAGCCCCCGCGCCCGGCAAGCCGCCCCGGCGCCATCGCGCAACTGGCAAGGGGTGTGGTGAGACGCGCGTAAGGGGCGACGAGCCTCACTAACCGGGCCGACTTCTGTTTCACCGTCCAGGGCGTCAGCTATCTTCGAGGCCGTGATGCGTGCCTATCTCGCTATGTTGACATTTGCGGTAGTAGTCGCGGCACTGAGCGAGCCGACCTTCGCGGCACATCAATCCGGGCAAGCAAGGATCGAAAGCGGTCAAACGGAAATCACGAAAAATCTAAAGTACCATCCTCCTCATGCGAAGGCCGATCGCAGGTATTTCATTCATTACTATTCCATCACGGCGTCCCCTGCGAACGCCCTGGCATATACCTTCGTTGTCACTCGTATCGACGGCTCCGTGGATACATTCGCCGCGAGCGAGGGGGAGCATCGCGATGGACGCTTCTTTACGGGCCGGGGCTTGGATTTGAAGATCCGCCGTATTTCGAATGACGTTAGCAAGCCGATTACCATCCTCATCCGGTTGGGAACCAGCACGGAAGGCGAGGTCGGCTTCCCAAAACCTTGAAGCGTCCGCGGCTGCGAAGGTGCAAATAAGTAAGTGGCGGACGCAAGTCAGGCCTCAGTGCCCCCCACCGCCAGCACCCCCTCCACCAAACTCACCCAATAGCGCAGCACGGTCGGCACGATCGCGTCGTTGAAGACGTAGCGCTCGCCGTGCAGGCCTTCGCCGGGGCCGACCTCGCCGGCGCCGATCCAGGCGTAGCAGCCCCGCGTTGCGCGGATCATGTAGGCGAAGTCCTCGCAGCCCATGCTGGGGGCGAAATCCGTCGCGACCTGGTCGCGGCCGACCGCGCTGGTCGCGGCTTCGACGGCGCGCGCGACGGCCTCCGGCGTGTTGATCACGGGCGGATAGCCGCGCTTGTAGTCGAGCGTCGCGCTCACGCCGTGCGCGGCCGCGATGCCTTGCGCGATCTCACGGATCAGCGTCTCGCAGCGCGCCGAGAACGACGCTTCGAAGAAGCGGCACGTGCCCTGCAGCCACACGTCGGCCGGCACGATGTTGCCGACATTGCCGCCGTGGATCTGCGTGAGGCTTATGACCAGCGCGCTCTGCGGATCGACCGAGCGGCTGACGATGCGCTGCACGGCCGTGACGAAGGCGCCGGCCGCGAGGATCGGATCGTCGCCGAGATGCGGCATCGCGGCATGCGCGCCCGTTCCCGAGAAGCGAACTTCGAACATGTCGACCGCCGCCATCATGGGCCCGCTGCGCACCGCGATCGTGCCGAGCGGCACGCCGGGCCAATTGTGCACTGCATAAACCTCGTCGACCGGAAAGCGCGCGAACAGCCCGTCGTCGATCATGCGCTGGCTGCCGCCGTCGTTCTCCTCGGCGGGCTGAAAGATGAAATAGACCGTGCCGTCGAAGCGCGGTCCTTCGCTCAGCAGCTTCGCAGCGCCGAGCAGCATCGCGGTGTGTCCGTCATGCCCGCAGGCATGCATCACGCCCGCATTGCGCGACGCATAGGGGAGGCCGGTGCGCTCCGTCACGGGCAGCGCGTCGAGCTCGGCGCGCAGGCCGATCGCGCGCGTGCCGCTCCCGGCGCGCAGCACGCCGACCACGCCGGTGCCGCCGATCCCTTCATGCACCTCGAGGCCGAACGCGCGCAGTTGCGCAGCCACGAAGCGCGCGGTCTCGTGCTCGCGGAAGCCGAGCTCCGGGTTGGCATGGATGTGCTGGCGCCACGCGATCACCTCGGGCGTGATCGCGGTGACCGGATCATTGGGTAACATCGTCATCTCTTGAGCGGCGCGCCAGTTTGCCCAAGCTAGGCCGCCATGGCATGACGGTCTTGAACCGGATTGACCCGCATGCCCGAGACCGCGACCTTCTGGCGCCACCCGCGCTTCGCCGATCTCGGCCTGCTCGCGGCGCGCTTCACGCAACATCGCTACGAGCTGCACACGCATCCGACTTACGTGATCGCGCTGATCACCGAAGGCTGCGAGCGCGTCCGCGTCAGCCGCGAGACCGTGCTGGCGCCGGCCGGCAGCGTGCTGGTCGTCAATCCCGAGGAGTGGCACGACGGCGAGGCGGGCGCCGAGAGCGGCTGGGCCTATCGCACCTTCTATCCGACGGTCGATCTCATGAGCGGCATCGCGCGCGAGCTCGGCCGCGAGCACACGCCGATGTTTCCGCGCAGGCTGATCGAGGACCGCGCGCTCGCGGCGGCGTTGCGCGCCGCGCACGAGAGCTCCATGTCGCACGAGGCCGCCGAGGCGGAGACCGCGATGCTGGTCGCGCTGCGCCGCCTGCTGCTGCGCTACGGCGATTGGGGACAGCAGCCCGAGGAGACCGAGGACTCCGGAGCGCACCGCAGGCTCGCGCGCTACGCCCAAGCGATCGAGCAGGATCTCGCCTCGACCCTCGACCTGCAGCGCCTCGCCCGCACGGCCGGCGTGACGCGCTTTCAGGTCATCCGCGACTTCAAGAAGGTGACCGGTCTCACGCCCGGCGCCTTCATCCGCGACCGTCGCCTGCGCCGCGCCAGCGCTCTGATCGGGGAGGGCGCCGGTCTCGCCGAGGCTGCCGCGGCGGCCGGCTTCGCCGACCAGAGCCACCTCTCCCGCGCCTTCCGGACCATGCACGGCGTCACGCCGGGCGCCTTCCGCAAGGGCTGGCTCGCCCCCCGTGACGCCGGCCGCCGGATCGTCTAAGTCAGCCCCCTCCCGCCCCCAGCCCCGGCCCATCCGCGATGCAGCTGACCGACCATTTCTCCACGCTCGCCCCCAACTACGACGCCGTCCTCTCCGATGTCTGGGGCGTGATCCACAACGGCATCGCGGCCTTCCCGGAGGCCGGCGACGCGCTGCGCCGCTTCCGCGCCCAGGGCGGCACCGTGGTGCTGATCTCGAACGCGCCGCGCCCCGGCGATTTCGTCGGCCATATGCTCGACAAGATGGGCGTGCCGCGCGACGCCTATGACGACATCGTCACCTCGGGCGACGTCACCCGCGACTACGTGGCGGGGCGGCCGGGCACGCGCCTGTTCCACATCGGCCCCGAGCGCGACGTCGGCACCTTCGACGGGCTGGACGCGCCGCTCGGGCCGCTCGAGACGGCCGACTACGTGGTCTGCACCGGCCTCTGGGACGACGAGACCGAGACGCCGGAGGACTATCGCGACCTGCTCGGCAAGCTGCGCGCGCGCAACCTGTTCATGGTCTGCGCCAATCCCGACAAGGTGGTGGAGCGCGGCCGCCGTCTCGTTTATTGCGCGGGCGCCGTCGCCGATCTCTACGCCGAGATGGGCGGCAAGGTGCTCTACGCGGGCAAGCCGTACCCTGCGATCTACGAGCTCGGCCGCGCCAAGATCGCGCGCGCCCGCGGCAAGGAGGTGGCGCTGCCGCGCCTGCTCGCGATCGGCGACTCGGTGCGCACCGACCTGCGCGGCGCCGTCGATCTCGGCGTCGACTGCCTCTTCGTCACCGCCGGCATTCATGCCGAGGAGCTCGGCCACCGCGATGCGCCCGATCCGGAGGCGCTCGCCGCCATGTTCGCGGCCGCTGGGCAATTGCCGAAGGCTGCGACGCGCCGCCTGACGTGGTAGCTGCGGCGCAAACGAAGAGGGCCCCGAACGGGGCCCTCTCTGTATCATCTCTCTTGCGCCGATCAGCCGAACAAGCGGTCGACCGAAGTCTGGTCGTGGCCCTGGCCGTCGAGCTGCGGCCCGTTGAGCATCAGCTTCTGCTTGCGCTCCGCGCGGGCGCGCTCGGACTCGGTCAGAATGGTGTCGAGATCCTTCGCCTGCATCACGTCGGCGAAGCGCGCGACGCGGCTCTCGATGTGCTGCAGCGTCTCGACCACCTTGGCGATGCGCTGGCCCGTGATGTCCTGGAACGAGCAGGCCTCGAAGATCAGCAGCATCTTCTCGTCCACCAGCGCTTTGTATGCGGCCGGATCGCTCGCGTCGGCGGCCATCAGTGCCTCGGCGCATTCCATGATCGTGTTGGTGGCGTTCTCGGTCGCCTTGACGATGGCGCCGAGCTCCTCGCCGGCCGAGGGGATGCGCGTGTTCTTGAGCTCGTTGACGCCGAGCACGCCGATCTCGCGGCGCATGGCCTCGATATAGCCCGCGATCTCGCGCAGCTCGCCGTAGACCTTGGCGTCCATCGCCTGGAAGAAGCTCTGCAGCGACTGCGCCGTGACTTCCGCCAGCGTGATGATGTCGTGGAAGGTGACGTTCTCACGCTTCTGCCTGAGAAAGTCGACCAGCCGGTCGAAATGACTTGCGTCTGCCAGAGCCATAGCCCCGCTCCTGTCCTTCCCCGCCGGAGAGGCGAGGCAGCCCCCGAACCGCCCGTTCTTGTTGGTTGTTACGGGCGGGTTGCGGACCGTTGCGGGTCCGCGTGAAGTGTCCGCCTTACTCGGCGAACACCGCTTCGATCTTGGTCTTGAGCGTCTGCGCGTTGAACGGCTTCACGATGTAGTTGTTCACGCCGGCCTTCTTCGCCGCGATCACGTTCTCGGTCTTGGACTCGGCCGTGACCATGATGAACGGCGTCTTGTTCAGGCCGGGATCCGCGCGCACTTCCTTGAGCAGCTCGTAGCCCGTCATCGGCTCCATGTTCCAGTCGGAGATCACGAGCCCGTATTTCTTCTCGCGCATCTTGGCGAGCGCGGCGGAGCCGTCCGAGGCGTCATCGATATCCTCGAAGCCCAGCTGCTTGAGCAGATTGCGGATGATGCGGATCATCGTGTTGTAATCATCGACCACGAGGATCGGCATCGTCATGTCGACAGCCATCGTCCCTTCTCCGTTACGCGTCTTTCTGGCGCGCTCGCGCCTTGTCGCCCTGACGACTTGGTACGTTGAGAAGTATCCCGCGCGAGCCTTCCGGCCCGGCCCCTTCCCAGCGATGGGAAGCTAGCAAGCCCGTTTGAATATCCGGTTAATTGGGCAGGTCTTTACGCAGATGCCCTGATGACCAGCGGGTTTCTGACGCGTCCATCACACCAAAGGCGGGCTAGGCGGGAGGCCAGCCAGCGAGTATTAACCCTTCATCAACGATGAAACGGCGCTCATGACGGCCCAGTATCCGACGCCTCCGGTCGACCCTCGCATGCTTCGCGTCCTCTTCTTCGAGGACCTGCATGTCGGCATGCGCGAGGTGCTGATGAAGACCGTGATGGAGACCGACGTGGTCGGCTTCGCGCGCATCTCGGGCGACGAGAACCCGATCCATCTCTGCGACGTCTATGCCTCCGGCACGAAGTTCGGCCAGCGCATTGCCCATGGCCTCTATACGGCAAGCCTGATCTCCGCCGTGCTGGGCACGCGCCTGCCCGGTCCGGGCGCGGTCTATCGCTCGCAGACCCTCAATTTCCAGGCGCCCGTGCGCATCGGCGACGTCGTCACGGTCACGGTCGAGGTGGTGGAGCTCGTTCCGGCCGGCCGCAGGGTGCGCCTCGCCTGCGAGGCCCTGGTCGACGGCAAGGTCGTGCTCGACGGCGAGGCCGTGGTGTCGGTGCCGCCGCGGGAGAGCGCCTGAGCCCTGCGCGCCGGGCAGATCGGCCGATCCGCAACCTGACGCGGCGGAACTGTTTCCCTCGCAGATCATTCGAAGGGGACGGCCCGGAACCCGGCCGTGGAAGCACCGGCGGCGGCTGTGACAAGCCGAAGGCGCCGAGCCTATAATGTGAACACTGATTTGCGACCTTGAGTCTGCCGAGACCGACGGCCCGCTGACCGCGAGCATAGGATGCCGACCCAAGAGCCTCAGAGCGCCACGAGCAAGAAACCGGACCGGCTGCACACGTCGGTCAACCTGCTGATTGCCGGCGTGTTCGTCACCCTCGCGATCCTGCTCGCCGGGAATCTGTGGTGGCGGCATCAGGAGAGCCTGCGCGCCGGCGAGGCGCGCGCCGCCAACCTCGCGCTGATCCTGAGCGAGCACCTCGCGCGCACCCTCAACGGCTTCGAGACCACGCTGGCGCAACTCGCCCAGCACAGCCAGGGCGTCGGCGGCCCGCGCGCGCCACGTGAGGCCTGGACCCTGCTCAAGGCCATGCAGGACAGCCTGCCTGGCGCCGGCTCGATCAGCGTCATCGACGAGACTGGCACCATCACGCAGTCGACGGTCGATCAGCTCGTCGGCCAGTCGCGCCGTGGTCTCTATCTCTTCCAGCAGATCTCCGCCGAGACGACCGATCGCATCGTGGTCGACAAGCCGTTTCCCAGCGTGATCGACCAGCGCCCGCTGATCCCCATCGGCCGCCGGCTGACGACGGCGGACGGAAAATTCGCCGGCGCCGTCGTCGTCACCTTCGAGCCCGAGCGCCTGCGCGGCTTCTACAAGTCGGTCGATCTCGGGCCCAACGGCCTCCTCTGGGTGCTGCATCCCACTGGCCTCGTGCTGTTTCGCGAGCCATCCGGCACCGATCCCATGGGGGAGCGCGCGCCGGCCGACCTCACCCGCGCAGTGGAGAGCGATGAGCCGATCCGCGGCTTCCTGCGCGCGCCGCTCGGCGCGTCGCGCGAGGACTACCTGACGGCTTATCGTCAGAGCGCCGATCCGCCGCTCGCGGTCGCCGTCTCGCTCGCCGAGAAGGACGTTCTCGCGGCCTGGCGTAACGAGGCCGTCGCGGGCGCCGCCGTGATCATCGTGGTCGGCTTTCTCTTGCTCGGCGCCGGCTTCCTGATCGGCCACGAGATCCGCGCCCGCAGCGCGGCCGAGACGCGCGTCATGGCGCAGGCCGATGCGCTCGCGACCGCGGTCGCCCAGCGCGACGACGCGAATGTCTCGCTGCGCGCCAACCAGGCGCGCTTCCAGGCCGTCATGGATCACACGCCCATGATGGTCACGCTCAAGGACCTCGAGGGCCGCTACACCTTCGCCAACCGCGCGTTCCAGGACTATCTCGGACGCGAGGCGGACCAGATCCTCGGCAAGACCGCGCTCGACATCCGGCCGCGCGCGTTCGCCGAGGAGACCATGGCGCACGACAAGGCCGTGATCGAATCCAAGCGCGCGAGCCAGCGCGAGATCGTCGATCCGGACGGCGGCCGGTCCTCGCTCGTGGTCAAGTTTCCGGTGATCGAGGACAATGGCGAGGTGAGCGCGCTCGGCACCATCATGGTCGACATCAGCGAGCTCAAGCGCGTGCAGTCGGCGCTCGCCCATGCCCAGAAGATGGAGGCGCTCGGCCAGCTCACCGGCGGCATCGCCCACGACTTCAACAACCTGCTCACCGCGATCCTGCTCAATTCCGATGTGCTCGCGAGCCGGGTCGAGAACGAGAGCCTGCGCACCCTCGCGGTCGCGATGCGCGGCGCCGCCGATCGCGGCGCCGACCTCACGCGTCGATTGCTGGCTTTCGGCCGCCAGCAGGCGCTGGAGCCGAAGCCGACCGACGTGAACGATCTCCTGTTCCGCATGGAGCCGCTGATGCATCGCACGCTCGGCGAGCACATCGACATCCGCTTCGTGCGCGCCGACGATCTCTGGCCCGCGCAGGTCGATCCCGGGCAGCTCGAGAACGCCGTGCTCAATCTCGCGGTCAATGCCCGCGACGCCATGCCGGAGCGCGGCCGCCTCACCATCGAGACCGGCAATGTCGAGCTCGACGAAACCTCCACCCGGCTCGAGGCGAAGCCCGGCGATTACGTCATGGTCGCGGTCGGCGACACCGGCTCCGGCATGCCGCCCGAGGTGCTCGCCCATGTGTTCGAGCCCTTCTTCACCACCAAGGAGGTCGGCCGCGGCACCGGCCTCGGCCTGAGCATGGTCTATGGCTTCGTCAAGCAATCGGAGGGCCACATCCAGGTCTATTCCGAGGTCGGCGTCGGCACCGTCGTGAAGCTTTACTTGCCGCGCGCGCACGCCGCCGAGGTCGCGCTCGAGCCGGCCGCCAACGCGCCCACCGAGCTGCCGAGCGGACGCGAGGTCATCCTGCTGGTCGAGGACGATGCGCTGGTGCGCGCGCATACCGAGCATCAGCTGATCGCGCTCGGCTATCACGTGATCGCGGCCGAGCATGCCGGCGAGGCCATGGCCCTGCTGCGCGACGGGCTGCACCCCGATCTCCTGTTCACCGACATGGTGATGCCCGGCGGCATGAACGGCCGCGAGCTCGGTGAGGAAGCGCGCAAGCTGCTGCCCGGGCTGAAGGTGCTCTACACCACCGGCTATGCGGGCGCGCAGTCCGTCTCGCTCGCCACCGATGCGCTGCCGAGCGCCTACCTGCTCGGCAAGCCCTATCGCCGGCGCGACCTCGCCACCAAGGTGCGCGCGGTGCTCGACGAGCGCGCCGCCTCGTGAGTGCTTTTAAACGTACTCCGCCTCGCCTCTCCCTCCCCCGCGTGCGGGGGAGGGTGGGGGGGGGGCCTTGCCGCGCACGCTGAG
>JAEYAU010000198.1 GCA_023404705.1 Pseudomonadota bacterium
TCCTCTGTGACTTATGCGAAAGGGCGGGGCGCGAGCCGGGCCGTTTTGTTTTTTTGCTTCGTAGGGCGCAATAGCGCGAAGCGCGTATTGCGCCATGTAACTCTCAACCAACTCCGGCGCGAGCCGATAGCCTGCCGGCGCAATACGCCGCTGCGCGGCTATTGCGCCCTACATCATCACGTCTCGCTCGGCTGCCCGTGATAGTCGCTGTCACTCACCGGCTCCATCCACTCGACATGCTTGCCGCGCTCGTCGGCTTCCTGCATCGCGATGTGGACCATGCGCATATTGGGGCTGGCGCCATGCCAGTGCTTCTCGCCCGGCGGAATCCACACGGTGTCGCCGGCGCGGATCTCCTGCACGGGACTGCCCTCGCGTTGCACGCGGCCGATGCCCCAGAGCACGTGCAGCGTCTGGCCGAGCGGATGGGTGTGCCAGTTGGTGCGCGCGCCCGGCTCGAAGCTCACGCGCGTGGCACGGAGGCGCGCCGGCGCCGGCGCTTCGATGATGGGATCCTGGTAGACCGTGCCCGTGAACCAGTCCGCCTTGGCGCGGAGGGTCTTCTTTTCCCCCATGCGCGTGATGTCCATGACAACCTCCCGTCTGATGAGACTCGGGGCGCATCATACAGGGAGCAGCGGCGCGGTCACACCAGCTCCGGCCACGGCACGATCGTGCTCTTCACGGTCTTCATCGCCATCGCGTCCGCAACCGCGTTCGACACGCCCTCCTCGGTGAACGGATAGATCGTCTGCATGTCGAGCCACGGATACTTCGCGCGCGTGCGATAGAGCATGTCGACGCCGAGCGGCAGGTCGTTCGCCGTGAAGGCCCAGGAGCCGAGCACGTTGAGGTCTTTCGCGCAGATGCGGTGCCACGAGGTCATGATCGCGCCCGCGTCGGTGAACTGGCCCATCTCGACATAGGTGCCGCCGTCGCGCAGGAACTCGATGCCTTCGGGCCCTGCGCTCGGATGGCCCGAGCAGTCCATCACGAGATCGGCGCCGAAGCCGCCGACGATGTCGCGCACGCGCGCGATGCGCGCGTCGGGCGTCTTCAGCTCCTCGATGTTGACGGTCGCCTCCGCGCCGAATTTTCGCGCGAGGGCCAAGCGGGGCTGCTCGGGCGCGCCGACGCAGATCACGCGCCCTGCCCCCATTTCCTGCGCGGCCGCGACCGCCAGAATGCCGATCGGCCCCGAGCCCTGGATGACGACGGTCTGTCCCCACTTGAAGCGCCCCGCCTCGATCGCGCGGTTGAACGCGCGGATGCAGGAGGTGAGCGGCTCCGAGAGCGCGCCGAGGCGCAGCGGCATGTCGTCGTAGAGCTTGTAGATCTTGGTGCCGGGCAGCATCTCGAGATCCACATAGACATACTCGGCCCAGCCGCCCCAGAGATGCGGCGCCTTGTCGAAACCGAGATAACGCCCGTAATAGACGGGCGTCAGACACTTGTTGGCATTCTCCGGATAGTGGACGCAGTAGTAGCAGCTGCCGCACGGCATGAGCGGCGGGATCATCACCTTGGAGCCGACATCGAGCGGCTTCTCCATGAAGTCGGCGCGAAACTCCGCGCCCTTCTCGACGATCACGCCGCCGATCTCGTGCCCGAGCGTGAACGGCCACGGCAGCGGCTTCGGCCAGTGCCCTTTGAGAATGTGCAGGTCCGTGCCGCAGACGCCGCACGCGCCGATCTGGATCAGCGCGGCCTTCCTGCCGACCTTCGGCCAGGGCACCGTGCGAATGACAGGCTGGCTCCCCGGCCCCGCGAAGGTCGCGACACGGATTTCTCTCGGCATCCTGTATTCCTCCCAACTCTCATCCGTCATCCTGAGGCGCGAGCGAGCATAGCTCGCGAGCCTCGAAGGATGAACGGCCCGGGAAGCGCAGCTTGCATGCTGCACCGCCCGGGCCGTCGCCCTTCGAGGCTCGCGCTAACGCGCGAGCGCCTCAGGGTGACGGACGATAGGTCAAGAGTGCGCTGCTACTGACCCCAGGCCTTGAACGCTTCCTCGAAGGCGCGTTCGCCAGGGTTGCCTTTCTCGATCGCCAGGATGGCGCGGCGGCCGTTGTTGTAGACGATCGGGATGTCGAACCACGACCTTTCCTTGAGCAGCTGCATGTTGCGCTGCTGGTCGGTCTCGACGGCCGAGAGGCCGACCAGGAAGAAGCCCGAGGTGACCTTCACGGCGAGGCCGGCGAGCGGCGCGCCGCGCGTCTGCTCGGCCTGCTTCATCAGGATGCCGGGCACGTTGGCGATGCCGCCGAACGGGAAGTCGGCCGGCAGATTGAACGTGAGCTCGATCGTGTGGCTCGCGGGCAGCGTCTGGTCGGCGTTGCGGCGCAGCGTGAACGTCATGGTCATGCGCCGCTCGGGCACTTCGAGATCGGCGCGCACCGCGAGATCCGGCGGCGCGCCCGGCGACGGCGCGACCTGCTCGGTGCGCCAGATCGCGGAGCCGATATAGCGCTTGCCCTGCGGATCCGACGGATCCTCTTCGTACAGCACGACACGTTGCGCGACGGCGGCGCCTCCGGCCTGCGGCGGCGTCTGCGTGTCGGTCTTCGGCTGGCCCTGCGTCGCCTGCTGATCGGGCTGGCCGACGCGGTCCGGAATCTTCTGCTTCGGCGGCTCGGTCTGCTGCTTCTGTGCGACCTGCGGCTTGCCGCGGACCGCATTGAACAGGCCCGCGATGGTGTCGCGCTTCCAGAACGCGGTGGCGCCGAGGCCGAGGATGATCAGCACCGTCAGCAGCGCCGCGATCAGGCCGACGCGCGAGCGGCGCGGCGTGTCGGTGAGCTCGTCTGCCGTGAGCGGCGGACGCTGGCCGCCACCACGCATCGGCCGTGGCTCGGCGCGCTCATCGAAGCGCGGCGGCGGAGGC
>JAEYAU010000205.1 GCA_023404705.1 Pseudomonadota bacterium
CCCATGCGCTGGCCGACGCGCGCGTGCGCAAAGCCGAAGAGCGCAAGATCGCCGAGGAAGAGGCGCGCCGCCGCGCCGAGCGCGAGGCGGTCGAGAAGAAGGATCGCGAAGCCGCCGAGTCGCGCAAGCGCGCCGAGGAGGTCCGCCGCAAGCACGACGAGGAGACCAAGCGCAAGGCCGACGAGGTCGCGCGCAAGCGCCTGGGCGGCGAAGAGGAGAAGACCGCCGCGAAGACCGCTGCGCCGGCGACCCCGACTGCCCGTACCCTGAAGCCCGAGGTCGAAGAGGACGAGGGCCGGCGCGGTCCGCGCCGCGGCGCTGGGCCCGCACGCCCGGTTCCGCCGCCGAAGCCGACCCGCACGAGCACCGAGAAGCAGCGCGGCCGCCTGACCCTGGTCACGGCCATGAGCTCCGGCGAGGAGCGCGAGCGCTCGGTTGCGGCGTTCCGGCGCCGCGTGCAGCGCATGACCGGCCACCGCGAGGTGGAGACCAAGGAGAAAATCTCGCGCGAGGTCACGATCCCTGAGACCATCACGATCCAGGAGCTCGCCAACCGCATGGCGGAGCGCGCCGTGGACGTGATCCGTCTGCTGATGAAGCAGGGCCAGATGGTGAAGATCACCGACGTGATCGACGCAGACACGGCCCAGCTCGTCGCCGAGGAGCTCGGCCACACGGTGCGCCGCGTGGCGGAGTCCGACGTCGAGGAAGGCCTGTTCGACGTGGTGGACGAGCCCGGCAACCTGGTCCCGCGTCCGCCGGTCGTGACCATCATGGGTCACGTCGACCACGGCAAAACCTCGCTGCTCGACGCCATCCGCTCCGCCAATGTGGTGAGCGGCGAAGCGGGCGGCATCACGCAGCATATCGGCGCCTACCAGGTGGCTTCGCCCTCGGGCGCCAAGATCACGTTCATCGACACGCCCGGCCACGCCGCCTTCACGGCGATGCGCGCGCGCGGCGCAAAGGTGACCGACGTGGTGGTGCTGGTGGTCGCGGCCGACGACGGCGTCATGCCGCAGACGGCCGAAGCGATTCAGCACGCGAAGGCCGCGAAGGTGCCCATGATCGTGGCGATCAACAAGATCGACAAGGCCGACGCCAAGCCCGACCGCGTGCGCACCGAGCTCCTCCAGCACGAAGTGCAGGTCGAGTCCCTGGGCGGTGAGACCCAAGAGGTGGAGGTCTCGGCGACCAAGAAGATGAACCTCGACAAGCTGCTCGAGGCGATCGGCCTGCAGGCCGAAATCCTCGATCTGAAGGCCAATCCGACCCGCGCGGCCGAGGGCACCGTGATCGAGGCGAAACTCGACCGCGGCCGCGGCCCGGTGGCGACCGTGCTGGTGCAGCGCGGCACGCTGCGCGTCGGCGACATCGTGGTGGCCGGCGCCGAATGGGGCCGCGTGCGCGCTCTGGTCTCGGACACCGGCGCGACCGTGACCGAAGCCGGTCCGTCGGCTCCGGTCGAGGTGCTCGGCTTCCGCGAGCCGCCGGAGGCGGGTGACCGGCTCGCCGTGGTAGAGAACGAAGCGCGGGCCCGCGAAGTGACGGGCTATCGTGTGCGTCAGAAGCGCGACAACGCCGCGGCCCGCGCGGGCGGCGGACGCGGCTCGCTCGAGCAGATGATGACGCAGCTCAAGACCGCCGCGGGCCGCAAGGAATTCCCGCTGCTGATCAAGGGCGACGTGCAGGGCTCGGTCGAAGCGATCATCGGCGCGCTCGACAAGCTCGGCACCGACGAGGTCGGCGCGCGCGTGCTGCTCGCCGGCGTCGGCGCCATCACGGAATCCGACGTCACGCTGGCGGCGGCCTCGGGTGCGGCGATCATCGGCTTCAACGTGCGCGCCCACAAGGAAGCGCGCGAGGCGGCCGACCGCTCGGGCACCGAGATCCGCTACTACAACATCATCTACAACCTCGTGGATGACGTGAAGGCGGCGATGTCGGGCCTGCTCGCTCCCACGCTGCGCGAGACCATGCTGGGCAATGCGACGATTCTCGAGATCTTCAACGTCTCGAAGGTCGGCAAGGTCGCGGGCTGCCGCGTCACCGACGGCACCGTCGAGCGCGGCGCCAATGTCCGCCTGATCCGCGACAATGTCGTGATCCACGAAGGCAAGCTCTCGCAGCTCAAGCGCTTCAAGGACGACGCCAAGGAAGTCACGGCCGGCCAGGAGTGCGGCATGGCCTTCGAGAACTACCAGGACATGCGCCAGGGCGACGTCATCGAGTGCTACCGCGTGGAGACGATCCAGCGGACGCTGTAAGGCTTCGCGCGTCGCAATTTCAACATGGCCGGGCTCAGGCCCGGCCAATCCGTTTCGGGCGCTGATTGCCGCGCCCCGTCAGGCCAAGAGCCTGTTTGGTCTCAACATGGCACGCCGCTCCAACAAGCAGCAGGCATCCGCTCCCTCGCAACGCGCGTTGCGCGTGGGCGAGCTGATCCGTCATGCGCTGGCCGAGATGCTCTCGCGCGGCGACATCCATGATCCGGTGATCGAGGGGCATCTGATCACGGTGCCCGAGGTGCGCATGTCGCCGGACCTGCGCATGGCGACGGTCTATGTGATGCCGATGGGCGGGCGCGACGAGAAGGACGTGCTCGACGCACTCGAGCGCAACAAGCGCTTCCTGCGCGGCGAGGTCGCGCATCGCGTGAACCTGAAATTCGCACCCGACCTCCGCTTCCGCATCGATGACCGCTTCGACGAGGCGGAGCGCATCGAGCGGCTGCTGCGCTCGCCCGAGGTGAAGCGCGACCTCGACAAGGGGGACGAGGAATGACGGCGGATCCGTCGAAAGAGGACCCTCTGCGCGCGCTGGCGAGCAGCCACACGATCGCCGAGGAGAACCGGCAGGTCGCGAACGCAGGACAGACGTCGCGCAAAGAAAAGCGCGGTCCGCAGCCGCGGCGCGAGAAGCGCGACGTGGACGGCTGGCTGCTGCTCGACAAGCCGGTCGGCATGACCTCGACCCACGCGGTGGCAGTGGCGAAGCGCGTGTTCTCGGCCAAGAAGGCCGGGCATGCGGGCACGCTCGATCCGCTCGCCTCGGGCGTGCTGCCGATCGCGCTCGGCGAGGCCACGAAGACGGTGCCGTTCGTGATGGAGGGCCGCAAGGCCTATCGCTTCACGGTGCGCTGGGGCGTCGAGACCGACACGGACGACGCGGAAGGACGCATCACCGAACAGCGCACCGAGCGGCCTTCGGAAGAAGCGATCCGCGCGCAGCTCGCGAACTTCACGGGCACGATCACGCAAGTGCCGCCGCGCTTCTCGGCCATCAAGATCCAGGGCGAGCGCGCCTATGACCTCGCCCGCGACGGCGAGGCCGTGGAGCTCGCGCCGCGGCAGATCGAGATCCATCGCCTCACCCTCGTCGCCATGCCGGACGCCGACCATGCGGTGTTCGAAGCCGAATGCGGCAAAGGTACCTATGTGCGCGCCATCGCGCGCGACATGGGCCGGGCGCTCGAGACGCTGGGGCACGTGGCGGCGCTGCGGCGCACCGCCGTGGGTCCGTTCGCCGAGACCGACACGGTGACGCTCGACGCCCTGCAGGAAGCCGCCGCGGCGGGCGACGCCAAGCCCTGCCTGCGACGGGTCGAGGCCGGACTGCAGGAGCTGCCGGCGCTGGCCGTGAGCCGCTCAGACGCGGCCCGGCTGACCCAGGGCCAGCCCGTGCTGCTGCGCGGGCGGGACGCGCCCGTGATGGGCGGCTGGGTCGCGGTCTCGACCCAGGGCGACCTCATCGCGCTCGCCGAGGTGGAGGGCGGGGAGCTGCATCCGCGGCGCATCTTCCACGTGCGCTCGTGAGCCTTGCGGATTCGGGAAATCTTATGCGTTTTTAATGGTTTAATGCCGTCGCGGCAGGGTCACATATTTCGCTGGCCAGCCGGGCGCTTTCGCGTATATTCCGCCGCATCGCGCGGGCCACTCCCGCGCGTATGACTTTACGACATGCGACCCCGCTGGACGACATCCCGGCCTGGCCGCGACACGGCGAAGCCCCAAGCGCCAAACCCTTGAAGGTCTTGGCACCCGCTTCGCCACCCAACACACAAGAGAAAGAGGACCACGATGTCGATTGCTGCCGACCGCAAGGCCGAACTCATCAAGACTTACGGAACCAAGTCCGGCGACACCGGGTCGCCGGAGGTGCAGGTCGCGATCCTCACGGAGCGCATCACCAACCTCACCGAGCACTTCAAGAGCCACGCCAAGGACAATCATTCGCGGCGCGGTCTCCTCAAGCTGGTCTCCCAGCGTCGCCAGCTGCTCGACTATCTCAAGCGCGCCGACGAGTCGCGCTACAAGACCCTAATCGAGAAGCTCGGCATTCGTCGCTGATGTTTCGCGCGCGAGTCTCTCGCGCGCTTCTCGTTTGAGCGTGATCCCTTCGGAAACCGGTTTTCCCTTTTTGGGATCATGCTCTGGTAAGCGGACGTGTTGCGTCCGCGGTTGCGTGGCAGCGAAGGCTGCCGAAGTACCGGGCGACCAGAGGGCGTCCGGACGAACCGACGGAAGACTCGAAGGCCATGGCAGGATCGCTGGACGCTGTCTCGTTGCGTGGGCTCGCCCCCGCCGGGCAGCTTCTCGCCGTCTTGCTCATGGCTTTCGCCTTCCGCGAACACTCATGAGAGAAAAAGACAATGTTCGACATTCATCGAGTTGAGCTCGATTGGGGCGGGCGCAAGCTCGTCCTGGAGACCGGCAAGATCGCCCGCCAGGCCGACGGCGCCGTATTGGCGACCTATGGCGAGACCACCGTTCTCGCCACCGCGGTGGCGGCAAAAGAGCCGCGGGAAGGCATCGACTTCCTGCCGCTCACGGTCGACTACCAGGAGAAGTTCTACGCCGCGGGCCGCATTCCGGGCGGCTATTTCAAGCGTGAGGGACGCCCGACCGAGCGCGAGACGCTGGTCTCCCGCCTGATCGACCGTCCGGTGCGCCCGCTGTTCGCGGACGGCTGGCACAACGAGACGCAGATCATCGTGACGACCATGTCGCACGACCTGGAGAATGATCCCGATATCCTCGCCCTCGTGGCGGCCTCGGCGGCGCTGACGCTCTCGGGCGCGCCGTTCCAGGGACCGATCGGCGCGGCGCGCGTCGGCTTCATCAACGGCGAGTACGTGCTCAACCCGCAGCTCGACGAGATGACTGAGAGCCAGCTCGACCTCGTCGTGGCGGGCACGCAGGACGCGGTGCTGATGGTCGAGTCGGAGGCGAAGGAGCTCTCCGAGGACGTGATGCTCGGCGCCGTGATGTTCGGCCACCGGCACTTCCAGCCGGTGATCGACGCGATCATCCAGCTGGCCGAGAAGGCCGCCAAGGAGCCGCGCGAGCTGAAGGCCATCGACAATGCCGAGCTCGAGAAGGAGATGCTCGGCATCGTCGAGCAGGACCTGCGCGCCGCCTATGCGATCGCGGGCAAGGGCGAACGCCACGACGCCGTGGACGCCGCCAAGGCCAAGGTCATGGCGCATTTCTTCCCCGAGGGCAGCGAGCCACGCTTCGACAAGATGCGCGTTTCCGGCGTATTCAAGGAGCTCGAAGCCAAGATCGTGCGCTGGAACATTCTCGACACCAGCCGCCGCATCGACGGGCGCGATCTCAAGACCGTGCGTCCGATCGTGAGCGAAGTCGGCATCCTGCCGCGCACGCACGGCTCGGCGCTGTTCACCCGCGGCGAGACGCAGGCGATCGTGGTCGCGACGCTGGGCACCGGCGAGGACGAGCAGTGGATCGACGCGCTGCCCGGGACCTACAAGGAGAGCTTCCTCCTGCACTACAACTTCCCGCCGTTCAGCGTCGGTGAGACCGGCCGCATGGGCGGTCCGAAGCGTCGCGAGGTCGGCCACGGTAAGCTCGCCTGGCGCGCGATCCATCCGGTGCTGCCGCTGAACCACGAGTTCCCCTACACGATCCGCGTCGTCTCGGAGATCACCGAGTCGAACGGCTCCTCGTCGATGGCGACCGTGTGCGGCACCTCGTTGGCGCTGATGGATGCGGGCGTGCCTCTGAAGCGACCGACCGCCGGCATCGCCATGGGCCTGATCAAGGAGGAGGAGCGCTACGCGGTGCTCTCCGACATCCTGGGCGACGAGGACCATCTCGGCGACATGGACTTCAAGGTGGCGGGCACCGAGCAGGGTGTCACCGCGCTGCAGATGGACATCAAGATCTCGGGCATCACCGAGGAGATCATGCGCGTCGCCCTCGGCCAGGCCAAGGACGGACGCATGCACATCCTCGGTGAGATGGCGAAGGCGCTCACCACGGCCCGCGCCGAGCTCGGCGAGCATGCGCCGCGCATCGAGGTGTTCTCGATTCCGACCGACAAGATCCGCGAAGTGATCGGGTCGGGCGGCAAGGTGATCCGCGAGATCGTCGAGAAGACCGGCGCCAAGATCGACATCCAGGACGACGGCACCGTGAAGGTCGCTTCGGCCAAGCTCGAGTCGATCAAGGCCGCGATCAACTGGATCAAGTCGATCGCCTCCGAGCCGGAGGTCGGCCACATCTACGAGGGCACAGTCGTCAAGGTCATGGACTTCGGCGCCTTCGTGAACTTCTTCGGCGCCAAGGACGGTCTCGTGCACATCAGCCAGCTCGCGTCGCGGCGCGTGCAGAAGGTGACCGAGGTCGTCAAGGAAGGCGACAAGGTGAAGGTGAAGCTGCTCGGCTTCGACGAGCGCGGCAAGGTGCGCCTCTCCATGAAGGTCGTCGACCAGGAGACCGGCGAAGACCTCGAGGCCAAGCAGAAGGCCGAAGGCCAGCAGGAGCAGGCCGCGGCCGGCGAGTAAGCCTCACCGCAGCGACAAAGATCGAAAGGCCGGGCCAAGCGCCCGGCCTTTTGTTGTCTTGCGTAGTCGGTGCAGCGTGGTCCTCTCCCCCGCTTGCGGGGGCGAGACAGAGAGGGGGCGCCGCTTGCGCCGCGTTTGCGGCGAGGCCCCCTCCCCAGCCCTCCCTCGCAAGCGGGGGAGGGAGCGCGCCGCGTTCGTGACGGGCTATGCGCTCTTCGACAGATTCTGTGCTTCCCGCTGCCGCAGGAAATAGGTGCGCGCGGTGCCGAGGCTCTTGATGTCGGTCGCGCCGCGCTCGTCATAGGCGAAGGCTTCGCCGGCGAGGACGCGGAAGCTTTCGCTCACTTGGATACGGCCCACGAGACCGTGCGACTCCATGCGCGAAGCCGTGTTCACGGCATCACCCCAGACGTCGTAGGAGAAGCGCGTGTCGCCGATCACGCCGGCGGTCGCCGGCCCGCAATGAATGCCGATGCGCAGGCCGAGCTTGCGGCCGCCGAGCGGTGGCTGGCGCTCGATCGCGTCGAGCAGCGCAAAGGCGAAGCGGCCGACCGCGACGGCGCCCTCGGCCGCGCTGCCGTCGAGGCCGCCGGCCGCCATATAGCAATCGCCGATGGTCTTGATCTTCTCGACGCCGTGCTGTTCCGCGAGCGCGTCGAAGCCGCGCATCAGGCGATCGAGATAATCGACCACCTCCTCGGGCGGCAAGTCGTGCGCGGCCGCCGTGAAGCCCGAGAGATCGGCGAACAGCACGCTCAAATTCTCGATGCGGTCAGCGATGCGGTCCTCCGCGCCGGACTTCAGGCGCGCCGCGATCGAGGCCGGCATCACGGTGGTGATCAGCGCCTCGGAGCGCTCGTACTGGTGCTCGAGCTCCATCTCGGCCTGCCGCAGCGCGGAGAGCGCGTAGAAGATGATCGCGGCATTGATCGTGATGGTGTTGATCAACGCATTGCTCGAGAGCATGTCGACCAGCTTGCTGTCCTTCGGAAGCAGGAGGCCGTCGGCCGGCGCGAAGTTGAGCGAGATCAGCAGCGCGGCCACGAACAGCGGGAAGAAGCCGAGGAACAGACGCCAGTTCTGCACGCCGAACACGAACAGCATGGCGCCCGCGAAGGTGAAATAGATGTGCACGTCGCTGTTGAGCCCCAGCGCCCACACGGCGAACAGATTGCCGCACACCAGCAGGAAGATGAGCCAGAAGGTCGCCGCGTTGTCGGAGATGCGATGCAGGCGCGGCGCCAGCAGCGCGCCGACCATCACGCTCGCATTGTAGATGTTGAGGATTCCGAGACCCTCGAAGTTCGCGGTGGTGTTGAACAGCAGCAGATAGACCAGAGTGTTGAGCGCCATCGCATAGGCCGCGACATTGGCGCAGCGCTGGCGGCGCGCGAGCTGCGAATCCTGGGTGACGATGCCGATCGAGAGCACGCGATCGAGCCAGAGCGGGATGGCGACACCCCGCTTCGGTTCGCGGCGCACGAGATCGCGCAGGCGCGTCATTGGTTCGGCTGCTCCAGCGGCTGACAACGCCCGAAGACTAGTCCCGCGACGAACCACCAACAACCCGCGGAACCCGCATTCCTGTGACGGGAGTCACATCGCACGGACGGGGCCGTCCCTAGTGTGAGCCCATGCACAGGGCGATGGGCGCTCTGGCGGAAAAACCCTCGGAGACTGACATGTTCGCTAACCTCAAGAAGCTTCTCACCGTCGCGCTCGCGGCCGGCGCGCTCGCTACCGGCACGCTCGCGGTGACGGGTGAGGCTTCGGCCCGCGGCTTCCACGGCGGCCGCCACTTCCACGGCGGCCACCATGGTCACCACGGCCACTGGCACTTCAAGCGCTTCTACGGCTTCTACAACTACAACCCCTGCTACTGGGTCCGGAAGCCCTGGGGTCTCGTGAAGGTCTGCCCGTCCTACTACTGAGCGACGGCTGACTGCGACGACCCGGCGCCCGTCCGCGTCGCCCCCTGGCGCGGGCGGGTCGCCCTTTTTTCACGATGTCTGCACGTCACACGTGCGAGCCGGTTGCGATCCGCGGCGCTTCGTGGTCGCATGAATGTTCGGATGAATGTCGCGAGGGCGTTGAACCTCGAACGCCGTTCGACCGACCAATGACTCGGGATAATCGATCAAACGGCGGACAGATCATGGCTCCACTCGCGCGCAAGCCCAATCATCTGCTCTCGGAGCTGCCCGACGAGCTGATGTCCGGACTGTTCGCGAATGCGCGGCCGCACAAGCTCAAATCCGACCAGACGCTGTTCGTGGCCGGTGATCCGGGCGACGGCTGCTATCGCATCGAGCAGGGCCTCTTGAAGGTCAGCATGGTCTCGCCGAGCGGCAGTGAGCGCATTCTCGCGATCCTCGGATCGGGCGCGATCGTGGGCGAGTTCGCCATGATCGACGCGCGGCCGCGCTCCGCGTCGGTCGCGGCCGTGCGCGAGACCGAGCTCTCCTTCATCAGCCGCACGATGTTCGACTCCTTCGCGGAGAAGAACCCGCAAGTGTACCGCCACATCATCGCGATGCTGGTGCAGCGGCTGCGCGACACCAACACGGTGGTGGCCGCGGCGAGCTTCCTCTCGCTCAAGGGCCGCGTCGCTCAGGCGCTGCTGGCGCTGAGCGAAGCCTTCGGCCACGACGTCGGCCAGGGACGCCTGCTGGTGCGCCAGAAGGTGACGCAGAGCGACCTCGCCGCCATGGCGGGCATCGCACGCGAGAATGTGAGCCGCATCCTCAACGATTGGATGCGCGTGAAGCTCGTGACGCGCATTTCGGGCTACTACTGCCTCGAGAACCGCGCGGCGCTGGAGCAGGAAGCCGAGATGTAGCGGCGTTACTCCGCGGCCCGCTCGATCCCCAACGCGTCCACGATGATGCGGCCGAGCGCCGCGAAATCCGCCTTGCGTGGTGACGTGGAGCGCCAGGCGAGCCCGATGGTGCGGCCCGGCTCCGGGTCCGCGAAGCGCAGCAGCTTGATGCGGGCATCGCGCACCTCCGACTCGACCGCGATCTCGGGAACGAGCGTCACGCCGTAGCCATTGGCGACCATCTGCATCACGGTGGCGAGGCTGGTGGCGCCGAGGCTCGCCGCGGCCTCGCGCGGCAGCGCACTGCAATAGGCGAGCGTCTGATCGCGCAGGCAGTGGCCTTCCTCGAGCAGGATGAGCCGGCGCGCGTTCACGTCGGCGGCTGCGGCGCGGGTGTTGCGCGGCAAGGGATCGGCGGCCGACAGCGCCAGCAGGAAGCGATCCTGAAACAGGGGCATCACCTCGAGGTCCGGCTCCTCGACGGGCAGCGCGAGCATGATGGCATCGAGCGTGCCGCGCGCGAGCTCCGCCAGGAGTGTCTTTGTGCGAGTCTCGTGCAGCTCGAGGCGCAGCTCGGGATGCAGGCGCTGCAGCTCGGGGAGCACGCGTGGGAGCACGTAAGGTGCGAGCGATGGGATCACGCCGAGGCGCAGCGGACCGGTGAGCTGCCTCGCCCGGTGACGGGCGAACTCCACGAGATCGCGGGCCGCGCTGAGGATGTGTCCGGCGCGCGCCCAGATCTCGGCACCGCTCTCGGTGAGCGCCACGTCACCGGGCCGGCGCTCGACCAGCCGGATACCCAGCTCCGTCTCCAGCTCGCGAATCTGCATGGAGAGCGCGGGCTGGGTCACGGCGCACGCCTCGGCGGCCTGGCCGAAGTGCTGATGGCGCGCGAGGGCGTCAAAATATCGGAGCTGCCGCAGGGTGATCATGGTCGATAAGTTATTCTTATCGACGCCGCAAGTAAACCGATTAGACCTTATCCAGGCTCCAGCTCATGGTTCGGGTGTGCAGTCCGAGGAAGAGCCATGGCCAAGACGCCGCTGCTGACCACCACCGCCGGCAATCCGGTCGCCGACAACCAGAATGCTCTCAGCGCCGGCCCGATGGGCCCGCTGCTCATGCAGGACTACCGGCTGATCGAGAAGCTCGCGCATCAGAACCGGGAGCGCGTTCCGGAGCGGACGGTGCACGCCAAGGGCTGGGGCGCCTACGGCACCTTCACGGTCACCCGCGACATCACGAAGTACACCAAGGCCAAGCTGTTCGCGCAGATCGGCAAGAAGACCGATCTGGTGGTGCGCTTCTCCACGGTTGCGGGCGAGCTCGGCGCAGCGGATGCGGAGCGCGACGTGCGCGGCTTCGCGGTGAAGTTCTATACCGAGGAAGGCAACTGGGATCTGGTCGGCAACAACACGCCGGTGTTCTTCATCCGCGATCCCTATAAATTCCCCGACTTCATCCACACGCAGAAGCGCCATCCGCGCAGCAATCTGCGCTCGACGACCGCGATGTGGGACTTCTGGTCGCTCTCACCCGAGAGCCTGCATCAGGTCACGATCCTGATGGGCGACCGCGGTCTGCCGCAGGGTGTGCGCCACATGAACGGCTACGGCTCGCACACCTACGCGTTCATCAACGCCACAAACGAGCGCTTCTGGGTGAAGTTTCACTTCAAGACCCAGCAGAAGATCAAATTCCACACCAACCGCGAGGCCGAGCAGGTCATCGCGCGGTCGCGCGAGAGCTTCCAGGAAGATCTGTTCGGCGCGATCGAGACCGGCGACTTTCCGCGCTGGACGCTGTTCGTGCAAGTGATGTCCGAGAGCGACGTCGGCAAGCATTGGTACAACCCGTTCGACCTCACCAAGGTGTGGCCGCACGCCGACTACCCGCTGATCGAAGTCGGCACGATGGAGCTCAACCGCAATCCGGAAAGCTATTTCCAGGAGGTGGAGCTCGCGGCCTATTCGCCGTCGAACATCGTGCCGGGCATCGGCCACTCGCCCGACAAGATGCTGCAGGCGCGCATCTTCGCCTATGCGGACGCGCATCGTTACCGGCTCGGCACGCATTACGAGATGCTGCCCGTGAACAAGCCGCGCTGTCCGGTGCATCACTATCACAAGGACGGGCCGATGCGGTTCTTCGAGCCGGCCGCCGGCAATCGCGAGGCGTACTACGAGCCGAACTCGTTCGGAGGCGCGCGCGAGAGCCCGGGTTTCGCCGAGCCGCCGCTGAAGATCTCGGGCGACGCCGACCGCTACGATCACCGCGATCACAATGACGACTACCGGCAGCCCGGCGATCTCTTCCGCCTGATCGGCGCGGACGCGCAGGCGCGGCTGATGGACAACATCGCGGAAGCGATGCGCGACGTGCCGACCGAAATTGCGAAACGCCAAGTGGCGCACTTCTATCGCGCAGATCCGAACTACGGCCGCGGCGTCGCCAAGCGCATGGGACTTTCGACATCCATCCTGCCAACCGCCGTGGCGGCCGAATAACGATACCTTCCCATCCGATGCGCAAATCCGGGCCGGATTCACGTCCGGTTCGGGTCGGGAAGGAACTCAGGGAGGAGCGACGCGGGCCAAGCGCGCGGGGCTCCTCCCGATTTTTTTTGGCGCGCCGCTCGTCAGAGCTACTGCGCGGCGTCCTTGGCGGCGCGTTGCTCGGCCGCAGTCTCGGCCTCGTCGACGGTCTTCAGCGCCGTCGGATGCGGCATGCTCACCACGTTGTAGCCGGCATCGACGTAGTGGATCTCGCCCGTCACGCCGGCCGAGAGATCCGAGAGCAGATAGAGCCCGGCGCCACCGACATCCTCGATGCTGATCGGGCGGCGCAGCGGTGAGTGCCGCTTCATGAAGTTGAACATCAGACGCGCGTCCGAGATGCCGGCGCCCGCAAGCGTGCGCACCGGGCCGGCCGAGATCGCATTCACGCGGATGCCGCGGCCGCCGTAGTCGGAAGCGAGATAGCGCACCGAGGCCTCGAGCCCGGCCTTGGCGACGCCCATCACGTTGTAGTTCGGCATGACGCGAGTCGAGCCGCCGTAGGTGAGCGTGATCAGCGAGCCGCCCGTGGTCATCAGGCCGGCGGCGCGGCGCGCGATCTCGGTGAAGGAGAAGCAGGAGATCACCATGGTGCGCACGAAGTTGTCGCGCGTGGTGTCCGCATAGAGTCCCTTGAGCTCGGTCTTGTCCGAATACGCGATGGCGTGCACGACGAAGTCGAGCGAGCCCCACTGCTCCGCGATGGCGGCGAACACCGCATCGACCGACTTGATATCTTCGACGTCGCAGGGCAGCACGAAGTCGGAGCCGATCGACTGCGCCAGCGGCTTCACGCGCTTGCCGAGCGCCTCACCCTGGTACGTGAAGGCGAGCGTCGCGCCCTGGGCAGCGACCGCCTTGGCGATGCCCCAGGCGATGGAGTGGTCGTTCGCCACGCCCATGATCAGCCCGCGCTTGCCCTGCATGAGCCCTGGCATCCGTTCCTCCGAGACTTTTCAGAACGGCGGCAGCGGCCGCCCGGGAATCACGCGTCGAGGCGCTTGAACACGACCGTGGCGTTGGTGCCGCCGAAGCCGAAGGAGTTCGACAGCACGCAGCCGAGCTGCGCATTGTCGCGGCGCTCGCGCATGATCGGCATGCCCTCGAAGTCGGGATCGAGCTTCTCGATGTTGGCGCTCTCGCAGATGAAGCCGTTGTTCATCATCAGCAGCGAGTAGATCGCCTCCTGCACGCCGGCGGCGCCGAGCGAATGGCCGGTGAGCGACTTGGTCGCCGCGATCGGCGGGCACTTGTCGCCGAACACCTCGCGGATCGCCTCGATCTCCTTGAGATCGCCGACCGGTGTCGAGGTGGCGTGCGGGTTGATGTAGTCGACCGGCACCTTCAGGTTCTGCATCGCCATGCGCATGCAGCGCGCCGCGCCTTCGCCCGACGGCGCCACCATGTCGTAGCCGTCCGACGTCGCGCCATAGCCGGCGACCTCAGCATAGATCTTGGCGCCGCGCGCCTTGGCGTGCTCGAGCTCCTCCAGCACCAGCACGCCGGCGCCGCCCGCGATCACGAAGCCGTCGCGATCCGCATCATAGGCGCGCGACGCCTTGCCGGGCGTGTCGTTGTACTTGGACGACATGGCGCCCATGGCGTCGAACAGCACCGAGAGCGTCCAGTCGAGCTCCTCGCAGCCGCCCGCGAAGATGATGTCCTGCTTGCCGATTTGGATGATCTCGGACGCATTGCCGATGCAGTGGCTCGAGGTCGCGCAGGCGGACGAGATCGAATAGTTCACGCCCTTGATCTTGAACCAGGTCGCGAGTGTCGCCGAGGCGGTCGATGACATGGCCTTCGGCACCGCGAACGGACCGACGCGCTTCGGGCCCTTGTTGCGCGCCGTATCGGCGGCTTCGACGACGGCGCGAGTGGACGGGCCGCCCGAGCCCATGATGATCCCGGTGCGCTCGTTGGAGACCTGATTGTCCTCGAGTCCCGAATCGCGGATCGCCTGCTCCATGGCGACGTGATTCCAGGCGGCGCCGCCGCCGAGGAAGCGCATGGCGCGGCGGTCAACCACCTCCTCGGCATTGAGGGTGGGCGCGCCGTGCACCTGGCAGCGGAAGCCGAGCTCGGCATACCGGTCGGCACGCACAATGCCGGACTTCGCCTCGCGCAGGCTCGCGGTGACTTCCTGGGTGTTGTTGCCGATGGACGAGACGATCCCCATCCCCGTGACGACAACCCGCTTCATGCTTGCCTCTTCGGTATGTTCAGTTGAATCCGGAGCCGGGCTCACGGCACGCCATCACGTGACGGCTCAGCCGCCGACCGCGGCCGCCTCGTCGCGGAACAGAGCCACCTTCAGACCAAAGGCCTGCGTGACGATCGCGCCGTCCGCCGAGAGCCAGCCATCCGCGATGCCGAGCACCAGCTTCGAGCGCATCACGCGCTTGATGTCGATACCGTAGATGACCTTCTTCATGGTCGGCACGATCTGGCCCGAAAGCTTCACCTCGGCAAGACCGATGGCGCGGCCACGGCCCGGCTCGCCGAGCCAGCCGAGAAAGAAGCCGAGCAACTGCCAGAGCGCGTCGACGCCGAGGCACCCCGGCATCACGGGGTCGCCCTTGAAGTGGCAGGGGAAGAACCACAGGTCCGGATTGATGTCGAACTCGGCGCGCACCATGCCTTTGCCGTGCTCGCCGCCGGTCTCGGAGATCTCCGAGATGCGGTCGAACATCAGCATGGGCGGCAACGGCAGCTGGGCATTCCCCTCGCCGAACAGCTCCCCGCGGCCGCAGGCGAGCAGGTCCTCATAGCCGAAGCTGTTGCGCCGGTTTTCCATTCCGCTTTCGAACCTCCCGTCTTCCGGCCAGGCGACCCGGCCGATGAGGCGGGCGCAGTGCGTGGCGCATAAATGCCGGCCCTCGGAACTCTCCGGGGTCGGCCCTGGGAACCTAACTCGGCGAGGCCGGATTGGATGCAAGGACCGCGTCGCCACCCCGCGGAACCTGCGGCCGGCGATGTCCTAACATAGGCCTTTCGGGGGGCAAAGCGGCCCGTAAGGGCAAATCCGACCCCATGTGCAATTGGGGATTGCGGCGCGTCGGCACAAGCACGACATGTCTCGGGCGGGACTCAGGCGGCCGGACCACGTCGGCCGTAGTAGCCTGTCCAAGGGACTTGCGAACAGGGGCGGTTGTTGCGACAAGGTTGCAACTGACGGCCCGTTTCGCATATGATCCCACTTGCAACAATTTGGCCCCGCGGCGTCGCGCGCGGGAGTGGAAGGCCCCATGACGCAGGTTCGGACCACCATCGTCTCCAAGGAAGAGCCGGCCAACCCGGCGCGCATGCTCGTGGCGCGCGGCGAGCTGAACGGCTGCCCCTGGCACGACGTGAAGGCGATGCTGCGTGATGTCGGCCTGCGTCCGACTCGTCAGCGCATGGCGCTCGGCTGGATCCTGTTCGCCAAGGGCGACCGGCATCTGACGGCCGAGATGCTGTACGAGGAAGCCAGCAAAGCCAAGGTGCCGGTGTCGCTCGCCACCGTCTACAACACGCTCAACCAGCTCACCGAAGCCGGCCTGCTGCGTCAGGTCAGCGTCGACGGCACCAAGACCTATTTCGACACCAACACCAGCGCGCATCATCACTTCTACATGGAAGGCAACCACGAGCTGGTCGATATTCCTGACCCCAATCTCGTGCTGCAGAAGATGCCCGACGTGCCGGAAGGCTACGAGATCAGCCGCATCGATATGGTCGTGCGCCTGCGCAAGAAGCGCTGAGAATCGCCAGATTGCCGGTGCATGCCCGCTTGATCTTCCGGAACTTTGGATGAATCAGAGCGGGCAGTTAAGTCATGCGAGTTTTGATTACCAATCTGATCCTCGCCAATCACACCGGAACAGAACTTCTTGTCGAGCAGACCGCGGGATGGCTCCGCAAAGCGGGGCATACACCGGTCGTCTATGCCCCCTATCTGGGCGAAGTCGGTCTCCGGATGCGCCGGCGGGGCAATCTGGTCTTCGACAGAATTGACCACATCGGCGTTCCGCCCGATGTCATTCACGGACATCACGCCGCACCGACCATGACGGCCCTTGCCGCCTTTCCGGATGTGCCGGCGATGTTCGTCATGCACAGCATCGCCGAGTTTGACCGGCCGCCTCTTCATCCCAACATCAGGCGATACTTCAGCGTTTCGTCGTTTCTTCGGGAATTCTGGGCAACGCCGGAGCTTCCGATGGAGCGTTTCGAAATTCTTGGCAATCCTGTCGATAACGACCTGCTGTCGTTGCGGCCTGCGCTGCCATCCCGCCCCCGCACCGCGCTCATCGTGGCGAAATATCCCATCCAGCTGGAAGCTGCTCGCGCGGCCTGCGCCCGTCGCGGCCTGACGCTCGAGGAAGCCGGCCTGGGCGTCGGCCGGGTCAGCGACAATCTGCCAGCGCTATTCCAGAACGCGGACATCGTTTTCGCATCCGGACGAACCGCTTTCGAAGCCATGGCCTCGGGTTGCGCTGTGGTCTTGACCGAAGGAAACGGCACGTTCGGCATGGTGACGTCCGAGACGATCGATCAGGTCATCGACCTGAACGGAAGTAGCCGCCTGCTGTTCAAGCGGCCGACCACCCAAACCCTGATCGACGCCATCGACAGCTATGATCCCCAGAATGCATCGCTGGTCACGCAGCGCGTGAGAAAAGTCAGTTCCCTCGATGCTCACGGTGAACGGCTGACGGCGATCTATGAGGATCTTTGCGCATCAGGCCCGGTCAAGGGCGCCGACGGCGCGGGCCCGGCGCTGGCGAAGTTCATAGAGGCCTATGTGCCGGGCATCGGCTTCGACCGATGGTGCGCCCTGACCCGGCACCTGCCGGCGCGGCCGATGATGCCGCTCTCCAAGGCCCCCATTTTCGACCCGGTGACGGGGCGCAGCGAAGATGATCTGGAGAACGGATTTAACGATACCGAGATTCTTCGCAAACACCTGGATGCGATCACGAACTCGATCTCGTGGAAAATGACGTCTCCCCTGCGCCGCCTGAAGCGCATCCTCGTCCAGCCCAGGGCAAAAGCTCCTTGAGCCCTCTCAGGCGC
>JAEYAU010000249.1 GCA_023404705.1 Pseudomonadota bacterium
GCACCGGCAGCGGCGTTTGCGGCCGGTCATAGGTGGTGCGCTGTTGCGCCGGGCTCGCCGGCTGCGCGCCGCGCTCAACCGGTGTGTGCGGAATGGCGGCGCGCGGCCCGCCTCCGCCGGCGCGCGAGGACATGCGCTTGAACTCCTCGCGCAGCGGCCACTTCGCCTTCTCGGCCGCAACCTGCACGCATTCGATCAGCGCGGTGTTCTTCGCTTCGCGGCGATGCGCCTTCATGTCGCCATCGCGATAAGCATTGAGGATGCGGAACTCCATCGGGTCCATGCCGATCAGATGGGCGAGCTTGTCCATCTGGCTCTCGATCGCGAAATCGACCGCCGTCACGCCGAAGCCGCGCATGGCGGTCGCCGGCACGCGGTTGGTGTAGACGCAGTAGATGTCGGCATGGACGTTCGGGATCGTGTAGGGACCCGGAATATGCGCGGCGCATTTGATCACCGCGTAGCTCGACAGGCGCGTATAGGCGCCGCTGTCGAAATAGCTCGTGACCTTGCGGGCCGTGATGCGCCCGTCCTTCATCACGCCGTCCTTGACGTAGATGCGCTCGGCGCCGCGCGGCGAGCCGAACTGCATCTCCTCCTCGCGGCCGAGCACGTAGCGCACCGGCCGGCCAGTCAACATCGCGCCGAGGATGGCGAGCGGCTCGGTGAGCGAGTCGACCTTGCCGCCGAAGCCGCCGCCGACCGTGCCGCCGACGAAGTGCAGCTTGTTCGACGGCACATCGAGGATCTTGGCCGAGGTATCCAGCGAGAAGAACAGGCCCTGCGCGCAGGAGTAGACGACGTAGCGGCCGTTGGTCTCCGGCGCCGCGACGCAGCCGTTGGTCTCGGTCGGCGCATGCTCAATGGGCGACATCTGGTAGCGCTGCTCGAGCACGTGATCGGCTTCGCTGAAGGCGCGCTCGACGTCGCCGAAGCGGAGCTTCTGATGGTCATAGCGGCCGTGATACTCGAAGGTGTTCTTCGGATAGGTCTCGTTCACCACCGGCGCGCCGGGCTTGAGCGCCTCCTCGACATCGAACACGGTCGGCAGCGGCTCGTAGTCGACGCGGATCTTGGCGAGCGCCTCGAAGGCTTCGCGCTCGGTCGTAGCCGCCACGGCGACGATCGGCTCGCCCTTGTAGCGGACCTTGTCGACCGCGAGCGAGGGCTCGTCGTCCTTGCCGAAGTTGAGCAGGCTCAGGAGGGTGTTCAGGTTCACGGGCACGTCGGCGCCGCGAATGATGCGCTTCACGCCCGGCGCACGCTCGGCCGCGGATACGTCGATATAGCGGATGCGCGCGTGGTGATGCGGGCTGCGCAGCACCTTGAGATGCAGCAGGCCGGCGACCTTGTGATCGTCGAAATAGGTCGTGGTGCCGGTGACGTGGCCCAGCATGTCCTGGCGCTGGGTCGGCTTGCCGACCTCGTTGAGATTATCGTCGCGCTCGTCGGCGAAGATGTCCTTGCGGAATTCTAGCATGGCGAACCTCAGGCGCGCGCGCGGCCGCGACCGGCCGCCGCAAGAATGGCATTGATGATCGGCTCGTAACCGGTGCAGCGGCAGATGTTGCCGGAGATCGCCTCGATCACGTCGGCGCGCGTCGGCGAGGGATTGCGGTCGAGCAGCGCCTTGGCCGCCATCAGCATGCCGGGCGTGCAGAAGCCGCACTGCGCCGCGAAGTTCTCCATGAAGGCGGTCTGCAGCGGATGGAGATCCGGGCCGTTCTTCAGGCCATAGGCGGTCTCCACCGAGCGGCCCGCCACGCTCTCGGCGAGCGTGATGCAGGCGAGTTGCGGCTCGCCGTCGACCAGCACGGTGCAGACGCCGCAGGTCCCCTGCCCGCAACCGAATTTCGGCGAGGTGTCGCCGACGCCCTCGCGCAGCGCCGTGAGCAGGTTCGCGCCGCCGTCGACGAAGACCGCGACATTGTCGCCGTTATGCCGGAACTGGACCGGAGTTTTCATGCGCAGCCTCGTTATGTCGGTGCCGAGAGCAGCAGGCGCTTGAGATTCACCGCCACCATCTCGCGGCGATACCAGGCGCTCGCGATGGCGTCGGTCGGCGGGTTGGTGCCTTCGGCCGCCGCCGCGACCGCGGCCGCGATACCGGCCTCGTCGAGGCTGCGGCCTTCGAGGGCGCGCTCCACCGCCTTGGCGCGGATCGGCGTCGGCGCCATAGCGCCATAGGCGACGCGCGCGCCGGACACCCGGCCCCCGGAGAACGGCAGGTGCGCGGCGATCGAGAGCACCGAGACGCCCTTCGGCCGCACGCGCGAGAACTTGCGGAAGCGGAAGGCGTCGGCGCCCGGCCGCGTCAGCGTGACGCTCGCGACCACGCCGGTGTTGCGCTCGCGGGCGGACAGGAACTCTTCCAGCGGCTGCTCGCGGGCGCCGAAGCTGCCTTGCACCGAGACCGTGGCATCGAGCGCCAGCAGTGCGGCCGTAAAGTCGCCGTAAGGCGAGGCCGCGAACAGGTTGCCGCCGACCGTCGCCATGGTGCGGACCGCCGGCCCGCCGATCACGCGCGCGACCGGATGCAGGAAGGCGAGATCGCGGTTGGCGAGGATCTGCGCCATGGTGACGCCGGCGCCGAGCGTGATGCGCGCGCCCGAGGCGCGGACCTCGGCGAGGCTTCCATCGCTGATGCGGACGATCGTCTCGAGCGACAGGTCGCCCTCGTTGACGTCGCGCATCACCAGCGTGCCGCCGGCGAGGAAGCGCGCGCCGCGGCTCGCCGCGAGTGCGGAGGCCGCCTCGCCGACTGTCGCGTAGGTTTTCACGGTGATCGGCATGGTCTCCTCATGCAGCGAGATGCTGACGGATGGCATCGAAGCCGGCCTGGTAGATGTCCTCGCCGACCATGCGGGTCATCTCCCCCTCCTCGCCGGGCCGCGTGGTGAAGCGGCACTCCCAGCTCCAGAAGGTCCGGTCGCCGTCCGTCACGGGGAGCAGGCGGACATGAGCCACGTAGTTGAACAGCGGGATCGGCGTGTCGAGCAGGCAGTAGCTGAAGGTCTGCTCCAGGTCGGAGAGCGTGAGCAGCTGCTCGCGCAGCTCCGCACCATCCTTGAGGCGGAAGCGCCGCACGCAGCCGACCTTGTCGGACGAGGCGCCGCGCTCGATCGCGCTGGTGGCGACCGCCGGATGCCAGCGGTCATGGCCGTTGAAATCGCGCAGCATCGCCCACACCCGGTCCACGGGCGCGTCGATGATGGTGCTCTTCACGACCTTGGGCATGATCATCCACCGAACGAGCGTTTGAGGGCGTCGAAGCCGCCCTGGAACACGCCGGTGCCGATGTTGGAGACGAGCTCGTTCTCGCGATCCGGCGCACAGTCGAACTCGGCAGTCCATTCCGCGAAGGTGCGTTCGCCGTCGGTGACCGGCGTCAGCCGCAGCGTCGCGACATAGTTCTCGACGCCCATCGGCGATTCCAGGATCGAGTAGGTGCAGAACATGTCGAAGTCCGAGAGCCCCAACAGCCGCTCGCGAATGCGGTCGCCGTTGCGCAGGCGGAAGTCGCGCACGCAGCCGACCTTGTCGGCCGGCTCGCCGTTCTCGATACGGCTTTCCGCGATGGCGGGATGCCAGTTCGGCAGCCCGTTGAAGTCGCGGATGCGCGACCAGACCCGGTCGCTCTTCGCGTTGATGACGCTGGAGATGTAGACGCGCGCCATGGATTACGCCTTCTCCCCGCCACCCGACTTCGACTTCTTGCCGCCGCCACCTTCACCCTTGGGCTCCGCGCCACGCTCCACTTCCTTGCGAATGCCGGTGAGATCACGCGCCTCACGGATGAGACCGGGCATCTTCGACAGGCTGCCGCCTTCCATGCCGATCTCCGAGAGAATGGAGTCGATCAGCGGCGCCTGGACGCGGTAGCGCAGCGCCGAGTCGATCACCTCGTCCGTGGTGCTGCGGCCGCCATTGCCGTGGCCGTTGCCGCCGCCGTTGAGGCCATCGACCTGGAGAATGCGGATATTGTCGATCTTCTCCATCGGCTTGACGCTCTCGCGCACGATGCCTTCGATCCGCTCCAGCAGGCGGCGGCGGAACAGCGAGTAGCGCGCCTGATCGGTGAGCACGTTCTCGGCTTCGTTGAGAAGCTTCTGCGCTTCGGCCTCCACGGCGGCGCGAACGCGCGCCGCTTCGGCCGCGATGCGCGTCTCCTCGGCCTCCTTCTCGGCGATCATCACCTCGACGGTCTTGCGCCGCTTGGCGGCTTCGCTCTCGCGCACGGTGCGAACGCGCTCCTCGGCCTCGGCGGCCCGCGCGCGGGCATTCTCGGCTTCGACCGCGGCAGCGGACTGCTCCAGCGACTTCTGATAGAGCGCGACCGCCTTGTCGATCATGGCGCTCTCGACCACGCGCTCGCGCTCGACCTCCAGCCGGCGCAGGTCGCGCTCGCGGCCGACACGCGCCTCGTCGATGCCGCGATCCGAGGCGATGCGCGCCCGCTCGATCTCCTCGCGCGCTGCAATCTCGGCTTCCTGAAGCGCCTGCATGCGGGCGACCTCGAGCTGCTCCAGCACGCGGCGCCGTTCGAGGCGGGCGGCTTCCAGCTCGCGCTCGCGCACCACGTCGGTCTTCTGCACCTCCTGTTCGGCCGTGATCTCGGCCTGCTTGAGCACGCGGTCGGCATCGGCGCGGGCGACGCGCTTGCCGGCCACGTCGATCTGCCGATCCTCCTCGGCGATCTCGACCGCCTTCCGCTGCTCGATATTGAGAACCTCGCGGGTCTTCGCCGAGGAGATCCGCTCCTTTTCCAGCGCGAGCTCGGTGTTGATGCGGGCGCGCTCGATCTTGTCGCGCCGCTTGATCTCAGCCGCCTCCAGCGTCTCGGTGCGCGAGATCTCGAGATTGCGCGTCTCCTGCTCGGCCAGAATCCGCTCGGCGGTGAGCACCTTCTCTTGCGCGATACGCGCCGCTTCCACGGCTTCGCGGGCTGCGATCTCGGCGGCATCCACGGCCTTGTTGCGCGCGATCTCGAGCGAGCGGACCTGCTCGTCGCGGGCGATGCGCTCCGCCTGGACCTTGCGGTCGTGCTCGATGCGGGCGGTCTCGACCTGGTGCCGCGAGACGACCTCGGCGGTCTCGACCGCTTCGGTGCGCGCGATCTCCAGGTTGCGGGTCTCCTGCTCGGCCGCGATGCGCTCGGCCGCAAGGGTCTTCTCGCGGGCGATGCGCGCCGCTTCGATCGCCTGCTGAGCCGCGATCTCGGCTTCCTCGATCGAGCGCGTGCGCGCGATCTCGAGCGCCCGCGTCCTCTCGTCCGAGGCGATGCGGTCGACATTGATGGCGGTGAGCTGCGAGATGCGCAGGCGCTCCGTCGCCTCGCGGGCAGCGATCTCGGCCTCCTCGACGGCGCGCGTGCGCTCGATGTCGCGGCGGCGCGTCTCCTCCTCGTTGACGATGCGCGCTTCGGTGACGGCGCGCTCCTGCTGAATGCGGGCCTTTTCGACGAGCTCGCGCGCCGCGATCTCGGCCTCCTCGACGGTGCGGGTGCGCTCGATCTCTCGCTGGCGCACCTCGCGCTCGGATTCGATGCGCGCCTCGCTGATCGACCGCTCGTTGGTGATGCGGGTCTTCTCGATCAGCTCGCGCGCCGCGATCTCGGCCTCCTCGACGGTGCGCATGCGCTCGATCTCGCGCTGACGGACGTCCCGTTCGGAGGCGATGCGGGCTTCGCTGATGGCGCGCTCGTTCGAGATGCGCGCCTTCTCGATCTGCTCGCGCGCCGCGATCTGCGCCTGTTCGGCCTCGGTCTCGCGCACCGCTCGTTCGCGCGCCACCTCCGCACGCTGCATCGCGCGGCGGACCTCGACGTCTCGCTCCTGCTCCAGGCGCGCGGTCTCGCTCTCGCGCTCGATCTCCAGCGCCTGCTTCTCGGCTTCGAGGTTGCGGCTGCGGATCTTGATCATCGAGTCCTGCTCGATGTCGTTGCGCAGCTTGCGCCGGGCCTCGATGTCCTCGATCAGGCGGGTCAGGCCTTCGGCATCGAAACGGTTCGACGGATTGAAGTATTCGAGGTCGGTCTGGTCGAGATCCGTGATCGCGACCGACTCGAGCTCGAGGCCGTTCTGCGCCAGCGCCTCGGCGGCCTCGGCCTTCACCCGCGCGACATATTCGCCGCGTTGCTCATGCATCTCGACCATGTTCATCTCTGCCGCCACCGTGCGCAGCGCCGAGATGAACTTGCCGGAAAGAAGCGTATGCAGCCGCTCCGGCTCCATCGTGCGGCGCCCCAGGGTCGCGGCGGCGACCGAGACCGCCTCCTTGGTGGGCTGCACGCGGACGTAGAAATCCGCTTCGATGTCGACGCGCATGCGGTCCTTGGTGATGACCGCGTCGCCCCGCTCGCGCACCACGCCCATCTGCAGCACGTTCATGTTGACCGGCGTGTAGTCGTGGATGAAGGGCAGCACGAAGGCGCCGCCATTGATCACGACCCGTTCGCCGAACAAGCCGGTGCGGACGAAGGACACCTCCTTCGAGGAGCGGTGATAGAGCCAGTTCACCAGGTAGACGACGATCGCGATGACGATGATCGCGATGATCAGCCACAGGATCATTTGCCCGATGAGCGCGCCAGACATCTTACCCTCCCGGCGGGCCCAAGGGCCCGCACATCATCGCCGGTTCATCGCCGGCCGATCTGCTTGAACCTTTTGGTTTGCTGCGTGAGCGCGGTCTCCACCGGCAGCCGCTCCATCGAGGAGGCGCCGAAGAAGCCGTGAATGCTGCTCGTGTTCTTCAGGATGAAGGCCGCATCGTCAGGCTCGGCGACCGGGCCGCCATGCACCAGCACGATGGCGTCGCGCCGTACCTTGAGCGCGGCCTCGGCCCAGGCCTCGACCTTCACGGGGCAGTCTTCGAGCTTCAGCGCGGTCTCGGCGCCGATGCTGCCGCCGGTGGTGAGGCCGAGATGACAGACGATGATGTCGGCGCCGGCCTTCGCCATGGCCGCCGCCTCATCACTGTTGAAGACATATGGCGCCGTCAGCATGTCCTTGGCGTGCGCCTTGGCGATCATGTCGACCTCGAGGCCGTAGGACATGCCGGTCTCTTCGAGGTTGGCGCGGAAGACACCGTCGATGATGCCGACGGTCGGGAAGTTCTGCACGCCGGAGAAGCCGGCCCCCTTCACCTGGTCGAGGAAGACGTCCATCAGCCGGAACGGATCGGTGCCGTTCACGCCGGCGAGCACCGGCGTGTTCTTCACCACGGGCAGCACCTCGTTCGCCATCTCCATGACGATGGCGTTGGCGTCGCCATAGGACAGCAGGCCCGCGAGCGAGCCGCGGCCGGCCATGCGGTAGCGGCCCGAATTGTAGATGATGATGAGATCGATGCCGCCCGCCTCCTCGCACTTGGCCGAGAGGCCGGTGCCGGCGCCGCCGCCGACGATCGGCTCGCCGCGCGCGATCATCCCGCGGAATTTCTCGAGCAGCACCTTGCGTTCGAACCGCATCATCACCTCGCGGCCCGGCGGCGCTGCGAGCGGCCGCTGTGCAGTGTGCGGAAGGCGTCGAGCACAGCGGCGACGAAGCCCGCATCATTGATGTGGAACGGCACGCGGACGAGCTGGCGCGTCGCGGTCTGGCGCACGGTCTGCTCCAGCGCGCGGAACAGCGTCGCATCCGCCTCGGGATCGTGGAAGTCGCGCCCCGGGGCATCGAGCGCGGAGACGCCGCCCTCGGGCAGGAAGAAGCGCACCGGCGCATCCATGCGGTTGAGCCGCTCGCCGATCCAGCGGCCCATGCGGTCGTTCTCTTCCGCGGTGGTGCGCATCAGCGTGACTTGCGGATTGTGCCGGTAGAGCCGCCGGCCCTGATAATGCGCGGGCACCGTCTCGGGCGGGCCGAAGTTGACCATGTCGAGGGCGCCGCAGGACCCGATATAGGGCATCCGCGCGCGGATCATTGCACCGAAGCGGTCTTCCGTGGCCGGAAACACGCCGCCCATGAGGAGGTCGCAGACTTCCGTGGTCGTGATGTCGATGACGCCCGTGAGCATGCCGGATTCGACAAGCTTCTCCATTGAGCGGCCGCCCACGCCGGTGGCGTGGAACACCAGGCATTCGTAGTCGTTGCGCAGCGCCGCCGTGAGCTGCTGCACGCAGGGCGTGGTGACGCCGAACATCGTGAGCCCGACGGCGGGCAGCTCGGGACGCGCCGCGCGCGCGCCGCGCGCCGGCCGTGTCGCCTCCATCCGCGCATTGACCATGCCGACCATCGCCTGCGCGCCGTTGGCGAGCAGCTGACGCGAGATCGAGTTCAGGCCCTGCACGTCGGTGACCGAGTACATCATCATGATGTCGGCAGGTCCGACGTAGCGCGCGACATCGCCGGAGGCGACGGTCGAGATCATGATCTTCGGCACGCCGACCGGCAGGCTGCGCATGGCCGGACACACGATCGCGGTGCCACCGGAGCCGCCGGCCGAGATGATACCCGCGATGCCGCTCTGCTGCGCGATCCACGCTTCGAAGGCTTCGGACATCGCCGACACCGAGGCACCGCGGTCGCCCGTGAAGACCGCGCCCGAGCCGCGCCGGTGATGCAGCGCCACCTCGGTCGGCGCGACGTCGGCGGCCGAGTGCTTACCGCTGGTCGAGAGATCGACGAGCCGCGTGCGCACGCCTGCATCTTTGAGCAGGTCGCGGATGAAGCGCAGCTCCTCGCCCTTGGTGTCGAGCGTACCGGCGACGAGCACAACGGGCGTGCCGCCCGCCGCCAGCGGCTTCACCTCGGTGCGCCGCGCCGTGGCGTCGTCGAGCGAGACGACCGTGCCGGAGCTGGTGCGCGCCGTCGCTTCGATGCGGGCGACCGGCACGGACTGCGACCAGCGCGTCGGCAGCGTGGGGTTCGACATGTAGATGCGCGCCGGTCCGCGCTCCGCTGCCGGACGACGGGCCGCCTCAGGGCGCGCGTCCCCTTCGGCGGGCGGAACGATCTCGATGTCCGCGACACCGTGACGGCCGACGCCGAGCAGGCGCTGCTGCAGCTTGCGATCGGCGGCGAGACGGCGCGACTCGATCACGCGGTTGATGCGGCCATTGACCATGATGGCCACATTCTCGGAGATCGCGCAGGCGACGCCGATGTTCTGCTCGATGATCAGCACCGCGATGTCGCCTTCCTCGGCGAGGCGCACCAGCATGTCCTCGACCTGCTCGACGATCACGGGCGCGAGCCCTTCGGTCGGCTCGTCCATCACGAGCAGGCGCGGGTTGGTCAGCAGCGCGCGCGAGATCGCGAGCATCTGCTGCTCGCCGCCGGAGAGCTGCGCGCCGGTGTTGTTCTTGCGCTCGGCGAGGCGCGGGAAAGTGTCGTAGACACGCTCGATGCTCCAGGCGCCGCCCTTTCCCTCCGTGACGCGCAGGTGCTCGTCCACGGTGAGCGAACGCCACAAGCGGCGGCCCTGCGGCACGTAGCCGACGCCGAGCCGCGCGATCTGCGCCGGCGCGAGACGCGTGAGCTCGGCATTGGCGTAGCGGATCGATCCGCTCGAGGCGCGCACCAGACCCATGATGGTCTTGCACAGGGTCGTCTTGCCCATGCCGTTGCGGCCGACGATGGCGAGCACGCCGTGATGCACGTTGAACTCGACGCCCTGCAAGGCGTGCGAGTGGCCGTAGTAGACGTTGAGGCCCTTCACCTCGAGCAGCGGAAGATCGCGACGGCCGTCAGCCATGGCCGCCTCCTCCGAGATAGAGCTCCTGCACTTCCGGATCGGACTCGATCTCCTCGGGCCGGCCTTCCTTGAAGATGCGGCCGTTGTGCATCATGGTCACGCTCTCCACCACGCGCAGCGCCACATCCATGTCGTGCTCGATGATGATGTAGCCGATATGCGCGGGCAGCGAGGTGAGGATCTCGATCAGCTCGGAACGTTCGGTCGGCGAAAGGCCGGCGGCCGGCTCGTCGAACAGGATGAAACGCGGCGCGCCCGCAAGCGCGAGCGCAATCTCGAGCTGGCGCTGCTGACCATGCGCGAGCTCGGCGACGCGCTGGTCCCTCACGGCCGTGAGATGCACGGCCTGAACCAGGGTCTCGGTCGCATGCATCAGCGCGTCGTTCTGGCTCGGACGCAGCAGCGAGAAGCGCCCGCGCGAGACGCCGCGGCAGGCGAGATAGACGTTGTCGTGGACCGTAAGGCCGGTGAACAGGGCCGAGATCTGGTAGGTGCGGCGCAGCCCGCGGCGGATGCGCTCATGCGGCGGGAAATGCGTGACGTCCTCGCCGAAGAAACGGATGGTGCCCGAGGTCGGCGGGAAGTCCCCCGTGATGCAGTTGAACAGCGTGGTCTTGCCGGCGCCGTTGGAGCCGAGCACGGCGCGGCGCTCGCCGGGACTGACCGTGATCGTGACGTCGGTCAGCGCGGCGAGCGCGCCGAACAGCCGCGTCACGCCGCGCAGCTCCAGCGCGGCGCTGGCCCCGACCACCGAGAGGCGCTGTGCGACGCTATCCATGGCCGCCGCCCGATCGCGATGCGCCACCGCGCTGCCGCTCGCGCCAGCGCTCCCACAGGCCGATCACGCCGTCCGAGGACCACAGCACGATGGCGAGAAAGCCGAGCCCGATCAGCAAGCGGAAGCGATTGCCGTCGAGCCCGATCTGCACCAGGAAGTCGAGCGTGAAGGTCCGCAGCAGCACGAAGATGAGCGCGCCGATGAACGCGCCCGCGGGCCGCGTGATCCCGCCCACGATGGCGATGATGAGGATGTCGATGCAGCGCTCGACGCCGACCGAGCCGGGAGAGATCTGCCGATAGTTCCAGACCTGCAGCACGCCGCCGAGCGCCGCGATGAAGGACGCGAAGGCATAGGCCGCGACCCGATGCGCATTGACGTTGAAGCCGAGCGCCTCCATGCGCCGCGGATTGTCGCGCACGCCCTGCAATGCGAGGCCGAACGGGGCGCGCGAGACATAGGAGACGGCGAAATATGAGAATGTGGCGACGCCGAGCACGACGTAATAGAAGGGAATGTCGGCGCGCCAGTCGACGCCCCAGAATTTCGGGGTCGCGATGGTGTTGATGCCGGTGTGGCCGTTGAAGATGGCCCAGTTCTGATTGGTGAAGTAGTAGAAGGCGGCGCCGATCGCGAGCGTGATCATGATCGTGTAGATGCCGGCGGTGCGCACCGCGAGCGCGCCGCCGAGCGTGCCGAACGCCGTCGCCAGCGCGAGCGCCATGGGCGTCGCGAGCCACCAGGGCCAGCCGAGGCTGATATTGGTGTTGGCGCTGACGCCGAACACGGCAACCATATATCCAGCGAAGCCCGCGATGGTGAGCTGCATCAGGCTCACCATGCCGCCATAGCCGCCGAGGAACATCAGGCTGAGCGCAATGGTGCCGAGGATCAGCGTGGTGGCGAAGATCTCGATCAGGAAGAAGTTGTTGGCGAGCAGCGGCATCAGCAGGAGCAGAACCGCGACGACCCAGGCCGCCGGATTGCGGACCTCCGGCAAGAGGCGCGTGCCCGGCGCCGCGGCGGCGGCGCGAACGGAAGGCGGTGCGCTCTGCGTGAGGGACATGGGTCAGCGCCTCGCGAGCAGGCCCTGCGGCCGCACTGCCAGCACCAGCACCATGATGAGGAAGGTCACCACGATCGCGTAGGTCGGGATGTAGACGGAGCCGAGCTGCTCGGCGAGACCGATGATGAGCGCGCCGAGCGCGGCGCCGGGGATCGATCCCATGCCGCCGACGATCACGACCACCAGCGAGGCGAGCAGGAAGCGCGTGTCCTCGCCGGGCGAGATCGACTGGAAGGTGCCGCCGACGACGCCCGCGATGCCGGCGAGGCCGGCGCCGAGCGCGAAGACGAGCACGAAGATGAGCTGGATCTGCACGCCGGTCGCGGCGACCATCTCGCGGTCGTCGACGCCGGCGCGGACCATCATGCCGATGCGCGTACGGTTGAGCGCGAGCCACATGGCGACGCCGATCACGATCGAGGCCGCGAGGATCACGAGCCGCACCAGCGGATACTGGAGATAGACCGCCTCGCCCGAGGACCGCACGGCGGTGACGAAGGGCGTCTGCACCGGGCCGATGAGCCAGCTCGGCGTCTGGATCTGATAGAAGTCGCCCCCGAAGGCCCAGAGCATCAGGTCGGCGAAGACGATCGAGAGGCCGATCGTGACCATGGTCTGGCGCAGGTCCTGCCCTTCCATGCGGCGGAAGACGCCGATCTGCAGCACGACGCCGACCAGCGATACGAGGATGAAGGCGGCGATAAAGCTGAGGATCCAGGACTCGGTGTGGGCGCTGACCGCGTAGCCGACATAGCCGCCGAACAGATAGAGCGAGCCGTGCGCCAGGTTCACGTTGCGCATCAGGCCGAAGATCAGGGTGAAGCCGCTGGCGACCAGGAAATAGAGCCCGCCGAGGGTGATCCCGTTGAGGACCGCGCTGAGGAAGATCCGCTTGCGGCCGATCGCCTCCTCGAGGCCGGGCGGCCAGACCGCGAAGATCAGCCAAAGCAGCACCGCGACCGCAAGGATCGCGATCAAGGCCCAGACGGGGTGACGTTCAATGAACCGACTCACACGGACGTTCCCTTAAGGATCGCGACCGTCTGCGGGTCGCGTTGGGACCATCCTAGCGGGAGCGCAAGACCTGCGTTTGATTGTCAGTATCCTTTCGCTCAGAGGACCTTGGCGACGCGGCGGTAATCGGTCGGCGCCATGCCGACATTGGCCGCGAAGAACCGGGTGAACCCGCTCTGGGAGGAGAAGCCGAGGTCGAAGCCGATGTCGGCGATCGGGGCGTCGGTCGCGACCAGGGCGTCGAGCGCCTGCTCCATGATGAGCGTATTGAGATAGAGGTGCGGGGTGACGCCGGTCTGGGTCCGGAACAGGCGGTAGAAATGCGGTCGGGAGAGCCCGGATTCCCGGGCAATGCTGTCGAGCTCGATCTCGGCGGCCGGGTTCTCCGACATCAGCTTGATGGATTTGCGCACGCGGAAGTCGGTCACCGCCGTGGTCCGGACCTCCGGCGAAACCTCGGCCTGCTGCCAGCTTTCGTCGTAGCAGATGTCGATCAGGCGCCGCAGCTCGCAGTCGAGGCTGCTCAGCGACGGGGCGCCGCAGACGAGTGCTGCGGTGCGGCGAATATGCCGGTCGAGCGCCGGCGTGCGGGTGAAGCTCGTGCGGCCGAAGCGCAGCCGGTGCGAGCGCGCGCCATCCGGCGTGAACCATTCGGCATTGACGTAGAGCACGAAGAAGATCGCGCCCTCGTCGAGGTCCGTCGGAATAAAATTGTGCGGCTCCCAGGGGTTGACCGCGACCACGGTATTCTCGGTGAGCTGCCGGCGCTCCTCGGCGACGTCGATCGCGGCCGGCATCCCGCCGAGATGAAAGATCAGGTGCCCCTCGCGATGGGCATGCGTGTTGAAGGGACGGTTCAGCTTGTAGACCGTCGCGCGACCAAAGCGGCCGTGGAAGACGGCGAGCGCCCTGCTCATCCCTTCCCTCCCCGATACGTCTTTGTTTTTTGCTAGCCTTCAACATGCCGAAAGAGAATGCAAGCGCGGCGACCATGGGCCGCGCCGCATTCTCTTCGTGGCGGGTGTTCGACTAGCCCGCGATGGGAAGGTCAGTATTTCTTACATTCCGGGACCGTGCGGCTGGGCAGGCCGATCTTGGCGAACACGTCCGGCGAATAGCCCAGCGTCTGGTTCACGTTCGGGATCACCTTAACGACCTTGCTGAACAGTGCGCCCTTGCCGTCATCGACGACCTCGGTGACAAAATTCGTGCCGATCGCCTGACGGTTGGAGTCGAGCTTGATCTTGCCGTTGGGCGCGTCGATCTCGAGCTTGGCCAGCGCGGCCTTGAGCTTGTCCTGGTTGCCGCTGACGTCGCCGTCGACCTGGCGCAGCGCCAGGATGAGGGCCATGGTTGCGCCGTAGTAGTTGGTGGCCAGCAGCGACGGGCTCGGGAAGCGCTTGTTCGGCGGGAAGGCGTCCTGATAGGCCTTCACGAACTTCTGCCAACCCGGATCCTCCCACGTATCGGCCTGGCCGCTCGCCGCGATCGTGCCGATGAGCGCGTTCTTGGCATTGCCCTTGGCGGACAGGATGGTCTGGTCGACCATGATCGAGCCGCCCATCAGATGGGCCTTGCCGCCCGACTGCTGATACTGGTTGAGGAAGTTGACGGCGTCGGCGCCGCCGAGGCCGAGATAGATCGCATCGACATCGTCCGGCAGCGCCGCGATGACGGAGGCGAAGTCCTTGGTGCCGAGCGGCACCCACTGGCGGTTCGTGATCTGCCCGCCGAGGCCGCAGAACTCGAGCGCGAGGCCGAACACCTGCGTGTAGATGAACGAGTAGTCCTCGCCGACGGTCGCGATCTTGCGATACTTCTTTTCCTCATAGGCGTAGCGACCGAGGCCGACCTGCCACTGGGCGCCGTCCATGTTGAAGCGGTAGAAGTTCGGGGCCGGATCCACATAGGTGGTCTCCTGCGCGCCCGAGGCCGCGTTAATGAAGGTGAGCTCCGGCTTCGTCTTGGCGAAGTTCTTCACCGCGATTCCTTCGTCGCCCGAGAGCGGCGAAAGGAGAATCTGCACCTTGTCCTGCTCGATCAGCTTGCGCACCGCGCGCACCGCGGAGTCGGGCGTCGCGTCGGTGGACGCGATGACGAATTCGAGCTCCTTGTTGCCGACCTTGTTGCCGAGGACCTTGAGGGCGGTCTGGAAGCCGCGGATGCCGTCCTCGCCCAGCACCGTATAGGTGCCTTCGAGCGTCGCCGTAACGCCGACCTTGATCTTCTCCTGCGCAAGCGCTGCGCTCGAAAGCAACAGGCTCGTCAGCGCGATCAATCCCACACCGCTCTTCACCATCCCGCTCCTCCCTTTCGTTCGCCGGCCGACCGCATGGCTTGTCGGTTCGGCTCTTCGTCGAAGGCTACCCGATGAGCGATATGGCGCGTCCCCTTTGATGCGAGCGTGGCTTGACGGGCAGTCTCATTTTGCATGCTGCGTCGCGGGACAGACGGGGCGCGCGCGCCGTCGTCACGACAGCGTCACGCTCCTGGCATGCCAGGCAATCAAGACGGATTGGTTGCGCGCGGAACGACTGCTCACTGCAGCGTCAGCGCCAGGATGAACAGCGCGCTTGTCGCGAAAGCGCCGTAGGCGATCAGCGTCTCGAAATCAATGCGAAGGTTCATGGCGACCTCCGACGAAGTCTCTCCTTCTCACGAGGATCAACGCACTCAGTCGAGCGGGCGTCCGCCCTGCTCGGGCGACCGATCGCCGCGCCGCCGAGCCAGCACGCGGCGGTAGTGCGGCGGCGGCCTGAAGCCGTCCGACTGACGATCGAGGACGCGCAGCGCGTCCATGATGTCGTCGAAGCGGATGACCGGACCGTCGGGCGGGCGGCGCAAGGCCGGGGCGGCCTCGACCGCGCAGGCGTCGGAAGCCCAGGCCGCGAGGATGGCGCGCTTCTCGGTGAGGGTGAGGTCGTGGTCGCGGACCACGTCCATCGGATGGGCAAAGGCCTGCGCGGGACGCAGCAGGGCGTCGAGGGAATCGCGGAACGGATGATTGCTGTCGAAGTCCTGTCGCCGTGTCATGACTCCACCTGCTTCACGCTGGTGATGCTGACGGGCGGGAATTTAGGAATGTCTCGCGGCTTTTCAAGAGCACAAAGGCAAGAAGGCGCGGCCGGAGCCGCGCCTTCCAGGCGTTAACGATCGGGGTCAGATCAGGCCGGCACCCGGGCGGCGTGGCACGCTGCCCTTGCCGGTCGTGCTGGCCGACTGGCTCGGCTTCGTGGCGACCGTCCCGAGCTGCACGCGCTGCGGCACGTGGGTCAGCACGGGGCGCGAGGGCGTGACGACGCCACCCACCTTGCCCTTGCCGAAGCCGGGATCGATCGGCCGCGGGTTCTGTCCGACCGGGAAGCTCGGCCGGCCATTGCCGATGCCGGGATCGATCGGGCGCGTCGGGCCGGTACCGACCGTGCCGCCGGGACGGCCGTTGCCGATGCCCGGATCGATCGGACGCGTCGGGTGACCGGGGCGGCCGAAGCCGGGATCGATCGGACGCAGGCCGCCCGGATTGCGCGGCGGGAAGCGATCGACGATCACGCCGGGCCGCTGCGGGTCGGGATTGAAGCCCGGGCGCTGCGGGTCAGGCGTGACGCCCGGACGCTGCGGGTCGGGAAAACGCGGCGGCGTCGGGTTGGTCTGCGGCGGAGTCTCGGCGCGCTTGCCGGGAGGTGGCGGCGGAGGGTTGTTCTGGATCGGGTAGGTCGCGCGGCGGGCGGGCGGCGGCAGCGCGCAGGCGATGTTGATGTTCACCGTGATGTTCCACACGATGTGCCAGTGGTTGACGATGTGCACGATGAACACCGGCGACCAGATGTTGATGTTGACGATGTTGATGTTGATGATCGGGCCGACCAACCAGGTCGGGAATACGAACACCGCGATGCCGTCGACGAAAGTGATGTCCTTGATGTAAGCCGTCTGCTGCAGGAGCACCGGCACCTGCGAGACCGGAGCAACGACGTTGTCGCAGCTCTTGCCGAACTTGGCGGTCTCCATGAAGGTCCACATCTTGTCGGTGTTGAACGTGTTGGCATCGAGCGTCGCCATGTCCTGGTCCGGCGGCATCGGCGCCCAGCCGACCCATTCCTGGTTCGCCTTCCAGACGACCCAGCCCGGGCTGAACTCCTCGCCCGCCACCCACATCCAGCCAGTGCCGGCTTCGTGCGCCCAGCGGCCGTAGTGGTGCACGATGTTGCCCCACGGAGTCTTGTCGTCGAAGAACCAGCCGTACTTGGTGTAGACCCAGTGGCAGGGCTGATAGGGATGCCAGCCTTGCGGCGTGACGCTCGGGATCCAGACCTCGCCATACTTGGCGTGTTGCTGGAAGGTGCCGTACTGCGCGAGCACCTGCTTGTGCTCCTCGAGCGTTCCGGCGCGCGCGTCGATCGCCGCGAAGGGCAGCGTCTGCGGCAGCAGTGCGGTGGTGGGAAGGGCGAGCGCGGCGAGCAGTGCGGCGCGGGCCAGCTTGGTCTTCAGGGTCGTCATTGTCCGTCTCCGTCGGTGTCCGGCGTCTCGAAGCGCCGTGGTGATCTCGAGAAGGCGTCAGGTGCCTTCAAACGGTTCGTCGAGACGTCGCGAAAACGCGTTCACGAAAGACGCGAAAGGGCCCGAAAAATCTGGGTTTTTGAACGCTTGTTCAGCGAACCGAGGCCCTTTCTGACGATGCGTTCAGATTGCGCGCGCGGGCGCTTAACGTTCGTTCAGATCCGGCGTTGACTTCGGGTGCGCGGGTGCCGCACCTTCGGTGCCGCTCCGCAGCAACGGAATGACACCGGTGCCTCGATACGACAGCCGCAACCGCACGCGCTACTGGTCCGACCCGCACACGCCGGACCTGAGCCTGATGGTCGCCGACTTCACGACGCAGGAATTCGCGCCGCATGTGCACGAGGCTTTCGTGCTCGCGGTGACCGAAGCCGGCGGCGCGGTGATCAAGAGCCGCGGCGTCACGGGCGAAGCGCAGCCCTCGCGGCTCTATGTGCTCAACCCGGACGAGCCGCAGGCGAGTGAAATGGGCACCAGCACGCGTTGGCGCTATCGCTCCTTCTATCTGCCGCAGCGTGCGCTCGACGCGATCGCGCGCGGTCTCGGCATCGAGCGCCTGCCCTACTTCCTGCGCAACGACGTGAACGACCCCGATCTGATCGAGACCTTCCTCGCGCTGCATCGCGCGCTGGAGGACGGCACCGATCCGCTGCACGAGCGCGAGCTGCTGCTCGGGGCCTTCGGCGCGCTGTTCGGCCGCCACGGTAATGGCGGGCAGCGTGCGGAAGCTGCGCCGCGCGACCGCGTGCTGTTCGGCAAGGTGAAGGAGATCATGCGCGCGCGCCACGCCGAGACGCTGCAGCTCGACGACCTCGCGGGCGCGGTCGGTCTCACGGCGTTCCAGCTGATCGGCCTGTTCAAGCGCGTGAGCGGCCTGACGCCGCACACGTATCTGACGCAAGTGCGCCTCAACGCCGCCTGCCGGCTCCTCAAGCGCGGCGCACCGATTGCCGACGCGGCGCTCGCCTCCGGCTTCTACGACCAAGCCGCGCTGACCAAGCATTTCAAGCGCTGCTACGCGATCACCCCGCTGCAGTTCGCCAAGGCGGCGGCTTAGAGGAACTCCGATCCGTTCGTCCCCGCGAAAGCGGGGACCCAGAAAGCTCCGAGATTTGTGGCCCTGGATGCCCGCTTTCGCGGGCACGAACGGAGTATGTCGCTCTGCAATTTTAGCCAATACCCGCGCGCGCGCGTGCGCGAGAGGTGGCTCCCAAACAGACAAGGAGCCGCGATGTCGCGTGCGTTCTACCACGAGAATCCCGACGTGCTGGCGATCGAGACCGAGGTGGTCGAGGCGCGGCCCGGCCTGGTGCGGCTCGCGACCTCGCCGTTCTATGCGGGCGGCGGCGGGCAGTTGCCGGATCGCGGGCTCATCCGCTGGAGCGGCGGCGAGAGCGCGATCAAGGGATTCGAGAGCGTCGGCGGCAAGACATGGATCCAGCTCGTCGACGCGGTCGAGCCGTCCGGCAAGGTCGAGGCCGTCGTCGATCCCGTGTTCCGCCAGATGATGCGCGAACTACACACCGACACGCATCTGCTGAACGCGTTCATCTACCAGCGCTTCAACGGCGCTCTGGTCACCGGCGTGCAGATGAACGATGACGGCACCGCACGCATGGACTTCGATCTGCCCGACGCGGACAACAATGCGGTGCGCGCGGTGGAAGCGGCGATCAACGACGCGATCGGCCAGGACCTCGCGGTCGGCGACAGCTACATTCCGGTGGACGATGCCTATGAGGAGCACGGCCTGATCCGCACGCGCTCGGTGGCGCCGCCGCCGACTTCGGACGGCAAGATCCGCATCGTCGAGATCGCGGGCCTCGATCGCCAGGCCTGCGGAGGCACGCATCTCGCCTCGACGGGCGCGTCGCGGGCGGTGCGCGTGATGAAGATCGACAACAAGGGACGGCATAACCGGCGCGTGAAGATCGGCCTCGTCGGCGTCGCGGCAGTGCCCGGCTTCTGAAGTTCGTTCAACATGACCCCACTCTCTGTAACGAACTTCAGAAGCATCACGGGCACTGCAATGATATTCATTGTCGTGCCGCTGATCGATTTGAAGTTCCTGGGTAGAGGCTGCAGCACCCGCTGCAGGAACTTCAAATCGGCGGCACGACGCACATGATCGCGCGGATCTGGCGCGGCTATGCGCCGAGCAAGGAACGCGCCGATGCCTACGAGACCTTCCTGCGCGAGACGTTCCTGCCGGCCGCAACGAAGATCGCCGGCTATCGCGGCGCGCACGTGCTGCGGCGAACGGTGGGCGACGAGATCGAGTTCGTCACGGTGACGCGCTTCGCCTCGCTCGACGCGATCAAGGCCTTCGCGGGTGAGGACGCCGAGAAGGCGAATGTTGCGCCGCGTGCCCGCGAGCTGTTGGGGCGCTGGGACGATCGCTGTACGCATTTCGAGATTGTGATCGACTCGTAGGGTGTGCTCGGCGCGCCGAGACGTTCCAGTCATACGCGCTGCGTCAGCTCGCGCCGAGCGCACGCGTAGGCGATTCAGCACGCGTGCGCTCGTGCGGATCGAGGTCTGAGCAAACCGCAAACTCATCGGCCGCACGAGCACACCCTACGAAGAAAGCGCGTCTATCTCCGCGGCGCGTCGCGCCCGGAGGTTTGCGGCTTCGGCCTCGTTCCCCGAGGGGGATGGAGCACCGAGAGGCGCCAGCCCGCTTGCGAGGCGGGCTTACGCCCCGGATCGCCGGGGCGTTAAGGCAGCGCAGCGGCGCCGCCCCGGGGTCCCTGGCGCTCGACAGGGAACACCCTGCGCCTCTCGGCGCTCCAACACGGCCCGTCCGGATGATCAGATCGGACGAAGCCGTCTCCCGCTCCGTCGCGACAATTCCGGAAAACGCCCTCACGAGCAGGAGTGGCGGGAGTGTGTACCGATTTCTGAAAAAACGCAAGAGGATATTTTTCTGTAAAACAGAAGAAATCGACCACCCCTCACCCGAGGACAGGGCCCCGGGGTCATGGCGGCTGTCCACCCGACTGCAAATCCCAGCGATGCACCATCGGATGCCGCAGGAGCGCGTAGAGGATCAGTGGCAAACCGGCTGCGAGAGGAACGAGCCAGTAGGTGAAGTGCGGAAGGTCCTTCCACAACGGGAGCTGCTTCCCATTGTCGAGGTAGAAGGCGATCAGCATCAGGATATACGAGAGGCCCATACCGAGGATGTGGAGCCTCACCCATCGCGGCCAGCGCCGGCGAAGCGCTTCGCGGCCGCACCAGGCTGCAGCAACCGAGAGCGCCCCGAGCGCGAAGAGATGATAGTTCTCGGCCCAACGCATGATCGACAGAACGGTCGCGGACGCAAACAGGAAGACAAGGCACCAGAAGTAGGTCGTCCCCGCAGTCGCGTGACGCCCTCGGCCTTTGCCGACCAGCATCGCAAAGGCCCCCGATGCGACGCAGGCGATGCCAAGCGGAATGTGAATTCCGACGATGATCCCGATGAACACGGGATCGGTCGACGGGATCTCGATTCCCGCGATGGTCGTGCTTTCGATCATGGCCGTCCGCCATGCGGTCGGTTCGTCAACCCTTGCAGCATGCCGAGGCGAGCGCCGGCTCCGGACGCGCCGACCCGCAGCCGCAGCCGCCCTCGCCGGCCTGCTTCGCGGCATGGTCGTCCGCGCAACACGCGTCGCTCTGCGACGGAGCAGGCCCGCCGCAGCAGCCTTCGGCCTCGCCGGTCACCGGCGCGGCGGAGCACACGCCGGTCTCGGGAAGCACCAGCCGCACATCGCGCGCGGCCCGTTCGTCTCCGGCGAGCCGCGCGGCAATCGAGCGGACCTGCTCGTAGCCGGTCGCCATCAGGAATGTCGGCGCACGGCCGTAGCTCTTGATGCCGACCGTGAAGTAGTCCGGCTCGGGGTGTGAGAGCTCGCGATAGCCGTGCGGCGGCACCGTGCCGCAGGAATGCAGGTTGGGATCGATCAGCGGCGCGAGAACGCGCGGGGCTTCGAGCCATGGATCCAAGTCGAGGCGCAGCTCGCGTGTGAGCGAGAGATCAGGCCGCTGGCCGGTGGCGACGATGATCCGATCGAACGGCCCGAGCACACGATCGTCGGCACCGCGGACGAGGACGCCGCTTGCGTCGTCCTCCACGGCTTGCGCGGCGAACGAGAGGACGAGGTCGAAGCGCCCGGCCTTCGCGAGACGCTCGACCTCGAGGCCGAGCTGACCGCGCGCCGGAAGCTTGTCGGCCCGGCCGCCGCCGAACAGGCGCGCCAGACTTGCCGCGCGCACCGCCCAGGTCACGCGCAATGCACCGTCGGTCTCGCTGAGCTGGCCCAGGTCGATCAGGACATTGGCCGCGGAATGGCCGCCGCCCACGACCAGCACACGCCTGCCGGCATAGTCAGCGCGATCACGGCGCAGCACGTCGGGAACGCCATAGCGGATAGCGGATGAGTGGGCGCCCTCGCCCAGCGCCGGCGCGCCGGATGCGCCGAGCGGATTCGGGTTCTGCCAGGTGCCGGAGGCATCTATCACCGCGCGGGCGAGATCGACGCGCGGAGCGCCCGTGCCGTTCGCAACCGTCAGGGCAAAGGGCCGGGTCTCGCGCCCGCGGCTCACCACCTTGTCGATCCCGTGGCGCGCGACGGACAGCACGCGTGTGCGCGTGCGGATCGCCTCGCGCATCCGCGGCACGGCTGCCAGCGGCTCGAGATATTGCTCGCGTAGCTCACGGCCGGTCGGCAGGACATCGCCTTGCGGCGCCTGCCAGCCCTCCTCGCGCAGCAGCGCGACCGCGGCGCCGTCCGTGTTGAAGCGCCACGGCGAGAACAGCCGGACATGCTCCCAATCGCGGACATTTGCGCCGACGCTGTCCCCCGCCTCGTACACGCGCGTCGCGAGGCCACGCGCCATCACGTGCGCGGCCGCCGCGAGGCCGACCGGCCCGGCTCCGATCACCGCAACGGGAAGATCCTGGTTGCTCATGGTCAGACGCGCTCCTTCGCGCGGGTGCGTTGAGATTTCGGGGTGCATCCGGGTGTCGCACAGTCGGACGGCACGCCCTGACAGCAGTTCTCGGTCAGGAACGCGACGAGCCCGTTCATGCGCTCGTATTGTGCCGTGTAGATCATCGAGCGGCCCTCGCGGCGCACGCTGACAAGGCCGGCATGCCGCAGCCGGTCGAAATGGAAGGTCAGCGTGTTCGGCGCGATGGCGAGCCGCTCGGCAATCTCGCCGGCCGCCATGCCGTCGCGCCCCGCCTGCACCAGCAGCCGGTAGATATCGAGGCGATTGTCTTGCGCCAGCGCCGCAAGCGCGGTAACAACGTCTGTCTTTTCCATGTTTCAACGATTATCGAAATAAAGCGAAATGTCAAGCCAGACCGAGACGAGCGCGGCGCCCGCCCTGTCCTCGATGCGCCGGGTCACCGTGGTGCTGGGCGTGCTGCAGATCCTGGCCTGGGGCACGACCTTCTATCTGCTGGCAATTCTGGCGAAGCCGATCGTGGCCGACACGGGCTGGAGCTATGACCGCGTGCTCGCCGGCACCTCGCTGGGTCTGCTGGTCGCGGGCCTGATCTCGCCGCGCGTCGGCCGGGCGATCGCGGCGCGCGGCGGGCGGCCGGTGCTCGCGACCGCCGCGGTGCTGATCGCGACGGGCCTGATCCTGATCGGCAGCGCGCAGAATTTCATCTGGTATCTGGCGGGCTGGACCGTGCTCGGCCTCGGCATGGGTTCGGGCCTCTACGACGCGTCATTCTCGACCCTCGGTGTGCTCTACGGCAGCAAGGCGCGCAACGCGATCAGCGTCGTGACGCTGTTCGGCGGCTTCGCCAGCACGGTGTGCTGGCCGGCCAGCGCCTGGCTGGTCGAACACGCGGGCTGGCGCGCGGCGTGCTTCACTTATGCGGCGGTGTATCTCCTGGTGGCGCTGCCGCTCTATCTGATCGCGATCCCGGCATCGCATCCGCACGCGAGCGAGGCCGCTAAAGGGAGCAAGGCCGGCGGCGTGACGCTCAGCGCCACCGAGTGGCTGATCTTTGCGGTGCTGGCGCTGATCTTCACGCTGAAGGCCGGCGTGATGTCGTCGATCGGCGCGCATCTGGTCACGCTGCTGATGGACAAAGGGCTCACGCTGGCGCAGGCCGTCACGCTCGGCATGATCATCGGTCCGGCGGCGGTCGGCGCGCGGCTGATCGAGACACTGGCCGGGCATCGCTATCACCCGATCTGGACCATGACGGCCTCGACCGTGCTGATGGCCTGCGGCCTGCCGCTGTTCTTCGCGGATGTGTGGCTCTACGGCGCCGCGATCGCGCTCTATGCGGCCGGGAGCGGCATCGGCTCGATCGCGAAAGGAACGCTGCCGCTCGCACTGTTCGGCGCCGCGCGCTACCCGGTGCTGGTCGGACGGCTCGGGCTGCCGAGCCTCGTCGTGATGGCGCTCGCGCCGGTGTGCGGCGCGCTCGTCTATGAGCGCTTTGGCGCCGAAGGTTTGTTCGCCCTGCTCAGCGCGGTGACGACGCTGAACCTGGTACTGATGGCGGTGCTGTGGGGGCTGAAGCTGCGCGCGGAGCCGGACGCTGCGGCCTGAGCAGCGGCCCGTGCACTTTCACGTCTCGATCGGCCCTCCCCGCGCCTCGAAGGCGCGCCAGTACGCTTCGCTGTTCTCCCGCGAGCGGTGGACGACCTCGAGCTTGAAGCCGTCGGGATCGGCGAAGAACACCGCGTAGTAGCCGGGCTCGTAATCGTACTCCTGCGGAGGATCGAGAATGGTCGCGCCTTCGCGCTGGAGCAGCGCGTGGACCTCGTCCACTTGGGCGCGGCTGTCGGCGTTGAAGGCGAGATGATGGAAGCCGAGGGCATAGCGATTGTGACGGACACCGCGATGCTCGGGGTAGATCTGGCTGAGGATGAACCAGTGCAGCAGCCCATGCGCCGCGAAGCCGGCCCAAGCGAGCCGCTTGGCGCTGCGCTCCACCAGCCGCATGCCGAGCAGGCGCAGCACCGGCTCGTAGAAGCGCTCGGCGCGCGGGATGTCGCTGACGCTGAGGCGCAAATGATTGATGCTGCCGAGGCTGGCGGGCGTCACGGGTGTCTCCGGGATGAAGCGCGGATGGTGGCCGATCAGGCCACATGATCGGCGACGAGCGCCGGCGCTTCAATGGTGTCGGAGGTCTGCGCGGCTTCGAGGCAGAAGCGCACGGTCTCGTGCAGGGTCGTGGCGACGTGGTCCACATGCAAGGCATCTGCGGCGGATGGGTCGTCGGCGAGCCAGCAACCGAGCACGATCTTCGCGTGCGGCAGGCGCTGACGGATGCGCCGCGCCATGAAGCGCACATGCGCCGCGCTGCAGTCGAGATAGCAGAGGCACACGATCGCCGCGCCGGCGGTGTCGAGACCCTGCGCGCGCGCCGGCGAGAGGATGGCCTCGACCTTGGCGCCGAGACCGTGGCGCTCGAGAAGCTGCGCCAGCATCGCGGCGACGGCGGTGTCGAAGGGGCTGCGCGCCGCGACGCAGAGCACCGGCGCGTCCACTTGCCACGCCGGCGGAAGCGATTCGCGGCTCAGCACCGGCAGATCGTGTGTCTCGGGGGCGCTCTCGGCGGCCGCTTCGCCTTCGGCGCTCTGCGGCTGCGGCACGGTCGGCGTCACATCCTCCTCGTCCGCGAGATCATCGATCAGCTCCGCCACCGACTCCCTGATCTTCTCGACGCGGTCCGGATCCAGCGAATGGCGCGCGAGGTCCGCCTGCGCAAGCCGCAGTCCCTTGAGCGCCACCTCGTCGTAGTAGGCGGAGAGCGGCTTCGATTTGAGAAACTCCTCGGCCTGGTCCACGGCTTCCAAGGGATCGCCCGCGAGCATGCGCTGGTAGAAGATCTCGGGCGGCGACAGCGCGGGACGATCGCCGAACATCACGTCGAGAAATTGCAGGCGCTCGACGTGGCGCCCGAGCACGACGAGGCAAATGGTCAGCGGCGTCGCGAGCACAAGGCCGATCGGCCCCCAGAGCGCGGTCCAGAACGTGGCCGAGAGGACCACCGCGACGGGAGAGAGCCCGGCGCTGTGACCATAGACCAGCGGCTCGATGACATGGCCGACCAGCGGCTCCACGATGAGGAACAGCGCCGCGGTCCAGATCAGCATGCTCCAGCCCGGATCGACGGCCGCCGCCAGCGCGAGCGGAAACAGCGCCGCGATCAGCGCGCCGACGTAAGGCACGAAGCGCAGCACGGCCGCGAGAATGCCCCAGAGCACCGGGCTCGGCACGCCGATGAGCCACAGGCCGATGCCGATGGTGACGCCGAAGGCGCCGTTGAGCGCGAGCTGGGTGAGGAAGAGGCGGCTGAGCCGCCGTGCGCCGTCGTCGAGCGCCGCCGTGGTCTTCTGCAGATCGTGCGCGCCGACGAGCTTGATGACGCGGTTCCGCAAATCCTCCCGCTGCAGCAGGATGAACACGACGAACAGAATCGTGATGCCGGTCGTGGTGAGCGGGCGCAGCAGCGGCGAGAGCAGCGCGACCAGGCTTTCGAGCGCGCTCGGCGGCGGCTGGCGCACCTCGACCGGGATCGGCTTCGTCTCCTGGCCCGCCGCCGGCGTGGGCGCAGCGGGCGTTGCGGGCTGCGCGTCCTTCGGCTTCTCGAGCTCCTTGCCGAGATCCTGCAGCACGTCGGCGGCGCGCCCCAGGGTGCCGCTCGCCGCCGCGCTGCCGCGCAGCGACTTGATCTTCTCGCGCATGGTGAATTGATAGCGCGGCAGATCGCCCGCGAGCTGGTTGACCTGCGCCGCGATGATGGTGCCGATCGCCGAGATGATCAGGAAGGCGAGCAGCACGACGCCGGCCACCGCGACGCCGCGCGGCACGTGCCCCTTCTGCAGGAGCCGGGCGGCGGGCGCGAGCACGAAGCTCAGGAGGATCGCGAGCGCGATCGGCACGAAGATTTCCCGGCCGACATAGAGCAAGCCGACCACGATCGCGACGATGATGGCCGCAGCTGCGGCACTCCACAGGGTCGCCACGTCGTCTGAAGGTCGCGCGGTGTTGATCATGATCCCCGGGCCATGCTGCGGAACCTGGAACAACGGCTCGCGGGCGGCCGGGTTCCGCGGTAGCGAGACGAAGATGTGCCCGACGATGCGTGAAGAAGGGATGCTACGCCTGAGTCTTGTCTTGGCACCGAGGGGGCGTCATGCTTGTCGCAGGGTGCCGAAGGGACCGATTCATGACCACACCGGACGAGCCGAAGGCCGACCAGCCGGCGCAGCAGGTCACCGAGCTGCTCGAACAGGTCGACGTCACGCAGGCGATCGAGAACAACGAATTCAGGACCTTTCTCGACCACCTTCCCTTCGGTATTGCGATCGCCCGCGTCATGGGCGGCGCTCCCCGCATCGTCTACACCAACAACGCTTTTCAGACGCTGACCGGCCGGAGTCTCGCCGAGCTCGAGAACAAGGCCTGGAATGCACTCGACTCCCTGCGGGAGGAGGATGAGCCCCATCTCCCTTTCAGCGAGGTTCTGCCGGCACGCGATGATTTCGTCGGATGCCTCAAGCAGGAGCAGCCCAAGCCGGCGCTGGTCGAAGCCTTCATGGGGAGCGTCGAGAACGACGAGGCCGGCAAGTCCTACCAGATCGTCGCACTGATCGACGTGAGCGAACGCGCTCGCGCGCAGCGGGAGGAGTTCGCACGACGCCTGCGTGACAAGGACATGCTGCTCAAGGAGCTGCAGCATCGCGTCAAGAACAACTTGCAGCTCATCACGGCCTTCATCCGCCTCGACGCGCGCACGCATCCAGGCGGCGACCGGGCCAGCCTGGACAGGCTCGCGGGCCGGATCGAGGCCTTACAGCTCCTCTATCATGATCTGGCGCCCGAAGGGCTCGGGCATACGGTCGATCTCGGCCACTATGTCAGCCAGATCGCCTCCGCAGTCATGCGCACTTATGCGGTGGAAGGCTTGAGGCTCGATCTCAAGGTGGACGTCGCGCCCGTGTCGGTGAATGTCGCGATGCCCGTCGGCCTGCTGGTGAACGAGCTCCTGACCAACGCCTTCAAATATGCGTTCAACGGGCGCGAGAGTGGGATCATCACAGTACGCTGCCTGCACGAGACTGAGGATCGCTATCGCGTGGTCGTGGCGGACGACGGTATCGGCCTGCCCGAGGGCATCACTTGGCCGAAGCCGGGCAAGCTCGGGGCGCTCATCCTCCAGTCCTTGCGCGAGAACGCAAAGATCACATTTGACGTGGAGAGCACCGAGGGCGAGGGCGTGCGCGCGACGATCACCCTGCTCTACAAGGCGTCGACCCCTAAGGCGAACTGAGAAGCCCGCCCAGAGAGCCGCTCAACCCGAAGCGGATTACACTGCGCGTACGGGTAGCGCTGCTGCCAAGTGTGGACATCGCCGCGAATATGCTGGCGCTGCGACGCCTGGTGCGCGGAAGATCGAGACACAGCGGGTGAGCGAGCGGCTGGGAGTCCTGATCGCGATCGTCTCCAGCGCGCTCGGCGGCACGGCCGCGGCGGTGACGCGCTATCTGGTGGGCGATGCGGACCCGCTGACGCTCGCGATTCTGCGCTGGGGGATCGGCTTCCTCTGCGTGCTGCCGGTGACCCTGGCGCTGCGCGCGCCCTTCCCGAAGCGCGGCGACTGGCCGGGGGTCGCCCTGCTCGGCGTGCTGTTCTTCGGGCTGTTCTTCATTTTCTACAATATCGCGGTCGGCTACACGACCGCCGCGCGAGCCAGCCTCGCGCTCGCGACGCTGCCGCCGCAGACCATGCTGATCGGCGCCCTGCTCGGCGCCGAGCCGCTCACGTGGCGCAAGTTCACGGGCGTTGCCATCGCGGTGCTCGGCGTGCTGGCGGCGCTCGCCTCCGGTTTGGGCGCCGCGCCCGCGGGAGCACCCAGGTCGGGCTTGCCCGACCTGGGCGATTTCACTGCGCAAGTAGGCAGCAGCCTACTTGCGATGCGCGGCGAGGCGATCATGATCGGCGCCGTGTTCTGCATGGCGTTCTACAACGTGCTCTCGCGGCCCTATATTTCCCGCTCGAGCGCGCTCGGCTTCCTCACGGTCGGCATGGGATGCGGCGCGGCCGCGCTGGTGCTCACCGGGCTCATCACGGGACGCGCCGCCGTGCTGGCCAATTTCGGCGCGCCGCAATGGATCGCCGGGATCTATCTCGGCATCGGCGGCGGCGCGCTCGCCTTCATCCTCTGGGTGATGGCGCTGCAGCGCGCGACACCGACCCGGGTCGCCAACACCATGACGGTGAACCCGATCGCGGCCGCCCTGCTCGCCACGGTGCTGGTGGGCGAGCCGATCACGCTCAATCTGGTGGCGGGTCTGGTCGCGGTCTTCGCCGGAATCTGGATCGCGACGACGGAACGGGCGAATCTTTGACTGTTCGCATTTTCCCGCGCCGAACCGGTTTCCACTTCGGCGGAAAATGCTCTAGAGCCGGCTGAAGTCGATCGGCGCGCTGTCGCGTACCGGCGCTCCGGATTCGCACGTCATGCCGGCCAGCACCGCGTTCCAAGTCGCGCTCTGCGCGCCGCTGACGGGATCCGCAGAGTAAGGCGCGACGAAGGCCGCGCCGCCTGCCAGAAGGTGCGCGTGGCGGTCGATCTCGCGGCGCGCGCGCTGCTCCTGCCAGGCCATCAGGTCCGTGAAGAGCCGCAGCCACCAGGAGGGACGCACGACGGGATTCAAGCGCTCGATCGCGATGGTCATAGCCTCCTCCTTGTCAGTACATGCTCGATAGCGGCTGCAGCGCGCGTGACGGCGGCTGCAGATCGATGCTCTCGTAGAGGCGCATCGCCTCCCTCGCGTCCGCATTGCGGCAGGCTGCGCGCGCCTGCTGCACGGTGTCGGTCGCCGCGGCGCGACGCGGCGCCGTCGGCTCCACTTCGCCGACCTGCTCGATCAGGGTGACGATGTGCAGATCCCAAGCCGCGCATGCGCTCTGCAACGACGGTCGTTCGACCGCCGCGGCGGCGCCGCAGGCGAACACGAGCACGGAGCCTGCAAGCAGGGGGAGGATGCGCGGCATCGGGATGGTCCTTCGATCGCGCATGTTCTTGCCGGCGAACCGGTTTCCACTTCGCCGGAACATGCGCTGATGCTTACGGCGTGTAGTCCGCGACCGGCGCAACCGGCAGCGCCGCACCGGCGGCGTCACGATGGATCGCGGCGATGTCGATGGCGGCCGAGGACGCGAGCGAGGCCGAACGATACGAGAGGGTGGCCCAGGCGGTGGCCGTGACCGCGAGCGCGGCCGTGATGCCGAGTATCAGGGTCTTGCGCATGTCTCTCATCCAGACGCGCTGGTCGCCGGAGCGCCGCGGCACGCGGCGCTGACCGGTCGCATCGGGCACGTCCTCCGACGCGACGTGATGCTGATCTACTGGAAGCGTGTGAGTGAGAGTGTGAACCGCGTCACAGGACGCTGACGAAATGATCACACGCGCGTCATCGCACGCGCGATTGTGTGAAGCGGTTCACACGCTCCGCGGGAGCAAACGATCGCGGCTGATGTTTGCTTGCCGCATGTTCTCGTCGGCGACCCGGTGCCCGCTTCGCCGGAACATGCGCTATTCGGTGCGCTTGTACCAGAAGCAGTGCGGCAGCGGCGCCATTCCGGCGCGCGCGTAGAAGCCGACCGCATCCGGCACCGAGACGAGAATCAGGCTCACACGCGGCCCGAGCTGTCGGCGCGCCTCATCGAGCAATCCTTTGCCGACGCCGAGCCCCTGGCTGGACCGGGAAACCGCGAGGTCCGCGATGTAGCAGGCCCACGCGCCATCGTTCATGCCGCGCGCGACGCCGATCAGCCCGCGGTCGGACGCGCGGCGGGCCGTGACGATGAAGTTGGAGCCGTCGAGAATGCTCTGCAGGCGCGGCGCGTCATCGACGGGGCGCGTGGCGCCGAGACCGGACTCGACCAGCACGCGGCCAAAGTCGGCGGCGGGAAGCGAGGGCTCGCAGGCGTAGACAATGTTGATGCGGGTCATGGCACGAGATTGCACCAAGCACGCAGGATTGCGAAGCTCCCGGTTGCTTTTCGCGTGAGTCCGCCCGTGCTGATCGCGATGTTCGCCGACATCCACGCCAATCGGCAGGCCTTCGAGGCCTGCCTCGCGCAGGCGCGTGCGCGGGGGGCCGCGCGCATGGTGCTGCTCGGCGACTATGTGGGCTATGGCGCCGATCCGGACTGGACGGTCGAGACCGTGATGGCGCTGGTCGGCGACGGCGCGATGGCGGTGCGCGGCAATCACGACCAGGCGGTGAATGACCCGCGCGAGCCGATGAATGTGGAGGCGCAGGTCGCCATGGAATGGACCCGGGGCGAGCTCGGCGCGGCGGAGCGCAAGTTCCTCGCCGAGCTGCCGCTCACCCGCGCCGACGAGGACCGCCTCTATGTGCATGCCGAGGCGAGCCGGCCGGAGGGCTTCGTCTATGTCAGGAGCAGCGACGATGCCGGCCGCAGCCTGATGGCGACGCCCGCGGCGCTGACCTTCTGCGGGCATATCCACCGCCCGGCGCTCTATTGCATCTCGACCACCGGGAAGATCGTCACGCATACGCCGGTGACCGACGTGGCGGTGCCGCTGCTGCCCAACCGGCGCTGGCTCGCGGTGCTGGGCGCGGTCGGGCAACCGCGCGACGGCGATCCGCGCGCATCCTTTCTGCTGCTCGACACGGCGCGGCGCGAGGCGACCTGGTGCCGCGCGGCCTACGATATCGAGACCGCGGCCGCGCGCATCCGCGCCAAGGGCCTGCCGAGCCTGCTCGCAGAGCGGCTGTTCGCGGGGCAGTGATGGTCAAGCCGCTGATCATGCCCGGTGCCGTGCTCGACGGCTTCCATATCGAGGAGGCGATCCACCGCGGCGGCATGGCGACGATCTGGCGCGTGACGCGGCCCGGCACGGACCTGCCGATGGTGATGAAGGTGCCGCGCTTCACCGAGGGCGAGGATCCATCCGCCATCGTCAGCTTCGAGATGGAGCAGATGATCTTGCCGCGGCTCGCGGGCGTGCACGTGCCGCAGTTCGTCGCCGCGGGCGATTTCGCGACGCAGCCCTATCTGGTGATGGAGCACGTCGCGGGCGAGACGCTCTATATGCGCTTGCCGAAGCTGCCCCTGCCCTATGACGAGGTCGCGGACATCGGCGCGCGGATCGCGACCGCGCTCGACGACCTGCACCGCCAGCACGTGGTGCATCTCGACGTGAAGCCGAGCAACGTGATCATGCGCCCGTCCGGCGAGGCCGTGCTGCTCGATTTCGGGCTTTCGCATCACACGCAGCTGCCGGACCTGATGCAGGCGGAATTCCGCCTGCCCTTCGGCACCGCGCCCTATATGGCGCCGGAGCAGCTGAGCGGACTGCGCGACGATCCGCGCAGCGATCTCTTCGCGCTCGGCGCGCTGCTCTATTTCTTCTCCACGGGCACGCGGCCGTTCGGCGAAGGCGAGACCATGCGCGCCATGCGCCGGCGGCTGTGGCGCGATCCGGCGCCGCCGCGCCGCCTGCGCGCGGACTATCCGCCATGGCTGCAGGAGATCGTGCTGCGCTGCCTGGAGATCGAGCCGGCCTGGCGCTATCCGACGGCGGCGCAGCTCGCCTTCGATCTCAGTCATCCTGAGCAGGTGAAGCTGACCGTACGCTCCGAGAAGCTCGAACGCGATCCATGGCGCACGGTGCTACGCCGGCGCTTCAACAAGGAGCTGACCTGGCCGGTGGCGAAGCCGGCGCTCTCCGCGCATCTTGCGTCAGCGCCGATCCTCGCGGTCGCGATCGACCTCGCGGGCGAAGCCGCGCCGATCAACGAGGCGCTGCGCACGGCCGCCGGCCGCATCCTGGCGATGTTTCCGGCCGCGCGGCTTGCCTGCCTCAACGTGCTCAAGCAGGGCCGCATCACGCTCGACACGACGCTGGATGAAGAGGGGCACAACAAGCACATCGACCGGATGGTCGCGCTGAAGCAGTGGGCGCAGCCGCTCGGGCTGGCCGAGCGCCTCACCGTGCATGTGCTGGAAGCCGTCGACCCGGCCGCTGCGATCCTCGACTTCGCGGCCGCGAACCGGGTGGATCACATTCTGATCGGCGCGCGGCAGAGCTCGCTGAGACGCACGCTGCTCGGCAGTGTGTCTGCAAAGGTGGCGAGCGAGGCGGAGTGTTCGGTGACGGTGGTGCGCGTGGCGCGGGCGCTCGAAGCCCCGGAGGATGGCGCTTCGAACGCATCGCGTGAGGAACGTCGCTGAAAACCTGGGCGACCGAAGCGCAGCCGCCCCAGAACTCTCAGTCGACGTGATAGTCCGCAACCGGCGCGATCGGCAGCGCGGACGTGTCGACGCTGGCATGAATGGCCGCGATGTTCATGGTCGGAAGCGAGGCAGCGGCGCGCTGCGGCGACCAGGTGGCCCAGGCGGTGGCCGTGACCGCAAGCGCGGCGGTGACTCCGAGAAGAAGAACCTTGCGCATGGTGTGTGCTCCAGCAAAGAGGCGTTGCGCTGGGTCGCACGGGGACGCGGCGAGGTTCACGGCGATGGCCGGTATTCTCGCGGCTCGGCCGAGGCGCGTGAGCGCGGCGGGCGGGTGCCTTGTGCAGGCGCCCAAGGAAATGGCGAGCGAACGAACGTTTGGAGCGCGCGGACCGGCGACGCAGGTCGTGGGGGCACGAAAACGGGTCGATATTCCGCGTCTCACAAGACCGTGATCGTGCGACGCACCGCTCGGTTCGGCGACGGGCTCAGCCGTTGGATGGTGCTCGTCCCCACAGCCGCCCAAGCCAGCCGGCGGACGTGCGGGCCGGCGGAGCCTCCGACTTTATCCCGAGCGCCGCCGCCAAGTTGAGAAGACCGTTCCCGATCACTGGCAGGTCTTTTCGCTTCAGCGCGACATGAAGCGGTGTCGCCCCGAACGCAAAGGAGAGGCCGAATGCATCGGGCATTTCGGTCATGGCCAGCGCCAAACCGCTCGCGTGAACACACAGGTGTTCGTCGAAGCCTTCGCCCCATGGGCTCTGGGTGGGAGGATTGTCCCTTGCGCATGAAACCGCAACATCGAGGATTCTCGCGGCAAGGGGCGTAATCGCCCTCGCGGGGAGAGTCATGTCGGCGAGCAGCTTATCGCCGTCATGGATGATGAGGATGAAATCTTTGCCATGCGCGGGAACGAGTGTCGTGACATGGATCCCGTTGTCGCCTTCTGCACCTGGCTCATCGGTGGTGACTTCGTCCGCCTCGGGCTCGACGCCGAGTGCGTCCGCCAAGCCCGAGAATTCCGACGCGAACATCCGCAGGTAGCTGCGCTTGAGAGCGATGTGCAGCTCCGCGGCGCCGAAGGCGAAGGCCAGCCGAAAGTAATTGGGATGATCGGTCGGGACGATCAAGTAAGCATCCGGCGGCACGCATTGTTCGTCGGCGAGCGGGTGTGCGAATGGCGTGGGCATTTCTTCATTGCGCGCGGCATCACTGGTGGCGGAAAGGAGCGCCTGGACAACGGAGCTGATCGCCTCGCGCGGGATCTCGCCGGTGAAGAGGACTTCGTGGCCGCTGTTGACGGTGACGCGTTGCTTCGGACCGTCCGGCGTCTGAATCGTGATGACGTTCACGTCCGGCTGCGCAGTCATTGCCCCTCTCCCCGAATGTTGGTTGCACGTCATGCGTGCAGATGTTCCATCTTTGTTCTCTTTCGTGCAATGAGCAAGATGAATCGTGCTCGCGCCCGTCGCGCCTGGTGGCGGTGAGGAAGTTTTAACCTGCCTGACGACTACTCAGAGCGACTCCCCGCCATTGATTCGACCAGCACGCGTATGACGAGTCCTGCTTGTATTGTTCTCGTTTTGTTCTATACTGACTCTTCGTTATTGCGAGCCGCCGTCATGGACCCTGTCACCTCGATCACTGCCAAGCAGAGCCGTGCCGAGGTGGTGGATTCGCTGCGCAAGTTGCTGCCGCGCATGGAGAATGTGGCGCCCGTGACGGCCACTTTCGGCTTCGGAGCGGGCGAGCTCGATGGGTATCTGCCGCAAAATGGGCTCGCGGCTGGGGCGTTGCACGAGGTGGTGCCGGCGACGCCGGCGGACGCCGTGTCGGCGATCGGGTTTGCGGTCGCGCTATTAGCCCGGGCCGCGGCGAGGACGGGCCCCCTCCTCCTTATTCTCTCCCGGCGTGCGATGACCCAGGGTGGGCGGCTCTCCGGGCACGGGCTCGGCCGGCTCGGGCTCGATCCGGGGCGCGTGATCCTGGTCGAGACCCATGACGAGCGCCAGGCGCTTTGGGCCATGGAGGAAGCGCTGCGCTCGCGTGCGCCTGCCGCGGTCGGCGGCGCGATCGGCAAGCTCGATCTCAAGAACAGTCAACGGCTGCAGTTCGCGGCCGGTGAGTCCGGCCGGCCGCTGGTGCTCCTGCGGCGCGATGCGGATGCGAGCGCGGCCGCGACGCGCTGGCGCGTGGGCGCCGCGGCCGCGCAGCGCGATGCGTACGGATTGATCGCGCAGTGGCGCTGGCACGTGTGGCTCGAGCGGTGCCGCAACGGACGCGTGGGTGAGTGGGTGGTGGAGTACGATCATGCCTCGCATCGTTTCAGTGTGGCTGCCGGGGTGGCCGATCCTGCGCTTCCTCAGCGCACAAGCGCATCGAGAGACGCGCCACGCATCGTGCGATTCGGTCGATCCTGACCGTCCTTTCGTGCTCACGGTGGAAGCTGCGGGCGGGCCGCGCATCGCGGCCGCGAACGGACCCGCGCAGGCCGAAGGGCTGAGGGCCGGCGATCTCGTCGCCGATGCGCGCGCGCGCGTCGGCGAGATGCAGGTGCGGCCTGCAGCACCTGCGGAGGATGACGCGGCGCTGAGAAAGCTCGCGGTGTGGGCGACACGCTACACGCCGGCGGTCGCGCTGTTCGACGAGGCGACCGGCGCGGACGGGCTGTTCCTCGACATCACGGGCGCGGCGCATCTGTTCGGCGGCGAAGCCGCGCTGCTGGCGGATCTTTCGCAACGGCTGGCGCGCTTCGGCCTGCCGGCGCAACTCGCCGTCGCCGAGACCGCAGGCGCGGCCTGGGCGCTGTCGCGCTTTGCGCCGGGACGCATGATCGGCGCCGGGGTCGAAGCCGAAGCGCTCGCGCCGCTGCCGATCGAGGCGCTGCGGCTCTCGGC
>JAEYAU010000155.1 GCA_023404705.1 Pseudomonadota bacterium
GGTCCGCGCTCGCCTTGTGCGCCCGCGGGTCCTTGCGGACCGGCGGGGCCTTGTGCGCCCTGCTGGCCCTGCGCGCCTTGTCGTCCTTCGCAGCCCGCGACGGCGAGCGCCGCCGCGAGGGTCAATACGCTCAGAAGTGGTCGCAACGCATCCTCCCTGGTTTGCACCTGCTCCCTTGTCGACTGAGACGCGTTCGCGACCGGGCGCGGCGCGTCAGCGTTCGATTGCCAGCGACGGCATGCCGCCTTATGACCCCGGGACTTTGCGGCCGGGCGGACTTAGGATCGCGTGAGGCAAATGATGCATTCTCGGGACCACACCCGCAATGGCTGAGACACGCCAGAAAACCGCTGACGTCTTGATCGCGGGCGGCGGCTTCGTCGGCCTGGCGCTGGCGATCGCGCTGCGCCAGGGCCTCGGGGATCGTTTCCAGGTGCTGCTGGTCGATCCGATGCTGGAGGCCGCCGAGAACGCCCAGTATGGCGACCTGCGCGCCTCCGCGATCGCGGCGGCGGCGCGGCGGCTGTTCGAGACGCTCGGCGTCTGGCACGGCATCGAGGCGCAGCCGATCCTCGACATGGTGATCACCGACAGCCGCCTGAAGGATGCGGTGCGGCCCGTGTTCCTCACCTTCGCGGGCGAGCTCGAGCCGGGCGAGCCCTTCGCGCACATGGTCGAGAACCGCGCGCTTACGGCCGCGCTGCTGCGCAAGGCCGCCGAGGTCGGCGTGACACTCGGCGCCACGGCGGTCGCGGGCTTTGCGACGGAGCGCGATCGCGTTGATGTGCGCCTCGCGAATGGCACGACGGTCGCAGCGCGGCTGCTCGTTGCGGCGGACGGGGCGCGCTCGCGCATCCGGCAGCAGGCCGGCATCGCGACGCATGGCTGGTCCTACGATCAGTCCGCGATCGTCACCACGGTCGCGCATGAGCGCGATCACCAGGGCCGCGCCGAGGAGCATTTCCTCCCGTCGGGCCCGTTCGCGATCCTGCCGCTCACCAACCGCCGTTCGTCGCTGGTGTGGACCGAGGCCGCGAAGGAAGCCGATCGCGTCGTCGCGCTGCCGGACGATCTCTTCCATGCGGAGCTCGAGAAGCGGTTCGGCCTGCATCTCGGCGAGATCCAGGTGATCGGCGCGCGGCGCGCCTATCCGCTGGGCCTGTTCGTCGCGCGCTCCTTCATCGCGGAGCGGCTCGCGCTGATCGGCGATGCCGCGCATGTGATCCATCCGATCGCGGGGCAGGGCCTCAACATGGGCCTGCGCGATGCGGCGGCGCTCGCGGAGGCGATCGTCGATGCGGCGCGGCTCGGCCTCGACATCGGCGGATCGCCGGTGCTGGAGCGCTATCAGCGCTGGCGCCGCTTCGACACCATGGCGATGGGCGTCGCGACGGACGGGCTCAACCGGCTGTTCTCCAACGAGTCCGACATCCTGCGCATCGTGCGCGACGTCGGTCTGGGGATCGTCGACCGCCTGCCTGCGGTGAAGAGCTTCTTCATCCGCGAGGCCGCGGGGCTCACGGGCGAGGTGCCGAAGCTGTTGAAGGGCGAGGCGCTGTAGCGTTCAGCCCGCACTGAGCCTGAGACCGTCACCCTGAGGTGCGAGGCTGCGCAGCAGCCGAGCCTCGAAGGGCGACGGCCGCTGAGTCGCAACAGGCTCGCTGCGCCGCCCGGGCCGTTCATCCTTCGAGGCTCGCACTCGTCGCGATGCGACGAGTCCTCGCACCTCAGGATGACGGGATCTAGGATGAGCGCGCCGTCAAGTCCGTCGAGCTACACCAGCGGAATGCCCGACACGTGCGTCGCGAAGGCCTCGCGCTGCTCCAGCGCGGCGTACCAGCGCTCGAGATTGGGCAGCGACGGCTTCTCGGGCACGAGGCGCATGTAGCGGAAGGTCATCACGCCGACCGGGATGTCGCCCATCGAGAAGCTGTCGCCGGCGACGAACTTTGACTTGCCGAGCTGCGCGTCGAGGATCTTCATCGCCTCGGTGGTCTTCGTCTTGCCGGCATCGATCGCGGCATGATCGCGCTTCTCGGGCGGCGTGCGCACCAGGCCCCAGAACACCGGCGTGATGGCGGGGCCGAGCACCGAGAGCTGCCAGTCCATCCACTTGCTCGCGAGCGCGCGCGTGCGCGGATCGGATGGCTCGAGCTTGCCGGCGCCGTGCTTGGCCGCGAGATAGCGCGTCACCGTGTTCGACTCCCAGAGCAGGAAGCCGTCCTCTTCCTCCAGCGTCGGCACGAGGCCGTTCGGGTTCTTCGCGAGATAGTCGGGCTCGCGGTTCTTGCCGAACGGGCCGCCGATATCGATGCGCTCGTGGGCGAGCCCCAGCTCGCCGACGCACCACATCACCTTCTGCACGTTGGACGAAGTGTTGCGGCCCCAAATCTTCAGCATTGGCGTCCTCCACGCGGGTCTTATCGTTGAATGATTGCGGTCCGGCGCGATCAGTCGAGGCGGCGCGCTTCCTCGGGCAGCATGATCGGGATGCCGTCGCGGATCGGATAGGCGAGCTTGGCGCCGCGCGAGATCAGCTCCTGGCGCGCGGCATCGTATTCGAGCGTGCCCTTGGTCACGGGGCAGACGAGGATTTCGAGCAGCTTGGGATCGACACTGCTGGCGGGACGTTCGGTCATGGGGGGCCTCTCGGTTCGGTCCACCTTAGCAGGCCCGCAGGTGTGGATTCAAAGGCCGAACCCGCATGCCTGTCGCGCGTTGAGTCACTAATTTGCGCATGATCTTATCCGAAAGCCGGCTTCCACTTTTCGGGATCATGCGTTGAGGGCACCATGAGTCTCGCGTTGCACATGCCCCTGGCCCCCATGGAGGCCGTGTCGGTGGACGAGGTCCCGGAGGGGCCCGCCTGGCAGTACGAGCCGAAGTGGGACGGCTTCCGCTGCCTCGCGTTTCGCGACGGGAAAAAGATCGAGCTGCAGTCCAAGTCCGGACAACCGCTGACGCGCTATTTCCCGGATCTGGTCGAGGCGCTCGCTGCGCTCGACGCGAAGCGCTTCGTGCTCGACGGCGAGATCGTGGTGCCGCAGGGCACAGCCTTCTCGTTCGACGCGCTGCTCCAGCGCATCCATCCGGCCGCGACGCGCATCACGCGGCTCGCGGGCGAGACGCCGGCGCTGATGATCGTGTTCGATCTCCTCGCCGATACGGACGGGCGATCGCTCACCGCCCTCACGCTCGCCGAGCGGCGCCCGCGGCTCGAAGCTTTCGCGCGCGCACACTTTCGCAACGGCATGCGCATACGGCTTTCGCCCGCGACCACACGGCTGACGCAGGCGCGCCGCTGGCTCGATCAGGTCGGCGCCACGCTCGACGGCATCATCGCCAAGGAGCGCGAGAGTCCCTATCGCGTGGGCGAGCGCGCCGGCATGGTGAAGATCAAGAACTTCCGCAGCGCCGACTGCGTGGTGGGCGGCTTCCGCTATGGCTCGGGCAAGAACAGCAAGGTGGTCGGCTCGCTGCTGCTCGGCCTCTACGACGATGCCGGGCTGCTGCATCATGTCGGCTTCACCTCATCGATCAAGGCGACCGAGCGCAAGGCGCTCACCGAGAAGCTCGAGAAGCTGATCGGCCCGCCGGGCTTCACGGGCAATGCGCCGGGCGGCCCGAGCCGCTGGTCGACGGAGCGCTCGAGCGAATGGCAGCCGCTGAAGCCGAAGCTCGTGGTTGAGGTCTGCTACGACCACTTCAGCGGCGAACGCTTCCGCCACGGCACCCGCCTCTTGCGCTGGCGGCCCGACAAGGCGCCGAAGCAATGCACGATGGATCAGGTGAAGCAGAAGCGCGCGAATTTGATGCGGCTGCTGGAAGGCGCGAAGAAGGCGGCGTGACTGTGCCTCTCGCTCCCTCCCCCGCTTGCGGGGGAGGGTGGGGAGGGGGCGCCGCTTGCTCATGCGTTTGCCGCAAGAGCCCCCTCTCTGTCTCTCCCCCGCAAGCGGGGGAGAGGACCGTGTGGCGCGCGTCTTCGTCTCTCGGCTGCGGAGTCTGCGTCGAAGAGAAAGCACGCGGCTCACTGCAGCGGCGTCTCGCCTTGCGTGTTCGTCTTCGCGAGCTCGATCTCCGTCACCGCCACCAGGATCTCGGCGCGTGTCTTGAGGTCGGGCGCTTCGAGCAAAGCCTGCTTCTCCGGCGCGCCGTAAGGCGACATCATCGCGAGCGCGTTGACGAGCGCCTCGTTGGGCGCGTTCTCGATGCCGTCCCAGTCGGCCTTGAGGTTGTTCGCCTTGAGGAAGGCCGAGAGTGCTTCGAGCAGGGCCTTGCGGTCGACCGCCTCCTCGCCCTTGCGGGCGACGAAGTCGTCCGCAAAGGGCGCGTAGGTGACGCGGCACTGGCGGTACGATGTCGCGACCTCGAGCTCCTCCTCGACGCGGAAGCGCGAGATGCCGGTGAGCTCGAGCAGGTAGCGGCCGTCGCCGGTCTCGGCGAGCTGGGTGATGCGGCCGACGCAGCCGACGCGATAGAGCTGCGGCTTGTCGGGCGAGCCCGAATGCGCGGCGTCGGGCTGGATCATGCCGATGAGGCGGTGACGGTCGGCGAGCGTGTCGTCGACCATGGCGAGATAGCGCGGCTCGAAGATGTTCAGCGGCATCTGCCCGCGCGGCAGCAGCAGCGCGCCCGGCAGCGGAAAGACGGGAATCACCTCGGGGAGCTCGTCCGGCCCGCGATAGACCGCGTTCATCGGCATGGGTGGCCTCCCCCGATCCGCACTAATCCTACGCGCATTGTCTCAGGCCGAGGCACGGCGACGCACCGTGACGCACCGTCTCAGGCAAGCTCAGGAGAACAGGATCGACGACAGCTTGCGGCGGCCCGCGATGCTGGCTTCGTCGGTCGGACCCCAGGCCTCGAAGAACTGCACGAGCTGCTTGCGTGCGCCGTCGTCGTTCCACTTGCGATCGCGGCGCACGATCTCGATCAGATGATCGGCCGCTTCCACGCGCTTGCCGGCCGCGTTGAGCGCGACCGCGAGATCGAAGCGCGCCTGGTGGTCGAGCGGATTGGCCGTGACCTTCTGCTCGAGCTCGGCCACCGGACCGACCGAGCTTGCCTGCTCGGCAATCTCCAGCGCGGCGCGCGCCGCCGCAACGGCGGCGTCGTTCTGCTTCGCCTCGGGCACGAGCGCGAGCGTCTGCTTCGCCTGCTCGATCGCGCCGGACTCGACATAGCAGCGCGCGAGGCCGGCGAGCGCCGGCACGTTGCCCGAGTCCTGCTCCAGCAGCTGCGCATAGAGATCGGCGGCGCCGGCCGTATCGCCCTCCTTGAGGGCGGCGTCGGCGGCTTCGAGCAGGTCCTTCTCCTCGCCGCCCATGCGGCCGCGCGTGAGGCGCTCGATGAAGGCGGTCACCTGGGTCTCGGGCAGGGCGCCCATGAAGCCATCCACGGGCTGGCCGTTGACGAAGGCGAACACGGCCGGGATCGATTGGATGCCCATCTGTCCCGGGATCGCGGGATGCTCGTCGATGTTCATCTTGACGAGCTTCACCTTGCCCTTGGCGGCGCGCACCACCTTCTCGAGGGTCGGGGTGAGCTGCTTGCAGGGGCCGCACCAGGGCGCCCAGAAGTCGACCAGCACGGGCTGGCGGCGCGACTCCTCGATCACGTCCTTCATGAAGGCCTGGGTGGTCGTGTCCTTGACCACGTCGGCGGCCGCGGCCGCTCCACCGTTCTGCAGCATGGGATCCTCTGGGGGCGCTGAATGTGCCTGAATTCGTGCGCTTTACATGGGCCAGCGCGGGGCCGATTGCAATTCCCTGCCTCAGGACTCGGAACCATCCGAGACCGGCGCAATCCGGGGCTCGTGGCCGGTGGCGGCCAGGAACCGGACCAGGTCGCCGCTCGCGATCGAGGTCGTCATGGTGTTGACCAGCGGGTGATAGTTCAGGATCGCCTCCCGCATCATGGCGGCATCCAGGATCACGGTGACGCGCTTTTCCGTGTCGTTGATGACGCCGAACGGTGTGACGGAGCCGGGCTCCACGCCGAGCAGCTCGCGCAGCAGGTCGGCCGAGCCGAACGAGAACCGGCCGGCCTCGAGCTTCTGGTGCAGGGTCTTGAGGTCCACGCGGGCGTCCTCGCGCAGCACCACGAGAAAGATCGCGCCCTTCTTGTCCTTGAGGAACAAATTCTTGGTGTGGCCGCCCGGAATCGTGCCGCGCAGGGCCTGGGACTGCTCCACCGTGTAGAGCGGCGGATGCTCCGCGGTCTTGTGCGCGATGCCGAGGCGGTCGAGGAAGGCGAACAGGTCGTCGGGCGTGGCGGGCATCGGAGTCTCGTGTGGGGGGAGGCGGATTTCTAGAGGCCGCGGGACAGGCCGGCCAGCGCATTTTCGAGGGAGCCGCCCCCCACTCCGTTCGTCCCCGCGCAAGCGGGGACCCAGGGCCGCAGTCTCTGCTTCACAAGCTGGGTCCCCCCGTCCGCGGGGACGAATGGAGGCTAGGTTCCTTGAGGCAATTTCCGCCTTCCGGGCCGCCCCGGGGCCGCCTATCTAGAAAACGGGCCGCGGTTCCGGCCGGCCATCGCGCCTTGCAAAGCTCGGCGCCATTTGGCATAGCATCGCCCACCGGCGTTCTTCGCCGGACCCTCATGGATGCGGGTGTAGCTCAGGGGTAGAGCACAACCTTGCCAAGGTTGGGGTCGTGGGTTCGAATCCCATCGCCCGCTCCAATATCTCTAAATTTCGGGCCTGAAGGCACGTCGGCGTGACGCCGACACGGCGCGCGAATGCGCTCGCCTGCGGGCGAGCCGGCCCGCTTGGCGCGGGCGTCACGCGCCGGTGACGATCGGCCTCAGGACGCCTTCAGCACGCCGCGGCGGAGGGAGAAGCTGCGCTGAGCTACGCCACCCTTCTCCCCGCCGCGCGCCTCCGAATGAACATCCGGATCTCCGCCGCCGGCAGCGGCTTGGAGAACAGATAGCCCTGCACCTCGGTGCAGCCTTCGGCGCGGACGTGCTCGAGCTGCGCCTCGGTCTCGACGCCTTCGGCCGTGGTGACGATGCCCATGCCGCGGCCGAGGCCGGCGACCGCCTTGATGATGGCGGCGCAGTCGCCTTCCTTCGAGAGGTCCGAGACGAAGGAGCGGTCGATCTTGATCTTGTCGAACGGGAAGGTGCGCAGATAGCTGAGCGAGGAATAGCCGGTGCCGAAATCGTCCATGGAGATGCGGATGCCGAGTCCGCGCAGCTGATGCAGCGTCTCGAGGGTGGCCTCGCTCTCCTGCAACAGCACCGACTCGGTGATCTCGAGCTCCAGGCGGTTGGCGGCGAGACCGGACTGCGCGAGCGCGCTCAACACGGTCTGCACCAGGTTGCGGTTCTTGAACTGCGCGGGCGAGAGGTTGACCGCGACCTTGATCTTGGCCGGCCAGGACGCGGCTTCCATGCAGGCCTGGCGCAGCACCCACTCGCCGAGCGGCACGATCAGGCCGGTCTCCTCGGCGATCGGGATGAAGTCCACGGGCGAGACGGTGCCGCGGCTCGGGCACATCCAGCGCAGCAGCGCCTCGCAGCCGGTGATCTCGGCCGTGTTGGCATCCATCAGCGGCTGATAGTGCAGCGTGAACTCGCCCGCCGTGAGCGCGTTGCGCAGGTCGAGCTCGAGCGCGCGGCGCGCCTGCACCTCGGCGTCCATGCGCGCCTCGAAGAACGCATAGGTGGCGCGGCCGTCGGACTTGGCGCGGTAGAGCGCCATGTCGGCATTGCGCAGCAGCCGCTCGGCATCCATGCCGTCGTCGGGCGCCAGCGCGAGGCCGATGCTGGTGCCGATGTTCACGTCGTGATTGTCGATGCGATAGGGCGCGCTCACGGCCTTGATCAGCCGCTCGGCGAGCGCAGCCGCATCCTCGGCCGACTGGATGCCCGTCTGCAGGATCGTGAACTCGTCGCCGCCGAGCCGCACCACGAAATCGAGATCGCGCACGCAGGCGCGCAGCCGGTCCGCCACATGGCAGAGAAGGCGGTCGCCGATCTGATGGCCGAGCGTGTCGTTGACGGTCTTGAAGTTGTCGAGGTCGAGGCAGAGCACCGCCAGCGTGTCGCCGCGGCGCACGCGCGCGAGGGCGCGCTCCATCTCCTCCGCGAAGGCGGCGCGGTTCGGCAGATTGGTGAGCGGGTCGTGGCGCGCAAGATGGCGGATGCGCGCCTCGGCCTTGGTGCGCTCCGTGATGTCTTCGTGGGTCGCGACCCAGCCGCCATTCGCCATCGGCTGGTTCACGAGCAGGATGGTGCGGCCGTCGCCGAGCTCGGTGATCGTGCTCGAGGCCTTGTCCTCGGCCATGGCGGCGAGCACGTTGTCGCAATACTGCGCGACGTCGCCGTCGAAGTTGCCCATCTCGTGGCGGTGCTGCAGCAGCTCCTGCAGCGAGCAGCCGGGCTTGGCGACGTCGCCCGAGAGCCCGTACATCTCGAGATAGCGCTCGTTGCGCACCAGCAGCTTGCCGGCGCGATTGAACATGCAGAGGCCCTGCGACATGTTGTTGAGGGCGGCATCGAACAGCAGGTTCTGCTCGAGCAGCTTCTCTTCATGCGCCTTGAGCTGGCGGTTCTGACGCTGGAATTCGGCCGAGACCACCTTGTAGGCGCGATTGGTGGCGTCGAACTCGGTGCGTGCAGCTTGCGCGGCGGCCCGCTCCTTCGCGGCCACCGCGAGACGCACGATCACGGGCGCGAGCAGGGCGGGATCGAGATCGCCCGGGATGCAGAGCATGCGCTCGCCGGATGCGGTGCCGAGCACCACGAGTTCGGCCGCCGGCGCGGCGCGTTGCGCCGCCAGGGCGACGCTCTCGGCCTCGCGCGCGGGCGTGACGATGACGTCGAAGGCCTTGTCCTGCCCGGCAGCGTCGCGCATGCGGTCCGCGAGCTCGACGGCCGGCGCGATCACCACCTCGTGGGCCTTGGCCATCCGCGCCGCAAGCTCTTCGGCCTGCTCGCACAGAAGGATACGGGAACCGGGCATGCCGATACTCCGGGGTCGTTCCTCCGGGGCACTCTGCCGCAGGCGGGTTGAACAATTACCTACCGCAATACTGCGGATGGCTTTGTCCTTAACGCCGCGTTGAGGCGCGCCGGCGGTTTGCAGCCATCGGGAACTTGGCGGGTCGGGTACCTTTGATGAAATTTGAGTGCTTCATCAAAAATCATCAAATCGACCTCGCCCCGGCTACACCGCGTCTTTCTAAGTTATTGACATCGAACGATTTTGCTGGCGGCGCCGGGCCGAAAGTCCCTCAAAATTCCTCATTCCGAGAAGTGGCTCCGGCGTGAGGAAATCAAAGATGCCCCGTCTCGGCCGGCGCCCGCTCCCAAGCGTCGTGCCGCCCATCCTCGAACTTCACGGGTGCGGTCGCGAGCTCCTCCGGCGTCGCGTCGTCGAGGCAGGCCAGATTGACCGCGAAGAAGGTGCCGCCGAGCGCCTCGTGGTGGCCGCGGCCGAACGGCTTGATGCCGCAATGGCGGCAGAACAGGTGATGGATCGTGTGAGTGCCGAACTGATAGTCGGTGAGCGCGTCCTCGCCCTGCAGCAGCCGGAATTGATCGGCCGTTGCGATCGCCTTCCAGAAGCGGCCCTTGCTGCACATGGAGCAATTGCACTTGCTGGTCCCCTGCGCGAGGTCGATGTCGCAAGCGAAGCGCACCGCGCCGCAGTGGCAGCTGCCGTGATAGGTCCGGGTCATGAGATCCTCGTTTCGGCTGTCCGCTTCGAGGACGAATGAGCGCGGGCGAATCCGACAGCTCACGGCCCCGCTGCAAGCGCGCCGCGGGTGCGCGGATCGGCGGCGCCCGCGATGCCGTCGGGCGTGACCAGGATCGAGTTGGCCGATCCGGAGTTCGGCCCCAGCACCACCTTGTGGCCGCGCGCCTCGAGGCCCTGCACCAGCTCGGGCGCGAGGCTGCGCTCGGCCGCGACCTGGTCGGGCAGCCACTGATGATGGATGCGCGGCGCGGCGACGGCCTCGGCGAGGTTCATGCGGAAGTCGATCACGTTGGTGATCACCTGGAGCACTGTCGTGATGATGCGGCTGCCGCCGGGCGAGCCCGTCACCATGACGACGCGGCCGTCGCGGAACAGGATCGTCGGCGTCATCGAGGACAGCGGCCGCTTGCCGGGGCCGGGCGCATTGGCGTCGCCGCCCACAAGGCCGTACGCATTCGGCACGCCCGGCTTGGCCGCGAAATCGTCGAGCTCGTTGTTGAGCAGGATGCCGGTGCCTTCCGCGACCAGGCCGACGCCGTAGCTGAAGTTGAGCGTATAGGTGTTCGACACCGCATTGCCGAAGCGGTCGATCACCGAGTAGTGCGTGGTGTTCGGGCTCTCCTGACGCTGCCGCAGCGAAGGCCTGATGTCCTGCGCGGATGCGGCGCGCTCGGGCGAAATGGCCTTGCGCAATTTCTCGGCATAGCCCTTCGCGATCAATCCTTCGACCGGCACATCCACGGTCGCGGGATCGCCCATGTATTCGGCGCGATCCGCATAGGCGGGCTTCATGGCCTCGATCATCAGATGCAGCGCAGCCGCATCGCGCGTGCGCAACTCGTAGCCCTCGAGGATGTTGAGGATCTGAATCAGATGCGTGCCGCCCGATGAGGGCGGCGGCATGGAGGCGATCTCGTAACCGCGGTAGCTCCCGCGCACCGGCTTGCGCACGATCGGCTGATAGCTCTTCAGGTCGTCGCTCGTCATGAGGCCGCCGGCGTCGCGCACGCTCGCGACGATCTTCTCGGCGAGCGGTCCTTCATAGAAAGCGCGCGGCCCGTTTTGCGCGATGGCCGTGAGCGAATCCGCGAGATCCGGCTGCGTCAGGCGATCGCCCATGCCGAGGGCCACTCCGTCCGGCTTCAAGAAAATCTTCGCGCTCGACGGCCAGCGGACGAGCCGCGGCTGAAAACGTGCGAGCGAATCCGCGAGATCGTCGTCGACTGGAATCCCGTCACGCGCGAGCCGGATCGCGGGCGCCATCAGCTCCGCCAGCGAAAACTTGCCCGAGCCGTAACGCTCGAGCGCGAGCGCGAGACCCGCGACCGTGCCGGGCACGCCCACCGAGAGCCCGCTGTCGCGCGACTTCTGCGGATCGGCGTCGCCCTTGGCGTCGAGAAAGACATCGCGCGTGGTGGCGGCCGGCGCGGTCTCGCGATAGTCGATCGCGACTGTCTCGTTGCGATCCGCGAGATGCACGAGCATGAAACCGCCGCCGCCAAGATTGCCGGCCTGCGGATGCGTCACAGCCATGGCGAAGCCGACCGCCACCGCGGCATCCACCGCATTGCCGCCGTGCGCGAGAATCTCCGCGCCGACCCGGGTCGCGAGCTTCTCCTGGCTCGCCACCATCCCGTCGCGCGCCAGCACGGGTTGCGGGCGTACGACCTCGGTGACACTCGGCGCCTGCGCGAAAGCTGGCGCCAATGCCAGCACCCATGTGGCGGCGAGCCCCAGCAGCCAATCCCGGTGAGTCATTCCATGCTCCCTGCGCATCGCTTGATCCAATTTCGGCATGAGAATGCGGCGCGCGCCAGGACGATCGCACAGCGGCGTGGTCACGAAACGGTTATGCACGGAAGAGCGAACGTTTGACAGGCTTCCGGAGCCAACGCTACGTTCGCGTAGACAATAATCAAAGACATGTCGGGAGGACATTATGCTCACGCGGCGCCACACGCTCGGAGTCGTTGCCGGATCGTTGCTCGCGCTCGCGAGCTCCGCACAGGCGCAGAACTTCACCAAGCAGGTCACCATCATCGTGCCCTATGCGCCGGGCGGCACCTCGGACATTCTGGCGCGCCTGATCGGGCCGAAGCTCTCGGAGGCGATCGGCCAGCCCGTGATCGTGGAGAACAAGCCGAGCTCGTCGGGCAATATCGGCGCCGACTTCGTCGCCAAGGCGGCGGGCGACGGCCACACGCTCCTGATCACCGACGTCGGCACGCTGGCGACGCAGCCGAACCTGGTGAAGAAGCTCTCCTTCGACGTGCAGAAGGATCTCGTCCCCATCACGATGGTGATGTTCTCGCCCTATCTGTTCGCCGTGCACCCGTCCGTGCAGGCCGGCACGCTGCAGGAGCTCATCGCCTGGGACAAGGCCAATCCGGGCAAGCTCAATGTTGGCACCAGCGGCGTCGGCTCGGTGCAGCATCTCACCGCGCTGGTCATCGGCAAGAAGTACGGCATCAAATGGGGCATCGTGCCATATCGCGGCGGCGCCGCCGCGATCCGTGCCGTGGTCTCGAACGAGAGCAACGTGATCTTCAACGGCGCGCTCGCCACGCTCCCGTTCGTGGCGCAGGGCCAGCTCAAAGGCATCGCGGTCTCGGGCGACAAGAAGCTGCCGACCGTCGCCAACCTGCCGACCTTCAAGGAGCTCGACATGCCGATCGTCGAGACCGGCTCGTGGCAGGGCTTCCTCACCAGCAAGGGAACGCCGACCGCCATGGTGGCGCGCCTCAATCAGGAGATCGGCAAGATCCTCGCCACGCCGGAGATCAAGAACCGGATCACCGAGCTCGGCGGCGACGTGCGCACCAGCAAACCCGACGAGTTCGCGGCCTGGATGGGCAAGGCGATCGCCGAATGGGGCGAGGTCGTGAAGGCCGAGAATATCTCGCTCGACTAGAGCAGTTTCGGATGACCTTGACCCGCACTTCGTTCGTGCCCGCGAAAGCGGGCATCCAGATTGGCCGCACATTGGTGACTGCCGCTCTGGGTCCCCGCTTTCGCGGGGACGAACGGAGGATGGTCTAGCGCATGCGCCTCAACATCCCAGAGCTCGCCTTCGGCGGGTTCCTGGTGGCGCTCGGCGCCATCGGGTTCTGGCTCGCGGGCGATCTCAATGTGGGCACGGCTGGCGCCATGGGCCCCGGCTATGTGCCGCGCGGCCTAGCGATCATCATCATGCTGTTCGGAGTCGTGTTCGGCGCGCGCGCCGCCGTCGCGGGCGGCGTGCCGTTTCCCGAGATCGAAGTGCGGCCGCTGCTGTTGATCTCGGCCTCGGTCGCGCTGTTCGCGCTGCTGCTGCCGCGCGTCGGGCTCGCGGTCACGAGCTTCGCCGTGGTGGTCTGTGCCGGTTACGCGGCGCAGGATGTGCGCATGCGCGAGAACCTGGTTCTCGGCGTGATACTCGCGGCCTTCGCGGTGGCGCTGTTCATCAAGCTGCTCGGGCTGCCGATCGCGATCTGGCCAGGCTGACAGATGGACCTCATCTCAAACCTCGGGACGGGCTTCGCGGTCGCGCTCACGCCGGCCAATCTCGCGTTCTGCTTCATCGGCGCGCTGATCGGCACGCTGGTGGGCGTGCTGCCCGGCATCGCGCCGATCACCACCATTGCGATCCTGCTGCCGTTCACGTTCTCGCTGCCGCCCGCCTCATCGCTGATCATGCTGGCCGGCATCTTCTATGGCGCCCAATACGGCGGCTCGACCACCGCGATCCTCGTGAACGTGCCGGGCGAATCCTCGGCCATCGTTACGTGCCTCGACGGACACCAGATGGCGAAGCAGGGCCGCGCCGGCCCGGCGCTCGCGATCGCGGCGATCTCGTCCTTCGTCGCCGGAACGATCGCCACCGTCATCATCGCGGCCGCGAGCGTGCCGATGAGCTGGCTCGCGCTCAAATTCAACGCGCCGGAATATTTCAGCCTGATGGTGCTCGGCCTCACGGGCGCCGTGGTGCTGGCGCATGGCGCGCCCGGCAAGGCGGTCGCCATGGTGCTGATCGGGTTGCTGCTCGGCCTCGTCGGCATCGACGTGAACACGGGATCGCCGCGCATGACGCTCGACATTCCGGAGCTCGCCGACGGCATCGGCTTCGTGCCGGTGGCGATCGGCCTGTTCGGCTTGGCGGAGCTCGTGGTCGCGCTCGGCAAGCCGCAGGACCGCAAGCTGCTCGTCTTCCGTTTCGCCGATCTGTGGCCAAGCCGCGCCGAGATCCGCGCCTGCCTGCCCGCGATGCTGCGCGGCACCGCGCTCGGCTCGGTGCTCGGCGTGCTGCCGGGCGGCGGCGCCGCGCTCTCGTCCTTCGCGGCCTATGCGCTCGAGAAGAAGACCTCGCGTACGCCGGAGCGCTTCGGGCGCGGCGCCATCGAGGGCGTCGCGGCGCCCGAGGCCGCCAACAATGCGGGCGCGCAGACGAGCTTCATCCCGCTGCTCACGCTCGGCATTCCGGGCAACGCCATCATGGCGCTGATGGTCGGCGCGCTGATGATCCAGGGCATTCAGCCCGGCCCGGAGGTGATGACCTCTCAGCCGCAGCTGTTCTGGGGCGTGATCGCTTCCATGTGGCTCGGCAATCTGATGCTGGTCGTGCTGAACCTGCCGCTGGTCGGCGTCTGGGTCTCGCTCCTGCGCGTGCCCTATCGCCTCCTGTTCCCCGCGATCGTGCTGTTCTGCTGCATCGGCACCTATTCGATCACCAACAATGTGTTCGACGTCTGGGTCATGCTCGGCTTCGGCGTGCTCGGCGTGTTCTTCATCAAGGTCGGCGCCGAGCCGGCGCCGCTGGTGCTCGGCTTCGTGCTCGGGCCCCTGATGGAGGAGAGCTTCAGGCGCGCCATGATGCTCTCGCGCGGGGATCCCACGGTGTTCGTGGAGCGGCCGATCAGCGCACTGCTGCTCGGCATGGCGCTGATCCTGCTCATCATCCTGGTGCTCCCGGCCGTGCGGAAGAAGCGCGAGGAAGTGTTCCAGGAGGGGTGATCAGCTATATGATGGCCTGACAAGGAGTGCGTATGGTCATCACGGACGCCGACAACAACCGCGTCGCCGAAGCGATCCGCACGGTCGAGGCGAAAACTTCGGCCGAGATCTTCTGCGTCGTCACGCCCGAGGTGAGCAACTATCGCTTCGTGCCGTTCGGCTGGGCCTCGGTGCTCGCGCTGTTCGTGCCGCTGCCGCTGATCCAGCTCACCACCTGGACCGCGACCACGGTCTATGTCTGGCAGCTCGCGGTGTTCGCCGCGGTGGCCCTCGCGCTGTCGCGGCGGACCATCCGCTTCGGCATCGTGCCGAAACGTACGCGCCGCGCGCGGGCGCATGAAGCCGCCGTGCGCCAGTTCCGTGCGCAGGGCCTGCATCAGACCGCGCAACGCACCGGCGTGATGATCTTCGTCGCGATTGCGGAGCGTCACGCCGAAGTCGTCGCGGACGCGCGCATCAACGAGGCGATCCCGCCGGAGGCCTGGGAGAAGCCGACCGACACGATCGAAAGCGCCATCCGGCAGGGCCAGCTCGCGGACGGCCTGATCGCGGCCGTCGCGCAATGCGGCATTCTGCTGGCCGAGCGCTTCCCGCCCGGCGCCGTCAATCAGGACGAGCTGCCGAACAAGGTGGTGGAGATTTAGCGCGGCGCTACAGACTCACACCAACGCCATCAGCCGCGTCGGGCCGCCGGTCGCGTCCTTCACCTTCGGGATGCCGACCACCAGCGTCGCGCCCGTCGCCGGCACCTTGTCGAGATTGGCGACGTTCTCGAGACCCCAGCGTCCGGACGGCAGCCAGGCATAGTGCACCTTGAAGTCCTTGGACGGGCCGTGGTCGAGCGACATGGTGTCGACCGCGAGGCCGACCACGCGGCGCTCCTTCATCATCCAGTCGGCGGCCTCGGGGCTGAAGCCCGGGAAATGGAATACGCCGGCCGCGTCCTTGCCGGTGAACTTCTGCGGGTCCGCGATGTGCTGCCCCCAGCCGGCGTGCATGGCGACGCAGCAGTTCTCGGGCAGCCGTCCGTTTTTCGTCTCCCAGGCCGCGAGATCCTCGCGGGTCACCGTATAGTCCGCGTTCTGCGCGGCCTTCGCGCCCACGTCGACGACGGCGAGCGGCACCACGAGCGACTTCGGATCGATCGCATCGATGGTGTTGCCGGATTCGGAGAAATGGATCGGCGCGTCCATATGCGTCCCGGCATGCTCGATGATGCGCCACCAATACAGATTGAAGCCGTCCTTCTTGATGTCGAACTGCTTCTGCATCTCGATGCCGGGCACGCCGAAGAAGGTCGGAAAGGCGGGCGACATCGTGTGCGTGAGATCGACGACAGAGCTGAAACTCTTCGGCGCCGTCTGCGCCGCGGCCGGCGCTACGGCGGTCGCCGTGAAACCCGCGGCGGCTGCGCCCTTGAAAAAGCCGCGGCGGCTAAGCGCGAGGCGGACGGTCTGCTCACATCCGGGAAGGCACATGGCTGATCTCCCTGTCTGGCCCCCCAAAAGCTTCGACCCGCGCGCCCGGCGATGCAAGCCGGATGCGCGGGTCGCGATAGAGCCCGAACCTATTTCGCGAGACCGAGATCCTTCAGGATCTTGCCGATCTCGGCGTCGTCCTCCTTCATGAAGGCCGCGAACTTCTTGGAGTCCATCCAGACCAGATCGAAGCCGCGCTGCTTCATGAAGTCCTGGAATTCGGTGCTGTCCCAGATCTTCTTGATCGCGGCCTCGTAGCGATCCGCGATGTCCTTGGCGAGGCCCTTTGGCCCAACCATGCCGCGCCACACGCCCTTGCTCCATTTGTGGCCGGTGGCTTCCTGCACGGTCGGCACATCCGGGAAAATCGAGGCGCGTTTATCTGACATGAAGCCGAGGCTGCGCACGCGTCCGGCCTGGATGAGCGCCTGCGCCTCGGGCAGCGAGCACGAGACGAAGTCGATGCCGCCGCCCGCGAGATCGGTCAGCGCGGTGGCGGCGCCGGTGCTCGGCACCCAGCGCACCGCCGTCGCGGGCGTGCCATCCATCTGCAAGAGGCCCGCGAGCGCGAGGTGCCAGCTGCCGCCCTGGCCGGTGCCCGACGCGGTGAGCTTGCCCGGATTGGCTTTGATGGCGGCGAGCAGGTCCTTGAGGGTCTTGTAGGGCGAGTCGGTCTTCACATGGATCGCGGCCGCATCGGCATTGATCAGCGCGAAGGGCGTGTATTCCTGGGAGGTGAGCTGGGTCAGGCCGACCCAGTGCATCATGTTGATCTCGAGGGTGATCAGCCCGATCGTGTAGCCGTCCGGCGTCGCGGACGAGATCGCCTGATGCCCGACCACGCCGTTGCCGCCCGTGCGGTTGACGACGTTCACGGGCTGGCCGAGCTCCTTCTCCATCAGTGCGCCGATCATGCGCGCGATCGCATCGGTGCCGCCACCCGCCGCCCATGGCACGATCAGCGTGATCGGCCGGTCCGGAAAGGCAGCTTGCGTCGGTCCCACGAGACCGAAGATCGCGACCGCGGCAACGGCCAGAATTCTCATCATCCGTATCATCCAGTCCTCCCTCGCCCCCTTGTTCTCGTGTCATGCCGGGCGTGTGCGACATTGCGCGGGAAGCTGTTCTTGGTGTCAAGCAGGTGGGACGCAGGGGCGCCCGCGCCGAGAGCCAGGAAAAGGCCTCGTTCGGCGCGAACCTCGTGCGGGTCATGGAGCGGCTGATACGCCCGCAACAGTGAGCGGGCGCATCAGCGCTCGAATGCGGCTTACGAACGGCTCGCCTCGTCGAGGAAGGCCTGCACGGCCTCGAACAGCTTGAGCCGGTTCTTCTCCATGATGATCGTGTGCGTGCCCTCGGCCAGCATCACGAGGCGCTTGCCGGGCGAGTTCACCAGCACCGGGAACAGCGTCTGTGCCATATAGGGCGGCGTATCGCGGTCCCATTCGGCGAGCACCAGCAGCGTCGGCACCGTGATCTTGGCCGGATCGTAATAAGGCTTGCCGGCGCCGTGAAATTCGGTGCCGTCCTGGATCACGCCGTTCGGCGCGCGGATCGTCGGCGGGTTCTGCTCGGCGCCCTCGGGGTCGGTCGCCCAGGTCGCCTCGGCCCAGGCGTCGAACCAGCCGGCCGGGATCAGGCTCGCCTTCTTGTCGTCCGGCACGCCCGTGAGCCAGCGGCCGAGCGCCTGATCGCGCTTCACGACGCGATAGGCCGGCAGCGGGCCGGAGCCGCTCTGCACCAGCGACGGCGTGGTGCGGATCCACGACGGCGCATAGAGCACGAGCCGCTCGACCTTGGCGGTGTTCTGCGTCGTGTAGGTCGCCATCAGGGTCGTGCCCCACGACCAGCCGATCAGGTTCACGCGCGGGACGTTGCGGCGCGCGAGCACGAAGTCGACCACCGTGCCGATGTCCTTCACGGCGGTGTCGCCGCGCACGATCGGCGGATTGGCCGTGCCGTCCTGCGCCATCTCGGTCGGCCGCGTCGACTTGCCGTAGCCGCGCAGGTCGAGGAGATAGACGTCGTAGCCGCGCGAGGCGATGTAATCCATCCACGACAGGCCATCGAGCTGCAGGTCGAATGCCGTCGAGGCCGGATAGGTCGCGCCGTGCACATAGACGACGGTGCGTTCCGGACGGAAGGAGGTCATGTTCGCGGGGCGCTTGTTGCGCACGAAGATCTCGATCCCCTGATCCGGGGACTTCACCATCATGTCTTCGCTGACGAGCTGCGTCTGAGCGGATGCGGTGGTCGCGATCATCGCGACCACCGCGCCGGCGATGGCCTGCGTTCTCAATGTCGCCTCCCTGTGTGGCGCGCCTTGCTGGCGCGCTTGGTCGGAATGCTAACAAGGCGCCGGATCACCGTCCCACGCGCGGCGGCATGTCTCGCATGCATGTGATCGCGCGCGGCCGAGGGCCCATGGAGCCCTGCGGGTAGCAGGGCTGGAGGCCCTGAGTTATCAAATTGGGCAATTTCGCTAGCCGGCACGGGAGGAATGTTAACCGTCGCGGGGCATTGCCACGCGTCTGGCTTCTCGCGTGGTGCTAGGATTTATCCGGCTCGGATGATGATGATCCAGGCATGCAGAACACGTTGAATCTGGTGGGCGATGGCGACGATATCGACGTCCTCAGTGACGTCGAGAGGTTATTCGGTATTGCGGTTACGGATGCCGAGGCGGCGAACCTCCTCACTGTCGGCAACCTTTTTGATCTAATCATGCGAAAGAAAGGCGCGCATCGGACGCGTGCCTGCCTGACGCAAGTCGCGTTCTATCGTTTGCGCCGGGCTCTGCGCGAGCTTGGGGCCGACGTCCAGATCGAGCCCGATAGCCCGCTCAGCAGTGTACTGGAGGCGGCGACCCGCCGCTCCTCGGTGCGAGCGGCTTGGCGCGATTTGAGCAGACGATCCAGGTTGAAACTTCCAAATCGCGAGCTCAACTGGGGTTGGTTGCACCTGTTGCTGGGCCCGTCCGCGCCGCTATGGTGGATTCGATTGAGGGTCCCACTGATCGTCGTGATCTTCGTCGCTGCGGTCTTTGCTCTCGAACGATTGACGGCAATCAGTGGTCAGGCAGCATTCTGGAGCGCCCTTCTGGGAATCATCTTCATGGGCGTGGCGCTGTCAGTCATACTTCCGCTTGTTTTCGGAACGATCCCTATACGGCTGCAGACCGTCGGCGATCTTGCGCGTGAGGCCGCAGGATGCAGCTTCGTCAAGCTGCGCACCGAAAAGAACGGCTCCAGCGCGCAGGATCAGTGGTTGGCTCTCACCTCGATTTTGCGAGAGCACACGGCTCACACTGGGCAGATCGATCGCAACACGACCTTCTTCGCCCGTGCCGGCGGCGCGCAGGTCACAACTTGACACACTTGGACATCGGGACTGCCGCTTTCGGCGCGCTGATCGGAGAACGCCTTTCGATCATCCGCAGGGCCGCTGCCACACTCGTCCTTCACTTCGGGGCCATTCGGCCACATCCGACTGGTGCGGGTGACGCCGGCGCCTATGTGCTGCACGTGCAATGTCCTTGGCGACTCGACGGGCCGGACGGGGTCGTCACCGGCAGCGATGATCTGCTGGAATACGCTGGCGAATGGCCGTGGCCAACGGATTGGTCGTTCGAGGATGGCAACAGCATACAAGATGCCGCGTTCGATGCTCTGCTGGGTCCTTGCGAACCGACGAGAGGCTGGGTGAACACGATCGATCGGCTCGTCGTGACTGGGGCGCATGTGTCCGACCGCGACGTCTGTCTTGCGCTTACAGGCGGATATTTCCTTTACCTGTTTCCCGCCAGCCGTGGTCGCGAAGCTTGGCGCCTGTTCGCTCCGGGGCGCGACAGCCGGCATCTCGTGTTTCCGCCCGAGCACTAGCGTCCCGTGCACCTGCCGCGGTAACGCGCGCGCCATCGATCTCCTATCCGGGCAATGGCCGCGATCGCGGCGGCCGTTGCGTCCGCGGTCTGCCACCTCATTGTTGCGGAGCGGCCCCGCGCACTCGCGCTCGCGGAACGCGCAGCGTAATCAGCGATTTTGGCCATGATAGACCGTGTTCGGCCGCATATCGGTCGCCGAGGCGACGCGGTTCGACATGTTGAAGAAGGCCGCGACCGCGCCGATGTCCCAGATGTCGCGATCGTTGAAGCCCGCGCGGCGCAGGCGCTCGCGGTCGGTCTCCTCGACGCCCCAGGGCTGCGACGTGAGCTTCACGGCGAAGTCGAGCATGGCGCGCTGCCGCTTGCTCAAGCGTGCCGCGCGATAGTTCATCACCATCAGCTCGCCCTGCACGGGGTCGCCCGAGAGCGCGCGCACCGCCGCGCCGTGCGCCGTGAGACAGTAGTAGCAGCGGTTCTGCGACGAGACCGCGACCGCGATCATCTCGCGCTCGAGCTTGGAGAGGCCCGATGGGCCGAGCATCAGGTCGTTGTAGAAGGCGACGAAGGCCTCGAGCTTGGCGTTGTCGAAGGCGTAGGCCTTGAGCACGTTCGGCACGAAGCCGAGCTTCTCCTCGCATTTCTTGAAATAGGCCGCCATCGTGGGGCTGAGCTGCCCGGCCGGCAGGTCGAGGGCGATGATCGGCTGGTCGTCGCGTTGGGCGGCCGGTGTCGCGGCCTGGGCCGGGGCGGGGCGGGCCTTGACGGAGGCCGCACGGGCACGGGCGGGGCGCGGGGATTGCGCCGGCATGCGGGCCGCAGACCGCGCGGCCGGGGTCATCTCGTTGGATTTCTTCATCTTTTTACGCATGTCCCGCTCCCATCACGGCGTCATTCGCCGTACCTAGCCTACAGGCTTGTGATGCCGAGAGGAATCGCCGCGAATGCAGCCTGCTTCGTATCTGAAAGCAGACCGGTGCCCCCTCGACGGGGCCCGGCGGATCAGGAACACTGCCCTCGGGGAGGCGTGCATGGACGTGGAGACGACCCCCGGCACCGACGAGGAACGCATTGCCAAGCGTCTCGTCGAGCTGGCCGGCACCATCCTCAGCGGTCTGCGCGGCGACATGCCGGAGAGCTTCGCGGAGCTCCTGTTCGCGCATGCGGCGCCCGAGGATCTGGTGCGCTTCGAGGCGCGCGAGATCGCGAGCCTCGCCGAGGACGCCTGGTCGTTCCTGAAGGAGCGCAAGCCCGGCAGCGCGAAAGTGCGCTTCGAGGCGCGCCAGGGGCCGATCGGCGCCGACGGCATCAAGAGCGTCGCGGTCCTCGAGATCGTCAACGACGACATGCCGTTCCTGCTCGACTCGGTGCTCGCCGAGCTCACCGAGCAAGGCGTCGACGTGCGGCTCGTCGTGCACCCGATCTTCACGGTCGAGCGCGACCATACGGGCAGCCTGGTCGGTTTCCGCGGCGAGAGCCCGGCGGTCGGGGCGGCGATCCGCGAAAGCTTCATCCATATCCATGTGGAGCGGATCGAGGACGAGCAGCGCCGCAACAACGTGCTGCGCGAGATCGAGAAGGTCCTCGCCGACGTGCGCGTCTGCGTGCAGGACTGGCGGGCGATGCTCTCGCGCGTCGCCGATGCGATCGCGGAGCTGCGCAACAATCCGCCGCCGCTGCCCGTGGACGAGATCGCCGAGGCCGCGCAGTTCCTGGAATGGCTGGTCGCCAACAATTTCACGTTTCTCGGCGTGCGCGACTATGCGCTCGGCCAGGAAGGCGGCGACTACGAGCCGCACTTCGAGAGTGGGCTCGGCATCCTCCGCGAACCCGACGTGCGCGTGCTGCGCCGGGGCACGGATCTCGTGTCGATCACGCCCGAGATCATGGAGTTCCTGAAGGAGCCGAAGGCGCTCATCATCACGAAGGCCAATGTGCGCTCGCGTGTGCACCGCCGCGTGCACATGGACTATATCGGCGTGAAGCGCTTCGACGCGGAGGGCCGGCTGGTCGGCGAATTCCGCATCGTCGGCCTGTTCACCTCCACGGCCTATACGCGCTCGACCCGCACGATTCCTTATCTGCGCCGCAAGGTGGACGCGCTGATCAAGCGCTCCGGGTTCAACGTCGACAGTCACTCGGGCAAGGCGCTGATCAATGCGCTCGAGCAGTATCCGCGCGACGAGCTGTTCCAGATCGACGACGAGCTGCTCTACCAGTTCGTGATGGCCGTGCTGCATCTCGACGAGCGGCCGCGCGTGCGGGTGCTGCCGCGGCGGGACCGCTTCGACCGCTTCGTCTCCGTGATCGTCTTCGTGCCGCGCGAGCGCTACGACTCCTCGGCGCGCGTCGCGATCGGCAACTATCTGGCCTCGGTGTATCAGGGACGCGTCTCGGCCTTCTATCCGTTCTTTCTGGAAGGCCCGCTGGTCCGCGTGCATTTCATCATCGGCCGCGACCGCGGCGAAACGCCAAACCCGGATCGCGCCACGCTCGAGCACGCCGTCACCGCTCTGGTGCGCACCTGGGTCGACGGCCTCGCCGAGGCGATCACGCTGGTGCACGAGCCCGTCAAGGCGCACGCGCTGACGCGGCGGTATCGCGAGGCGTTTCCGCTCAGCTATCGCGAGGTCTATGCGCCCGCGGTCGCGGTCGCCGACATCCGCGCCATCGAGGCGCTCTCGCCGGTGCGCACGCTCGGCGCCGAGTTCTACAGCCGCAAGGGACAAGAGGGGCCGAGCTGCGGCCTCAAGGTCTGGAGCCGCGAGAAGCCGATCCCGCTGTCCGACCGCGTGCCGGTGCTCGAGAACATGGGCTTCCGTGTCGTCGACGAGCACACCTACCGGATCGAGCCGGAGGACAACGGCGGCACCGAGGTCTGGCTGCACGACATGATGCTGGACTTCGCGGATACGGGCGCCTTCGACCTGGAAGCGCTGAAGCAGCGGCTCGAAGCCGCCTTCATCATCGTGATGCGCAGCCGCGCCGAGAACGACGGCTACAACGCGCTCGTGCTCACGGCCGGACTGCAGTGGCGCGAGGTGGCGCTGCTGCGTGCGATCTCGCGCTACCTGCGCCAGATCCGCATCGCCTACTCGCAGGACTACATGTGGGCGACGCTGAAGAAGCACCACGGTGTTGCGGGCGCGCTGGTGCGCCTGTTCCACGCGCGCTTCGATCCGTGCGTCGAGGGCTCGGCAGAGGAGCGCGCCGCGCGCGAGAAGGAGATCGCGCAGGAGATCGAGGCCGCGCTCGCCGCGGTCGAGAGTCTCGACGAGGATCGCATCCTGCGCCACTTCCTCAATGCGGTGCAGGTCGCGCTGCGCACCAATTTCTATCAGATCGACGATGGCGGGCAGCCGAAGGGCACGATCGCGATCAAGTTCGACAGCCGCCGCATTGACGGCCTGCCGCTGCCGCGCCCGCTCTACGAGATCTCGGTCTATTCGCCCCGCGTCGAAGGCGTGCACCTGCGCTTCGGCAAGGTCGCGCGCGGCGGCATCCGCTGGTCGGACCGGCCGCAGGACTTCCGCACCGAGGTGCTCGGCCTCGTCAAGGCGCAGCAAGTGAAGAACGCCGTGATCGTGCCGGTCGGCGCCAAGGGCGGCTTCGTGCCGAAGCAGCTGGTGCCGGGCGCGCCGCGCGACCAGATCCAGGCCGAAGGCATCGCGGCCTATACGCTGTTCGTATCGAGCATGCTCGACATCACGGACAATCTCGGGTCCGACGGCGTGATCCCGCCCGCCAACGTGGTGCGCCACGACGGCGACGATCCCTATCTGGTGGTCGCGGCCGACAAGGGCACCGCGACCTTCTCGGACACCGCCAACAAGATCTCGCTCGATCATGGCTTCTGGCTCGGCGACGCCTTCGCGTCGGGCGGCTCGGCCGGTTACGACCACAAGGAGATGGGCATCACGGCGCGCGGCGCTTGGGAAGCCGTGCGGCGTCATTTCCGCGAGATCGACGTGGACATCACGACGACGCCGTTCACGGTGGCGGGCGTCGGCGACATGTCGGGTGACGTGTTCGGCAACGGCATGCTGCTCGAGCGCACCATTCGGCTGGTCGCCGCCTTCGATCACCGCGACATCTTCATCGATCCGGATCCGGACCCCGAGAAGAGCTTGGAGGAGCGCAAGCGCCTGTTCGCGTTGCCGCGCTCGAGCTGGCAGGACTACGACAAGCAGAAGATCTCTGCCGGCGGCGGCATCTATTCGCGCAGCGCCAAGGAGATCGCGCTGAGCGAAGCCGCCCGCGCCCTGCTCGGCCTCGCCGAGAAGGCAACGCCGCAGCAAGTCATGAACGCGATCCTCAAGCTGAACACGGACCTGCTCTGGTTCGGTGGCATCGGCACCTTCATTCGTGCCTCGAGCGAGGGCGACGATCAGGTCGGCGACCGCACCAACGATCCCATCCGCATCAGCGCCGCGGAGCTGCGCTGCCGCGTGATCGGCGAAGGCGCCAATCTCGGCATGACGCAGCGCGGGCGCATCGAGGCCGCCATGCGCGGCGTGCGCCTCAACACGGATGCGATCGACAACTCGGCCGGCGTCAACACATCGGACGTGGAGGTCAACATCAAGATCGCGCTGAGCGCGCCGCTGCGCGCCGGCACGCTCAGCATGCAGGACCGCGATGCGCTGCTCGCCAGCATGACGGACGAGGTGGCGGGCCTGGTGCTGCGCAACAACTATCAGCAGACGCTGGCGCTCTCGCTCGCGCAGCGGCGCGGCGTCGATGAGCTCGGCTTTCAGCAGCGGCTGATGCATGCGCTGGAAGCGCGCGGCATGCTCGACCGCGCCATCGAGTTCCTGCCCGACGACGCCGAGATCGCGGCGCGGCGCAAGCGCGAGCAGGGGCTCACGCGCCCCGAGCTCGCGGTGCTGCTCGCCTATGCGAAGCTCGCGCTGCACAGCGACCTGCTCGACTCGGCGGTTCCGGACGATCCCTATCTCGGGCGCGAGCTTGCGCGCTATTTCCCGCGTGGGCTGGTGGAGCGTTTCCCGGAGGCGATCGAGGGCCACAGGCTGCGGCGCGAGATCATCTCGACGCAGCTCTCCAATGCCATGATCAATCGCGGCGGCCCGTCGCTCGCGGTGCGGATCGCGGACCAGACCGGCGCATCGCCGGCCGCGATCGCGGCGGCCTTCACGGCGGTGCGCAACAGCTACGGGCTCACCGAGCTCAACAGCGAAATTGATGCACTCGACGGGAAGGTGAGCGGCAAGCTGCAGCTCGAACTCTACGCGGCCGTGCAGGATCTGATGATCGACCGAATCGTCTGGTTCCTGCGCCACCTCGATCTCTCGAAGGGGCTCGCGGGCGTCGTGGATCACTATCGAGCCGGAATTGGTTCCATCGCGGCGATGCTCGATCGCGCGCTTTCGCCCGAGGCGCTCGCCGGACAGGAGACGCGACGGAACGAATTGCGCAATGCCGGCGTGCCGGAGGCGCTGGCGCAGCAGATCGCGAGCCTGCCGGCGCTCTCGGGCGCGACCGATATCGTGCTGGTCGCGGACGAGACCGGCAAAGCCGTGACCGACGTCGCGACCACCTACTTCGCGGCGGGCGCCTTCTTCCGGCTCGACCGCATTCTCGTCGCCGCACGCAGCGTCAAGGTGACGGACCACTTCGACTGGCTGGTGCTCGACCGCGCGCTGCAGGCAATCGCCGAGGCGCAGCGCCGGATCGCGGCGCAGATGCTGGCGAATGGCGCAGTGGGTACTCCCGCCGTCGACGCATGGGTTGCGCCGCGCGCCGACGAGGTCGAGCGGATTAGAACAACGGTTCATGACATCGCGGGATCGGGCCTGTCGCTGTCGAAGCTTTCCGTCGCCGCAAGCTTGCTTGGTGATCTTGTTCGACGCTGAGTCCGACACGACGTCCACACACGCGCACATAGCACACTTGCAACCTCAAGCAGTTGCACGCGCGCGCGAGGTTGTGCGATACCTTTGAGCAGCGCGATTCGTCGCGCCAACGGATAACAAAGGCCGACCCACGGCCTCACGGGGGAAGAGGCGACTTGCCTCCGTCTTCGATGACTGCGTCGGCCACTCGGCCAGCTCCGCGCTCCGCGCTTCTCGGCTGGGTCCTGTTCGATTGGGCCGCGCAGCCGTTCTTCACGCTCATCATCACCTTCGTCTACGCGCCGTTCTTCGCATCGGCGATCGCGGCCGATCCGGTGCAGGGTCAGGCCATGTGGGGCTTCGCGACCGCGGCGGCGGGTCTCGTCATCGCGTTCTGCTCGCCGGTGCTCGGCGCGATCGCGGATGCGGGCGGCCGGCGCAAGCCGTGGATCGCCACGTTCGGTCTGCTGATAGTCGTCGGCTCCGCGCTGCTCTGGTACGGCAGGCCGGGCGCGCCGGAAACGATCCCGCTCGTGCTCGCCGCCTACGTGATCGGCACCATCGGCATCGAGTTCGCGACCGTGTTCAACAATGCGATGATGCCGTCGCTGGTCCCGCCCGAGCAGGTCGGCCGGCTCTCGGGTACCGGATGGGCGACGGGCTATATCGGCGGCCTCATCAGCCTCGTCATCGTGCTCGGCTTCCTGGCTGGCAATCCCCAGACCGGCAAGACGCTGATCGGTGTCACGCCGCTGTTCGGGCTCGATCCGCTGCTGCGCGAGGGCGACCGCGCGGCCGGGCCGCTCACCGCGGTCTGGTTCATGATCTTCATCCTGCCGCTGTTCCTGTTCACGCCGGATCGGCCACCCGGTCTGCCCCTGGTCAGCGCGGTGCGCACCGGCCTCGCCATGGTGGCGGACACGCTCCGCCATCTGCCGAAGCACCGCAACACGACGCTCTTCCTGATCGCCAACCTGATCTACACGGACGGCATGGTGGCGCTGTTCGCGTTCGGCGGCATCTATGCGGCCGGCACCTTCGGCTGGGGTACGATCCAGATCGGCGTGTTCGGGATCCTGCTCAACATCACGGCGACGTTTGGTGCCTATCTCGGCGGCAAGCTCGACGACAAGCTGGGGCCGAAGCCCGTGATCATCGGCAGCCTCATCATTCTGATCATCGCGATCACCGCGTTCCTCTCGATCGGGCGCGACTACGTGTTCTTCGTCGTGCCGGTCGAGCCGCCCGCCCCGAATGCGCCGATGTTCGCGGCCGCGGGCGAGCGCGTCTATATCGCGATCGGCCTGATCATCGGGATCGCGGTCGGGCCCGCGCAAGCGGCTTCACGCACGCTGCTGGTGCGGCTCGCGCCGGAGGAGAAGGTCACGCAGTATTTCGGCCTGTTCGCGCTTTCTGGAAAGGTCACGTCCTTTCTCGGCCCGTTCCTGGTCGCGGTGGTGACCACGGCGGCGGCGAGCCAGAAGGCCGGCATGGCGGTGCTGATCTTCTTCTTCGCGGTCGGCGCGCTGGTGCTGAGCCGGGTCAGCGTGAATCAGGTCAGTGCCGGAAGTGCCGCACGCCGGTGAACACCATGGCGATGCCATGGTCGTCGGCCGCCTTGATCACCTCGTCGTCGCGCATGGAGCCGCCCGGCTGAATGACCGCCGTGGCGCCCGCCTCGATCGCGACCAGCAGACCGTCCGCGAACGGGAAGAAGGCGTCCGACGCGACCACTGAGCCCTTGGTGAGCGGCGCCGCAAGCTTTGCCTCACGCGCCGCGTCCTCGGCCTTGCGTGCTGCGATGCGTGCCGAGTCGACGCGGCTCATCTGGCCGGCGCCGATGCCGACGGTGGCGCGGTCCTTGGCGTAGACGATGGTGTTCGACTTCACGTGCTTGGCGACGCGGAACGCGAAGCGCAGATCCGCGAGCTCCGCTTCGGTGGGACTGCGCTTGGTCACGCTCTGCAGCTGCATCTCGTCGACCACAGCGTTGTCACGCGATTGCACCAGCAGCCCGCCCGCGACGGTCTTCGCGGTCATGCCATGCTGGCGCGGGTCGGGCAGGCCGCCGGCGAGCAGCAGGCGGAGGTTCTTCTTCGCGCCCACGATAGCGATCGCCTCCTCGCTGGCGTCGGGCGCGATGATCACCTCGGTGAAAATCTCCGTGATGGCGCGCGCCGACTCGGCATCGAGCGGACGGTTGAGCGCGACGATGCCGCCGAAGGCCGAGACCGGATCGCAGGCGAGCGCCTTGCGATAGGCCTCGATGATGCTCGTGCCCTCCGCGACTCCGCACGGATTGGCGTGCTTGACGATGACGACGCCGGCGGTGCGCTTGGGATCGAACTCGGCAACGCATTCGTAAGCCGCATCGGTGTCGTTGATATTGTTGTAGGAGAGCTGCTTGCCCTGCACTTGGCGCGCGCTGGCGACGCCGAAGCGGCGCTCGCCGGTCGCATAGAAGGCGGCGCTCTGGTGCGGGTTCTCGCCGTAGCGCAGCGCCTCGACCAGACGGCCGCCGAAGGCGCGATAGGCGGGCGCCGGATCCTGCAGCTCGGCCGCGAACCAGTTCGAGATCGCGGCGTCATAAGCGGCCGTGCGCGCATAGGCCTTGGCGGCGAGCGCCTTGCGCAGGCCCAGGGTCGTCGCGCCGTCATGCGCGGCGAGCTCGGCCAGCACCTTGGCGTAATCCTCGGGCTCGACCACCACGGCGACGTCGGCGTGGTTCTTCGATGCCGCGCGGATCATCGCGGGCCCACCAATGTCGATGTTCTCGACGCAGTCGTCATAGGCCGCGCCCTTCGCGACCGTTGCCTCGAACGGATAGAGATTCACGACCAGCAGATCGATCGGCGCGATACCGTGCTGGCTCATCGCTGCGCGATGAGCTTCATCGTCGCGAATCGCGAGCAGACCGCCATGCACCTTGGGATGCAGCGTCTTCACGCGGCCGTCCATCATCTCGGGGAAGCCCGTGAGGTCGGACACGTCGCGCACCGCGAGGCCCGCGTCAGCCAAAGCCTTGCGCGTGCCGCCGGTCGAGACCAGCTCGATGCCGCGACCCGAGAGCGCGCGGGCGAAATCGATCAGGCCGGTTTTATCGGAGACGGACAGGAGCGCGCGGGTGACGCGGCGAAGGCGTTCGGTCATAGCGGCAACTCGGGTTCCCTGCGGGCCGTGCGGCGCGGATTGCTTTCTGCTGGATCCACATACGCGAAAGTCCAGTGCACATGCGAGGCCTGTCGCGCCTGTCCGTAGATCACAATTTGCGTCGTCCGCCGCGGCCCGTCGGGACCCGCCAGGAAGACGCTCTCCTCGAGCTCGACCTGGTCTTCGTGAGCGTTGAAGGTCCACACCTCGCGGCTCGGCAGCATCAGCATGGCGCCGCGCCCGTCCGAGAGGCGGCTGACCTTGACGAGCGGGTGAAGGTGGAAGCGAACCGCGAAGGCGTCGGGGCCGCGCGTCGGCAAGTGCTGGCCGCGCGAGGGCGCGAACACGTCCTCGCCTTCGATGCGGCGGCCGTCCGCCGAGAGCCGCAAGGTGCGCTGATGGATGACCCCGAAGCGGTCCGCATAGCCGTTGTGCGAGGCGCGCAGCTCCGGGCCGTTGTCGTCATCGTGGCGCTCGACCGGGACGTCGCTCGGCCCCGAGACGATCGGCGCGCCGACCAGCTTGCGCAGCGGCCCGCCCGTGAGGAAGCGCGCCGACGAGGTGTCGTTGAAGGTCACCGTGGAATGCGCCGCGGTGGCCCGCGCGACATGGCGCCAGGTGTCGCGGCTGGTCGCGGGCAGCCCGCAATTGACGACGATGCGGTGGGTCTTCGACGAGAGCTCGAACGAGAGGCAGCCCGCATGCGCCTCCTGGCTCATGGCGAGCGGCGGCGGACGGCCGGTATCGACCAGCACCACGCTCTCACCCGCCTGCAGGCGCTGATAGCCCGCATGCGGCGCGTTTGTGACGGGCGCGCCGCGCGCGTCATCATAAGCGAGAACAGTGGCGAGCAAGTCAGGCGCGGTCGGGCCCATGCCGTTGAACAAGCCGAAGCTGCCGTCGCCGTGACGGAAGAAGCGCAGCATCGGCATCATGCGATCGATGGCATTGAGCAGAGCGGGCGGCGGCGGCACATTGCGCGCCGCATAGGCCTGCCGAAGCGGGAGCAGATCGAGCAGCAGCTCGATCAGCACGCCGGGATTGCGGCTCACATGCGCGCCGTCGGGCAGGATCTGGCGCCCGAGCTCGCCGATCAGGCGAGCCGTCATCGTCTTCAAGAGGCGCGCCTGGCCCTGCATGCACAGGCCCGCATAGGTGAGAGCGATGATCGCCTGCAGCTTTGGGACGCCGTCGCGCGCGCCCGGCATCGCGCGCCGCAAGTAGCGCACCTGGCGCGTGAGGTTGCGCAGGAAGCGCCGGTAGAAGCGCATGTCGGCTTCGTTGAGCAGCAGCGGCGCCTGGCTGAGCCAGGAGATGATCCGCCGCGCCACGATCTCGGGCCGCCAAGCGGTCGGGTCCGCGGTGTTCTGGAGCGACATCCACTCGTCCACCAGCGCGCGCGCATTGGCGCGGGTGATGCCCGACTCGGCGGCGCGCAAGTGGCGCAGCCAGCCGAAGCCGAGCAGGGTGTCGGCCCATTCCTCGGAGGGCGGCTCCATCTCGAAGGGCGAGCGCCCATCGCAGGCCACGATCTTGCCCGCAAAGGCGAAGCGGCCCGCATAGATCTCGCTGGCGCGGGTCGGGTCGGCGGTGCGCAGGTCCTGGGGCGCGATCAGCAGGCGGTCGGAGACCGGGGCAAAACGCCAGCGCAACAGCGGGTTCACACGGCCGACGGCCATGCGCACACCACTGCGCGCTGAAAACAGCGCAAGCCTCACTTGCTCCGCGATCGACCCGCGGGCCATACGCGCCCCTCGCCCCCCAATGCTGGTCACCCCATCCACGGGCGCCAAGATAGCGCCCACGCGATTCGCGGCCAACCAAAGCTAGGTGAATCGGTAAACCGGGCAGATCCAAGGACGTCAGCGGCGGACCAGCCGGGCGACGTAGAAGCCGTCGAGACCCGCCATTCGGGGCTCCGAATCGGGCAAATGGCAGGGCAGGGTGCGCAAATCGCCCGCCGGGGTGAGGAATTCACCACATTCGCCGACTTCGGCCGCCGCGATGGGGCGGCGCTCGACTGCGGGCTGGCGCTCGAGCAGGGCTTGGACTTGCGCCTCGCCTTCCTCCGGCTCGAGCGAGCAGGTGCAGTAGACGATCGTTCCGCCCGGCGCCGTGAGCTCGACCGCGTGATCGAGCAGGCGGCGCTGCAGCTCGACCAGCGCGCCGATGTCGTCCTCGCGCTTGAGCCAGGGAATGTCGGGATGCCGACGTATGGTGCCTGTGGAAGAGCAGGGTGCGTCGATCAGCACGGCCTCGAACGGCTCGGCCTGCCACGTGGTGGCGTCGGCCTCGATCGTCTCGGCCGTAAGGCC
>JAEYAU010000156.1 GCA_023404705.1 Pseudomonadota bacterium
ATGAGCTACGATCTCGGATACATCGACCTGGAGCAGAGAACCTTGCAGCCCCTCGACAACCCGTTCGGCACGAGGTTGTCACCCATGTCTTAGGGACGTTCTGTCACCTATCTGTCCGGGTCGGACAACCTGACTCTTGGTAGCGGAGGAGGGACTCGAACCCCCGACACGCGGATTATGATTCCGCTGCTCTAACCAGCTGAGCTACTCCGCCATCCGAGATTGTGTCGGAATGGCGGGCATATAAGGAGTGGGCCGAAAGCCTGTCAAGGCGACCGGGCCGCCTGCCGATCCCAGGCGGGAAATCGGCAGATGGTCCCCTGGTGGCAGCGGCCTGGGCTCGGGCGCGGTGGTTGCGGAACCCCGCCATCCGGCCCGGATTCGGCCCCTAGCCGGGCTCGATCTCCCCATCGATCTCGAACGACAGGTCCACGCCGCCGAGCCGAAACGTGGCGGTCGCGGGGAGCGATGCGCCGGGCTTGAGCTTGCCGCTCTCGGCGGCGTCGCGCACCGCTTTCTCGATCTCGCGCTGGGCCGTGACGCCGACCTTCTTGAGGAACTTGCGCACACTGGTGTTGAGGGCCTCTTCGTCCATCGGATCCTCTCAGCTCTTCAGGTTGATCGAAACACTACCGATCGGCTCCAGCGCGAAGCCGAAGGCCGTGTCGCTCGGCTCGAGGAATACGGGCGGCGTCACCGAGCCGCAGATCACCACGTCGCCGGCGCCGAGCTTCTCGCCATAGGCCGCGAGCGTGCCCGCCACATGGCGCACGATCTCGATCGGATCGCCGGTGTTCATCGTGAGCTCCGTGGTGCGCGCCATCTCGCCGCCGCTGCGCGTGACGATGCCGGTCAGGCCGTCGAGCCGACAGCCGGCGCGGCCCGCATCAGAGGGACCGAGGATCACGTGCCGCTGATAGATGTTGCCGGTCAGCGTTTGCGTCAGATCGTCCGGCGGCGGGTTGAGATCCGCGAGCTCGATCGCCGGCCCGATCGCCGCGATGCATGCCGCCGCGATCGCGCGGTCCGCATCGCCTGGTACGTCGCGCCCGATCGTCACCGCGATCTCGGGCTCCGCCACCGGCTTCACCCAGCCCGCGAGCGAGGCGGTGCCGCCCGATGTCAGTCGGCCACTCACCATCAGATGGCCGACCAGCGGTCCCTTCAGCTTCATGCGCTCGAGCGCGGCTGGCGCGCCGAAGCCCACCTTCCAGCCGAGCGGCGTCTCGCCCGCCGCAATGCGGCGCCGGCGTTCCGCGAGTTGCACCGGCATGCCCGCCGCGATGCGCGGATCCTCCCAAGCCTTGGTCATGGTCAGCCCTTGTGACTCTCGGGATGCACCTCGTAGCCCGAGGCCTCGATCGAGCCCGCGCCCATCCAGCCCCAGACCAGCACAACGTCTTCGTTCGACGTGTTGTTGAAGCCATGCCACGTGCCGCGCGGCGAGTACACCACGTCACCCTCGCCAGAGGGCTTGTCACCCTCGTCCGTGTAGATGTGGCCGTGACCCTTGAGCACGATGAAGAACTCGTCGCAATTGTGATGCCGGTGGCTCTCGTGGCGCGCGCCCGGCTTGAGCACGGTCCAGCCCACCACATGATCGGCGCCCGCGCTTTTCTTGTCGATCAGGAACTGCACCTGCATGTCGACCCAGCCGTCGTCGCGCTTGAGGCCCTCGACCTTGGGTACGTCGCGCAGATTGGTGCGGTACATCTTGCTCACTTCTGTCCTCCCAGACGGCGATAGACCTCGTGCGCGATCACGAAGTCGTTGTGGTCGATGCCGAGACCCCGGCATGCGTTCATCATCTCGTTGGCGGCGGCCGCGAGCGGCACAGGGCTGCCGAGCCGGCGCCCGAGGTCGAGGGCGAGCAGCATGTCCTTCTGCTGCAGCGTCACGTCGGCGAGCGGCACCGCGGGCATCTTGCCTTCGATGATGAACGGGCCGCGATAGCCGAGAACCGGCGAGGCCGCAACGCTCTTGAGGATCGCATCCACCGCGACATCGCGCGCAACGCCGCCCTTCTCGGCGAGCGCCACCGCTTCGCCGAAGGCGATCACCTCGACCATCAGCAGCAGGTTGAGCGACACCTTCATGTGAACCGCAAGCCCGCTCTCGCCGATGTAGCTGACCTTCGGTCCGATCGCGAGCAGCATGTCCTTCACGCGCTCGAACGCGCCGCGGTCGCCGCCCACCATGATCGAGGCATTGCCGGCCGTCACCGTGACGGGACTGCCGGAGATCGGCGCATCGAGCATGAAGCGCCCGGCCTTGGCGAATTCCGCGGCCACGGCCTTGCTCGCGTCCGGCGCAATCGTGCTCATATCGAGATAGATGCCGCCGGGGGCGAGGCCCGCGAGGACGCCGTCGTCGCCGAGCGCCACCGCCTTCACGGCTGCCGCATCGGTGACGATCGAGAAGACGGCCTCGGACCGCTCCGCCACCGCGCGCGGCGAGTCCGCCCAGGCCATGCCGCCCTCGATCAGCGGCTTCGCCTTCTCGCGCGAGCGGTTCCAGCCCGTCACCGTGTGGCCGGCCGCGATCAGGCGCGGCACGATCAGTGCCCCCATGGCCCCGAGGCCGATGAAACCCAGTTTCAAGATGTCCTCCAGTTGCTCAGGATGATGTGGCGCCCGCGAGCGCGCGCTTGCGGCTCTGCCGGCCGAGCCGCTGGGTCGAACCGCGGATCACGATCTCGACCGGCAGCACCACATGCCGCACGCTCGCGTGCCGCACGCTCGCATTCCGCCTCTCGCGCATCAACTCCACGATCAGCTCCGCGCTCTCGAAGCCGCCCTTATGGTGCTGCACGCGCACCGTGGTGAGCGGCGGCAGCAGGCGGTCGGCCAACGGCATGTCATTGTAGCCTGTGACTGACACGTCCTCGGGACAGCGCAGCCCGTGTCGGCGCAGCGCCGCGATCGCGCCCACCGCGAGCCGGTCATTGGCGCACATCAACGCCGTGAAGGCTTGCCCGCGCGCGAGCAGCTCTTCGGCGCAACGCTCGCCTTCGCTTTCGTTGAAGGCCCCCGCGAAAGCAACATTCGGCTTCGTCCGCGCAAGGCCGAGCGCCTTGCGCTGCTGCTCGAAGGCGCGCAAGCGGCGAAATCCGGTCGAGAGCATCTGCGGGCCCGCGATCATCGCGATCTCACGATGCTCGTGCGAGACCAGATGCGTGAGAATGCGCCGGATGCCGTCCTCTTCGTCATGGACAACGGACGCGATGCGCGCGTCGTCGCTTGCGCGCACCACGGTGACGAGCGGCAGTTCGCCGGCGAGCCGCACCATCGCGGAATCCGCGCGCGCGATCGTCGCTAGGATCAAGCCGTCCACCGATCGTGCGCGCAACGTCTCGATGATGCGCTCCTGCCGCCGCGCGTCACCATCCGTATTGGCGAGGATCGCCACATAGCCATGCGTCGCGAGGGCGTCCTCGATTCCGCGGATGATCGGCGGATAGGCCGGATCGGTGATGTCGGGCACGATCACGCCCACCGTGCGCGTGCGCGCCGTGCGCAAGGACGAAGCCGCGGTGTTCGGCGAATATTTGAGTCGCCGGCTCGCCGCGCGGATCTTCGCGGCGAGCGCCTCCGACACCCGGTGCGTGCTGTCCGCATTGAGCGCCCGCGACACGGTCGAAACGTTGACCCCGACCGCGCGCGCGACGTCCTTCAGTGTGGTGCGCGACTTGCCCCTCATGCGGCGATCACTTGGCGAGCGCCTTCTCGTAAGGATACAGCAGCTCGCCGGTCTTCAGCTCCGGCGGCCACACCACGACCTGCTTCTGCATGTCGCGGAACTGGGCGATGTCGTTGCCGCTCACGTTCTGGAACTGGGCATAGATGATGCGCGGCGTCTTCCACTCTCCGTCCTCGCCGAACGCGATCTTGCCGATGATCGTATCGAACGCGTTTGCGCGGATGTAGTCGGCGAGCTTCGCATCGTCGAACGACCGCGTCTCCGTCACCGCCTTGGCGAGGATCTGCCCCGCCGCATAGGCATAGGGCGGATAGGTGTAGCCGAGCGGATCGACGCCGGCGGCGGCCGCACGCTTGCCATAGGCCTCGAGGAATTCTTTGGTGCCCGTGAACTGCAGGCTTGGCGCCGGAATATAGAACTCGTTGTTGACGAGCCCGTTCGCGGCGGCGCCGAGCTGCTGCTTGATGCCCGTCACGAGAAGCCCGAGGAACGCGCCACCGAACAGCTTGGGCCGGAACTGCGTCTCGTGGGATGCGCGCACGATGCCGACCGTGTCGGGCGGCAGCGTCGCCGCATAAACGATGTCCGGATTGGTCGCCTGCATGGCGCGCACGATCGACGTGAACTCCTGCGTGCCGATCGGATAGCTGCGCTCGTAGACGATCTCGAAGCCCATCGCCTTCGCGTTCTCGCGCGCGCCGTCGATCGCATTGCGCGAGAACTCGACATCGGCGCCGACCAGCGCCACGCGCGTCAGCTTCGGCTGCAGCCCTTTCGCCAGCTCGAAGAAGCCGCGCGAATAGTTGCCCGGGCTGCCGCCCTGCGAGTTCATCGAGAAGTAGCGCGGATACTTGAACTTGGCATTGGCGCCCAGCCCGAAGATCCCGATCGTGGTGCGGTTCGCCTGGATGATTGCCGGCATCGCGGCCGCGATCACGTTGGTGCTGTAGGGCCCGATCAGCAGGTCGACCTTGTCGACATTGATCAGCTTGGCGTAGATGCCGGGCGCATTCGCGGGGTTCGCCTGATCGTCGTAGTAGACGAGCTCGACGGGGCGCCCGAGCAGTCCGCCCTTCTGATTGACGTCGTCGCGCCAGATCTCCAACCCGACCTGCACCTGCTTGCCGGCCGGCGCCGTCGGCCCCGTGAGGCTCAGACTGAGCCCGATGCGGATCGGATCTGCGGCTTGCGCGGCAGTCGCGAAGCAGAGCGCGAGCAGCGCGCCGACGTAGAGACCGACCCGTCGCACGAAGTGGTGACGCATCATTCCCTCCCATGGGTTCGCCCGCTGGCGCATGTCCCGGCGAAGTGGACACCGATTCGCCGACAAGGACATGCGCAACCAAAGGTCCGCGGGTCTGTCTTTCGAATGCTAGTCCTCGCCCGTGAGAATGGCAATCGATTGCCATCCGCTGCATTCCGCGTCACAAGAGCGTGCATTCGACACTCGATTGACCGTCACTTGCGTCGCGCTAGAGTTCTGCAACTTCGCCAACCGGGACACGACCATGTACAAGGCTTCCGCCGGCGTCACGCTGCCCACCTCGATCATAGGCTCGCTGCCGCGGCCCACCTGGTACACGGCGACGCTCGGGCGCCGCAGCTTTCTCGAAGCCATGGTGCATTCGCGCTTCCGCGAGCAGTACGAGGACGCCGTCTCGTGCTTCGTGCGCGCGCAGGAGCTCGCCGGCCTCGACATCGTTACGGACGGCGATGCCCATTACGACGAGGAAGTCGGCGGCATGAGCTGGCAGAGCTATCCGCTCACGCACATGTCGGGCTTCGCGGCCGAGCCGGAGCCCGCCGTCTACAATGTCGGCGCCGTCGCCTATCCGCGCGGACATATTCTCCACGACTTCCTCGAGGCGCGCGTCTTCCCGCGCATCACCGGGGCGATCGGCCGCGGCAATCTGCAATACACTGCCATGTGGAAGACCGCGCAGCGCATGACCAAGCGCCCCGTGAAGTTCGGAACCATCCTGCCCGAGCTGCTCGCCGCCTCCGTGGCGGACGACCACTACAAGGATCCGATCGAGCGCACCTGGGCCTTCTCGGAGGCGATCAACCAGGAGCTCAACGAGCTCGCCGATGCGGGCTGCCCGGTGATCCAGATGGAGGAGCCGCAGATCCACATGGTGCCAGTGCGCGGCAAGGCCTTCGGCAAGCTCGACACCGGCGACCTCGTGAAGATCTTCAACAACACCGTGAAGGGCCTGCGCGGCAAGACCGAGGTCTGGTGCCACACCTGCTGGGGCAATCCCTCGCAGCAGCGCATCTTCGTCGACGTGCAGAGCTATCAGCCGACGCTCGACGCTCTCAACACCGTCGATGCCGATGCCCTCACCTTCGAGACCTGCTCGTCCGGCACCGGCGACCTCAAGGCGATCGGCGAGGTGATCAAGGACAAGAAGGTCGTGATCGGCGTGATCGATCACCACACGCTGCAGATCGAGCGCCCCGACGAGGTCGCGGCCCTGATCCGCGAGGCGCTCAAGCACATCCCACCCGAGCGGCTGATCATCTCCTCGGACTGCGGCATGGGCCGCGAGGGCATGGGCCGCCGCCACGCCGCCTACAAGATGGTCTCGATGGTGCTGGGCACCAACATCGTGCGCAAGGAGCTCGGGCTTCCGGAGGCCGAATGCCTCGCCGCCGACTCGCGCTACTCGCTGACGCTGACGCGTTAGCTGCGCTTCTTCTTCGCCTTGCCCGCCGTGTTCAGCGCCACGGCGGCGCGAATGAGCGCCTTCAACGCCTTCTCGTCAATCTTGTCGCCCTCGTGGATGTCGATGGCGCGCCGCGTATTGCCTTCGAGGCTGGAGTTGAACAGTCCCGACGGATCTTCCAGCGACGCGCCCTTGGCGAAGGTCATCTTCACGACCGCCTTGTAGGTCTCGCCCGTGCAGATGATGCCGGCGTGCTCCCACACCGGAACGCCGCGCCACTTCCACTCCTCGACCACCTCGGGATCGGCCTGCTTGATGATCGCCCGGATGCGCGCGAGCGTGTCGCCGCGCCAGTCGCCCAGCTCCTTGATGCGGGCATCGATCATGCCCGCGGGAGAGTCCTTCGCGGAGCTCTCCGTCGCCTTCTTCGCGGCTGCTTTCTTCATGGCTCCCCTCACATCCGTTCGCCGGGCAATTCGCTCGCCTGCTTCACCCAGGCGGTGAGCTGGGCTTCATCGATCTCGTCGTTCTCGCGGATGTCGAGATAGCGCACGTGCTTGTGCTTGGACTCGCCGGGCGGGACAGGACGCAGCGACGCGCCGCGGAAGAACGCCACCTTGACATACTTCGTGTAGCAATGAACGCCGATGAACCAGCCATCGCCCTCGATCCCGTAGAACGGCGAATTCCATTTCACGGCCTTGTGCACATGCGGGACCGTGCGCGTGATCAGCGCGTCGAGGCGCCGCCCCACGTCGCGCTTCCAGCCCGGCATGGCCGCGATATAGGCCTGCACAGGCGCATCGCCGTAACCTTTCGCGATCTGCGGATTGCCGCCGGAGAGAAGCCGCGCCTGCGCGCCTTCCGCCGGCGCGGCCTTGCGCGGCCTGGCCTTCTTCGCACTGGCCCGCTTGGCGGCAGTCTTCTTGGCAACTTTCTCCGCCGCCTTCGCCATCGCGTTCACTCCCAGCTGCGCCGCGCACTCCGCCATTGAGCCGCATAGGGCAATGCGACCATATACAGGCCCGTCAGCATCAGCAGGATGAGCGGGAACAGCGCAACGAGACCCACCCAGGCGGCAGGCGTCCCTTGTGTCATCGCGACGATATTGACGATGACCGCCAGCGTGAAGGCAATCGACAGCCAGCGATGGATCTGGCGAATCCACGTGTTCAATGAAACCTCCCCTGAAGACGCAACATGGATTGGATGACCTCACGCGCCCCGCGCCACGACCTGCTCCAGCTTGCCGAAGAACTGCTCCCATCCGGCCCTGGCGCCGCCGAAGGCCTGGCGCTGATCCGGCCGGAAGCCCGTCTGCTCCATGCGCAGATGCGTCCCGGTCCGCGTCGGCGTGAGCGTGAACGTCACCACGCTTTGGAGATTGAACGCCGCATTCTCATGCACATGGTTCCACGTGTAGGACAGCGTGCGGTTCGGCTCGATCGTCAGCACCTCGCAGTCCAGCACGCCGCCCCACTCTCCGCGCAGATTGAAGCGGTGACCCACGACCGGCACGAAGTCGTTCTTCATCAGCCACCCCTCGATCAGGTGCGGCTGCGTGAGCGCGCGCCACAGCTTCTCGGGCGGATGCGCGAATTCTCGCTCGACGACGACGGAGCGCGTTTCGGTCGCGGCTTGGTTCATTGATCCATCCTCTTGAGCAGGTCTTCCAGGTCGTCGAACCGGCTCTGCCAAAACCCGGCCATCCGGCTGGTCCAGTCGACCAGCGGCGTGAGCGCGCCGAGCTGCGCGCTGTAATGCGTCTGCCGCCCCTCGTGACGGTCGCGCACCAGCCCGGCTTGCTTGAGCACGCCGAGATGTTTCGACACCGCCGGCTGCGAGATCCCGGCCCGCGCCGTCAGCGCCCCGACGGTCTTCTCTCCTTCGCGGCAGAGCCGCTCGAAGATCGCCCGCCGGGTCGGATCGGCCAGCGCCTTGAAGAGATCATCGTGGGTGGTCGGCATCGCGAATCGATAACTCGATGGCTATCGATAACGTATAACCATCAGGATATAGATCAGTCAAGCAGCAATTGGGGTGTACTTGGAAAAGGCGCCGCGACATGATCGTCCTTCCGGCAATTCATAACCCGATGGTATGGCCCTAAGGCCCTCACCAGCCCGAGCCGCCGCCTCCCCCGCCACCGCCGCCCGAGTCGCCACCGCCGCTCGAGCCGGAGCTGCTGCCGCTGCTGTCACCGCCCCCGCTCGAGCCCGGCGGGGTCGAGGCTGACGCGATGGTCTGCGAGAGGTCGTTGCCGAGCCGCTCCGCGAATGTGCCGGGATCCGAGAGGGTGCTCGGATTGCCTTGATACCAGTCGTTCATCGTGCCGGCCGCAGCGCCCGCGGCCGCGGCCGCGGCGAGCACACCGGCGAAGCGCTGCGCCCAGGTGTTCTCCACGTCGAGCGCCACCGCATAGGGCAGGAAGCGCTCGAACAGCTCCGGCGTCTTCTCGGGCGGATGCAGGAACTCGAGCCGCTCCTCCTCCGCGACGCCGAGATATTGGCGCAGGCCTTCGATCTGATCCATCACCTTGCGGCCGTCCGGGGTCGGCGCCCGCATGAGCGTGAAGCCGAGCGCCACCAGCACGAGCGTCGCGCACGGCACCAGCAGGACCGCGAACTCGCGCCAGGTCTCCGCGCTCGCAAGCAGCGCCGAGATTCCCAGGAACACGAACACGCTCATGATGGCGAGGACGAACAACCACGGCCATCGAAAGCCATTGCCAAGGATCGAGCGCAGAATGAGAGTCCAGGCGATAATTCCGGCGCCGCCGAACAGCGTGCCGAACAGCAGGCCGCCCAACGGCTCGATACGATTGGCGATGAAGAGCGCCGTGACGATCAGCGCTGTCGCCGCGATCCAGACCACGACGCCGAAGCCCGCCGCGGCGGTGTTCTCGTTGAACAGCTTGCCGCTATAGGCCTTCACGAGCGCTGACCGGAGCGCATTCCGTGCGCTGGCGAAGACCGTGTGATTGGAGTCGGTCATCAACACCGCGTCATCCGACCTGAACAGCTTCGCCTTCATGTCGCGCTCGGCGCGTCCGATCTCCTTGCCGCCTTGGCGCTGCTCCACTTGCATCTGCCCGCCGTGATCGACGAGCCGCAAGTGACCGCGCACGCCGAGCTCGAGCACCGCGGCCGCGAAGGCGCGGTTGTCGAAGCCCATACGCCACACATAGCGCACGGCGGCAGCCGACATGCCGTCCGGCGGTGCGAACAGCGGAATGATCGTGCCGCGCCGCGGGTCGCGCCCGATGCGCCACCATGCGCGCGCGTAATAGCCGAGGATCAGCGCGAGCCCGAGACCGCCGGCGGCGAGCGGCAGATTGTCGAACAGCCATGCCTGCGCGCGTTGGCTTGCGCTCGGCGGCAACACCACGCCCTTGTCCCAGGAGGCCGCGACGGTCAGCCCGTTCTTCGGCGGCAGCGCGCGCGTGGTGCGGAACACGATCCGCCCGGGCTCCTGCTCCCACACGGTCGCATCGGTGCCGCGGGCGCCGTGTGGGCCCGTGTAGAACGCGGTCTGCCGGAACGGCACCTTCTCGGGCAGCGTGATGCGCGCCTCGGCGAGCTCAATCGTGAAGGTCCAGCCGGTGCCGGTCGCGTTCCAGTAGAGCTCGTCGAATTTGTCGAAGTAGCCGATCTGCCGCGTGGTGCGATAGCTGATGACGTAGTCGTGCGTGCCGATCGATAGCAGCGCGTCCGGCCGGCCGATACGCAGGCGCACGCCGTTGTTGAGGTGCTCGGTCGCGAACTGCTCGGGCGCGCCATCGCGCATCACGGACTCGACGTCGAAGCCGACCTCGACGCGCTGGCCGTCCGCGCGGTGATAGATCGTGGGAAAGTCGCGCAAGATGCCGCGGCGGATGTCGCGCCCTTCGGCCTGCACGCGGATCGTCTCCTTCACGCGCAGATCGCCGTTTCGCTCGACCGTCACGTCGCTGACGAAGGAGAGGATGCGCTCGACCGCTTGCGCGGGCCGCGATAGGCCCGCGAGCAGCAGGGCCGCGATGAGGACGCGCGCGAACCGTTTCACTTGCGCTCTCCGTCCAGCGCCACCTCGGGCACTTGCGCGTCGGCCGCGTCGTCGAGCTCGAAGAACGGCGACTCGCGGAAGCCGAGCGGCCGCGCCAGCAGCAGGTTCGGGAACGAGTGGATCGCGATATTCAGATCGCGCACGGTGCCGTTGTAGTAGCGCCGCGCCATCTGCAGATTGTCCTCGATGTCCGCGAGCGCGTGCTGCAGCGCCCGGAAGTTCTCGTCCGCCTTGAGCTGGGGATAGCCTTCGGCGATCGCGAGCAGACGCTGCAGCGTTCCCTGCAGCGCCCGTTCGGCCGCAGCCTGGTTCGGCACGGTCACGGCCGCGATGCTGGCGCTGCGCCGCGTCGCCATGTCCTCGAACAGGCCGCGCTCGTGCGCCGCATAGGCCTTCACGGTCGCGACCAGGTTGGGAATGAGATCGGTGCGCCGCTTGAGCTGCACGTCGATCCCGCTCCACGCCTCGCCGACGAGATTCCACAAACGGACCAGGCGATTGTAGATCAGGATCGCGAACAGGCCGAGCACGACCAGGACCGCGATGACGATCCATCCGGTGCTCATGTTCTCCCTCCCCGTGCGACGCTGCGGTTGTCAGTGTCGCGAGGCAGGCGTCGGGTTCACGAGTCCGGCAGCTCGGACGCGAATCGGCCCTTCGTCGGCCATCCGTCGATGTACGGGCTAACCGGCGCTTGTGCCAGAGGTCTTGGCGAAACGGATCAGCGAGAAATGGCCGAGCGGCGGCATCGGCTCGCGTGCGACGAAGCGCATTTCGGGATGCCGGTCGACCCAGCTCTGCAATCGCTCCCAGGGAAACTCGGGCCGCCAGCCGAGCCGGCGCGCGATCGGCGCAAAACCCTGCTCGAAGGCTTTGCGCAAGCCTCCTTCCGCGCCGATGTGATTCACCAGCACGATCTCGCCGCCCGGCTTGAGCACGCGCGCGAACTCGTCGAGCGTGCGCTCCGGATCCGGAACGGTCGTGATCACGTATTGCGCGACCACCACGTCGAAGGACGCGTCCGGCAACGCCAGCTTCTGCGCGTCCATCACGGCGAGCGCATCGACATTGTCGAGCTTCTGCTCGCGCACGCGCTCCTGCGCCTTGCGCAGCATCGGCTCCGAGATGTCGACGCCGACCAGGCGATTGCTGCGCGCATAATCCGGCAGCGAGATGCCGGTGCCGACGCCGACCTCGAGGATGCGGCCGCCGATCTTCTCGGCCGCCGCGATCGAGGCCATGCGGCCGCGCTCGAACACCGAGCCGAACACGAGATCATAGACCGGCGCCCAGCGCGCATAGGCCTTGGCGACCGTATCGCGATCGAGATCGCCCCCCATCAGTCGCCCACCACCTCTATCCGCGCGCCGCGAGCAGCGTGTCGCGCGCGGCCGGCCGCGTCAACGCCTCACGCGCGACCGTGCTGCGGATGAAGCCGCCGCCGAGCACGCGCGCCTGGCCTTCGCCCGACTCATAGAACACGCAGGCCTGACCCGGTGCGACGCCCTCCTCGCCGTCGGCGAGCTCCACCTCGATGCCATCCGCGCCGTGCGAGAGCCAGGCGGGACGCGGCGCCCGCGTCGAGCGCACCTTCACGAACACCTCGCGCCGGCCGGCGGCGAGCGCCGCGTCGATGCTGCCGTCGCCGATCCAGTTCACGTCATGCAGCACGATGCGCCGCGTCGCCAGCGCCTCACGCGGGCCGACCACCACGCGACGCGTCTCGGCATCGAGCCGCACCACATAGAGCGGTGCGCCCGCCGCAATGCCGAGGCCGCGGCGCTGGCCGACCGTGAAGTGAATGATGCCCGCGTGCTGGCCGAGCACGTTGCCGTCGAGATCGACGATCTCGCCGGGCGCACCGGCGCCAGGCTTGAGCCGCTCGATCACATCCGCATAGCGGCCGGACGGCACGAAGCAGATGTCCTGGCTGTCGTGCTTGTCGGCAACCGAAAGGCCGAATTGGTGCGCGAGAGCGCGCGTCTCGCTCTTCGGCCGGTCGCCGAGCGGGAAGCGCACCATGTCGAGCTGCGAGCGCGTGGTCGCGAACAGGAAATAGCTCTGGTCGCGTTCGGGATCGCGCGCCTGATAAAGCGCACGCGTGCCGTCCGCGAGACGACGGTTCACCACGTAGTGGCCCGTGACCAGCACGCGCGCGCCGAGCTCGCGCGCCGTCGCCAGCAGGTCGTTGAACTTGATCGAGCGGTTGCACTCGACGCAGGGCACCGGCGTCTCGCCCGCCACATAGCTCTCGGCGAAACGGTCGATCACGGCGGCGCGGAAGCGCGCCTCGTAGTCGAGCACGTAATGCGGGATGCCGATGCGCTCGGCGACCGCGCGCGCGTCATGGATGTCGCGGCCCGCGCAGCAGGCGCCGGCGCGATGCGTGGCCGCGCCGTGGTCGTAGAGCTGCAGCGTGACGCCGACGACGTCGTAGCCCTCGGCCTTCAGGAGAGCAGCCGTCACCGAGGAGTCGACGCCGCCCGACATGGCGACGACGACCCGCGTGTCCTGCGGCCGTCCTTCCGTTTCCAGTGAATTCAACATGATCCATACCTATCGGCCGCCCACCGGCCGCGCAATGCGGCGCGGCTGCTGCTTCCCCGGCAGTTCTTGCCGCCCCGAGCAAGGACTGCCGCCCCGAAGCCACCGTTGCGGCCTACCGTTATTCTCCTAAGCCGCTGGCTTGACTACGTTTTCGAGAAACTCCTCGGCTGGCCCGGCCCTTGCAAATCCCGGTCTGACAATCAATCCGAGGTCCTGCAGTGCCCATTACGGTCGCGTCCGATCCGATCATTCAGCCGCCGCGCGCGGAACCCGCTCGCCAGAGCTCGCAAGGGGCGGCCGCGCCGTTCGAGCAGCTCCTGGATGCCGCCGCGCCTCCGGCCGATCCGAAGCCGGAACCGCGCCAGTCCAACAGCCGGCGCCGAGACGACGTTTCCCACGGCGAGGAGGTGCGCGCCGCGCGCTCCAATCGCCCCACCGAGGACGACGTGAGCCGCACCAATGGCCGCGACAAGGCGCCGCCGCCCAAGCCGGAGCAGCGCGCCGACCAGGCCGACGAGACCCCTGCGCCCGCCAACAGCGAAGAGCCGGCCGCGACCGAGGATGCCGTCATCGACGCGACCGTGATCGAGATCGCGGACGGCGAGGTCACGGTAACAACCGCCGAGGATGCCGCGGCTGTGCTCGAAGGTCTCGAGACCACCGAAACGACCGACGGCACCGACACCATCGATACCAGCACGGATGCAACGATCCCGGTGATCGATGCGCCGCCCGCGCCCCTCCCCGAGCCCGTGGTCGCGGCCGCCGTGATCGCGCCGGCCATCGCGAGCGAGGCTGCGCCCGAGGCGACCGCCGAGAGCGCGCCCGAGACCATCATTGCGGCAGCCTCTGCGAACGCCGGCGTCAATGTCGCAGCCGCCGCCGGTGGCGACGCCACCGAGACCGCCGAACCAGCGCCGCCGCAGGCAGATGCCGCCTCCGTCGCGGCCGACGACTTCGCGGCCGCCGTGACGGGCGAGACCGAGGGCAAGGACGACCAGCCCGGCAAGCCCGCGACGCTC
>JAEYAU010000202.1 GCA_023404705.1 Pseudomonadota bacterium
GCTCCGGCATCGGCGCGAAGGCCGGCACGCCGGCGCCGCCGATCAGCGTCACGTCGGCGCCATCCGGATCGAGGCCGAACGCGCGCGGATCGTCGCGGTTCTCGAACAGGTAGCGCGTGCGCGGCCCGCGCAGCCAGCGGCCGACGATGAAGCGCGTCAGCGCGCGCGCGAGCAGTTCCACCGGACCGTTCTCGATCCAGAGATGACCGAGCCCGGTCGGAGCGAGCACGATCGACTTGGCCCCCGCGAGCTTCGCCGCGACGCCGCCGAGCACGACCATGCGCAGCGCGATGCAGTGGACGATATCGGGCTGCTCGGCACGCACGATGGCGCGCATGCGCGTCACGCTACGCAGGATCTCGAGCACCCCGAGGCTGCGCCGCTCGCTCTCGAGCGAGACGACCCGGATCCCTTCCGCCGCGATCTGCGCCGCATGCGCGCGCAGGCGCGTCGCCACCACGACCTCGAATCCGGCCGCGCGCGCCGCCCGCGCCATCGGCAGGAAGTGCGAGACGAAGAACCAGTCTTCGGTGACGAGGTAGAGCAGCTTCGGCATGCGGCTGCGGGGTTTCCGGGGCGGATGCGAGAGGATCGACGCGGCCGCTCCGTTTAGCCTAAAAAGCCGGGACTGGCGACCGGAGGGGATCTCGTGGGTGGTGTCGATCGGGGTTGGCCGATCCTTGTTGTGCTGATCGCGGCGCTCGTGCTGAGCGCAGGCATGATCGCGCTGCTGCGGCCGCTATTCCGGCGCTACGCGATGGCGCGGCCGAATGCGCGCTCCTCGCATCGCGAGCCCACGCCGCAAGGCGGCGGCGTCGCGGTCGTGGCCGCGACCCTCGTCGTGGCCTGGTTCGCATGGATCGTGCTGGTCCCGGAAGGATCGGCCAGCTCCTTCTACTACGCGGTGCTGACCGCGGGCGCGGTGCTGCTCGCCCTGGTCGGCGCCGCCGACGACATCTGGTTGCTTCCGGCACTGCCGCGTCTGCTCGCCCAGTTCATCGCGGTCGGGCTGGTGATCGCGGTCATCCCCGGCGACATGCGGCTCGTGCCGCTGCTCCCCGTTCTCCTCGAGCGCGCGCTCCTCGTCATCGCCGGCGTGTACTTCGTCAACCTCGTCAATTTCATGGATGGCATCGACTGGATCACGGTCGCCGAGATCGTCCCGATCACGGGCGGCCTGTTGCTGCTCGGCTGGCTCGGCGCGATTTCACCGTCCGCCATGGTCCTCGCGGCCGCGCTGCTCGGCGCCACCCTCGGCTTCGCGCCCGCAAACCGGCCGACCGCCTCGCTCTTCCTCGGCGATGTCGGCAGCCTGCCGATCGGGCTCCTGCTCGGCTGGCTGCTGCTCTCGCTCGCCTTGCGCGGGCACATCGCGGCCGCGCTGCTGCTGCCGCTGTATTACCTCGCGGACGCGAGCCTGACGCTCGCGCGCCGCATCATCGCGCGCGAGCCGTTCTGGCAGGCGCATCGCACGCATTTCTATCAGCGCGCGACCGACCGCGGCTTCTCGGTGCCGCAGATCGTCGCGCGCATCTTCGCGCTCAACCTCTTGCTGGTCGGACTCGCGGTGATCAGCGTGATCCAGCCGACGCTCGCCGTCACGATCGCGACGTTGGCGGCGGGCCTCGTGCTCGTCGGCATCCTGCTGGCGCACCTCGCGCGCGGCAAGAAAGCCTAGACGGCCTGCTTCCGCGACTGCGCCAGCGCATCGTCGACGGCGCGCAGCACCTGCGCGACCGAGAGCTCGTCGAGACACTGGCTGTGGCTGTCGAGCCGCCGCAGGCAGCCTTCCTGCTGGCACGGCAGGCACGGCAGCGGGTTCTGCACCAGCCAGACATTGCGACGGCGCTGGATCGTGCCGGCCGCGGCCCAGGCCTGCTCGAGCCCGGCGGCTGGCCAGGGTCCCCAGATGCGCGGATCGGTCGGGCCGAAGAGTGCGACGGTCGGCGCGCCGGTCGCGGCCGCGAGATGGGTCACCGACGTGTCGGGTCCGACATAGACGCTCGCGCCGCCGATCAACGTCGCGAGCTCGGGCCAGGCGAGCGCGCCGTCGCGCCGGATCACCTCCGGCGAGTCGCGCCACAGTTCGTCGAGGAATTCGCGATCGGATGGCGCGCCGGTCGCGACGACCGCGAGGCCGCGCGCCGCGAGCGCCGCTGCGAGCGCACGCCAACCGTCATCCGTCCAGCGCTTGTAGCGGAACATCGGCGCCGCATGGATGACGGTGTAAGCCTGCGCGGGGCGAAGCTCCGCGCGCAACGTTCCGGCGGGCGCGACCACTTCCCCGACCGGCGCGATGCCGAGCGCGGAGGCGAGTCCGAGCATCTCGTCGACGCGATGCCCGCCGCGATTCACCGCGACCGCACGAGAGAGCGCGGCGCGCTTCACGCGCGTGGCGAGCTTCTCGCCCTCGACGGGGCCGACGCTGATGCGGCCCGCCGCCCAGGCGAACGCCGTCGGCCGATCGCCGCTCTGGGTCGAGACCGCGAGATCGTAACGGCGCCACAGCTTGCGGGCGACCGCGAGGCTCTGCCCGAGAGTGGGCCGCGCCGGCATGACGACGATCTCGGCAATGTCCGGATTGCCCGTGACAATGCCTTCGGTGCCGGCGAACACCAGCACGTCGATCGACGCGTCCGGATATGCGCGCTTGAGGCTGCGGATCAGCGGCGTCGTCAGCAGCACGTCGCCGAGCCGCCGCAAGGCGACGACCAGCACACGGGCACGAGGAGGCAGCGCAATCCGCTCCATGGGATTCAAGCGACCGGCGGTTTCGACGGCTGGCGCAGGACCATTCCGCCCGCGACGCCGACGCCGACAACGTACAGCCAGCCATGCGTGAAGTCGAAGAGGTGCGAGTTGAAGGCCGACGAGATGATGTTCTGCGTCACCACGATCAGGCCGACCCAGGCTGCCATGGTGCCGCCGCGGAACAGCATCAGATGTGCAATCCACATGCCGGCGAGCACCAGGAGGCCGAGCGTGCCGAGCTCGATCCAGACCGCCAGGTATTGATTATGCGGGTTCACGGTCGGATCCGACGACGCCCCGGTCCCCGACGTGGCGACGCGGCGGAAACGGTCCGGCATCGTGCCGGTGCCGTGTCCGATCACCGGCGCCTCCGCGATGAAGCCGACCGACTTCTTCCAGTATTCGAGGCGCAGCCCGGCCGAGGTGAAGGCGCCCTCGCGCTGATAGGATTGCACCTCCGTGATCCCAGTGAGCACGCGTGCGCGCAGATAGGGCGACGTCGTCCAGGCGAGCCCGGCCAGCACGCTGCCCAGAACGAGCGCACCGACCAGACCTTTCCAACCGAAGGCGCGCGATGCCAGCATGATCCCGAGGATCGGCAGGACGACGAGCGCGGTCCGGCCCGTGACGACATAGATGATGTTGCCGACAAAGCCGGCGGCCAGCAGGACGAGGCCCGCGGCCAGCGCGCGGCGCTCCCTGCGCCAGGCTTCCAGCGCGCATGCGAGCAGGCCGAAAGCCGCGATGGTGCAGATCGCGCTTTGCGAGATGTAGTCCTTGACCGGAATGCCGAGATCCTTGCCGGGCCGCTGCAGCGTCGGAAAGGTCACGAACAGCCAGGAGACCGCGATCAACACGGTCGCCGAAGCCGTGAAGCCGATGAGCACCCAATGCCCGCGCGTCGAGCGCTGGAATTGGAGCAACAGCAGCGGGATCACCAGCAGCTTGTTGTAGCCGCCGAGCCCCGCGATGCGCTCCTTCCAGCTCACGTCGCCCCAGAGCAGCGCCAGAACCGCGAGCGCCCACAGCAGAACCGGCAACACCGCCGCCGGTTGGCGCAGCATGTCGCGCGCCGACACCGTGTCCAGCGTGGGCAGCAGGAGCACAAGCCAGACCACGAGCAGAATGCCGGTCGCCGACGTCGACCATGGCAGCGAGATCGCCACCAGCACGGCCGCGATATCGGCCGCGAGCGCAAGTCGCGCCTGATCGATCCGCGCCAACCAGCTCATCCGACGCGCCTCGCGCCGTCGGGCGTTGCATCGGTGCTCAACGTGGACAAGCCCCGCAAGGCGCGAACGCGATCGCCGCGGATCACCTCTTCGAGGGCTGCGCGGTTCTCCGCCGCACGCGAACGATCGCGCTCGGGATGCCACAGATGCAGCACGCCTGTTGCGAAGCGGCCATCCTTGCGCTGCGTGCCGCTGCGCATCAGCCGTACCGCCAGATCCGAATCCTCGAAGCCCCAGCCGCTGAAGCTCGCGTCGAAACCATCCACCCGCAGCAAGTCCGAACGCGCGACGCCGAGATTGCATGTGCGCGCGCCTTGCCAACGGCCGCGCGCGAGTTTGCGCAACGGGCCCAACCAGAGGTGCACCGCGGGCGTCCAGCGGTTCACCTCGCCGGCCAGGCTTCTGCGCATGAGAGCCAGCGTGCTCCACTGCTCCGGCGCCAATCCCTTGGCCAGCACCTCGCGCGTGAGATCCTCCGAGAGCAGCACGCGATTACCCGACACGAAATTCCCATGTTCCGACAGGCGGCGATGCTGCGCGATGAAATCCGGTCGCGGAATGCAATCGCCGTCGAGGAACACGCAATAGTCGCCGCGCGCCGCAAGGATGCCGCGGTTGCGGATCTCGGCGAGACGAAAGCCGCGGTCCTCGTGCCAGACGTGCTGCACCGGCACGCCGATCCGGGATCGCCACTGCTCCACGACCTGCCGCGTCTGCGGCCCGGAGCCGTCATCCGCCACGACGATCTCGAAACGGCGATCGCTCTGCCGCGCGAGCCCGCGCAACACGGCGTCGAGCGCATCCGGGCGCTCATAGGTCGCGACAATGACGGAGATGAGGTCAGCCACCACTGCGCCTCGCGAGCCACGCCTTCATGTAGCGATAATAGGTGCCTTCCGCATTGGCGACCGCGAGCAGAAAGCCCGCCCTGCCGTCGAGGAAGCCGAGGCGCAGCACATAGGTGCGTATGAACGCGAACCAGCCATGCGCGAGGCCGGAGGCGAAGGACACTTTGCGGCCGGACGCGACGAGCTGCGCGGCGCCGAGCGTCGAATAGGTGTCCATGCGCCGGATCGCATCCTCGAGGCGCTTCACCGGATGATGCAGCAGCGGCGCCTTGATACGCCCGACCGGTCCCGCAGCGACGACGCGCTCGTGCACCACGTCGTCCGAGAAGCGCGCCTTGCCGCGCCGGAACAGGCGCAGCACGAAATCGCGCGACCAGCCGGACTGCCGCATCATCTGTCCGCAGAAGCTCGAGCGCCGCAGGATCTCGTAGGCATCGTGCGAGGGCTTCGCCAGCGCCTCCTGAATCGCCGCGGCGAGTTCCGGCGTCACCCGCTCGTCGGCGTCGATCGAGAGCACCCACTCGCCGCGCGCGAGCGACAGCGCGTGGTTCTTCTGCGCGCCGAACCCCTGCCAGGCGTGCAGGCTCACCCGCGCGCCCTTCTCGCGCGCGATCGCGAGCGTGCCATCGGTGCTGCCCGAGTCGACGACGATCCGCTCGTCGCAGAACGCAATGCTGTCCAGGCACTCGGCGATGTTGGCGGCCTCATCCTTGGTGATGATGATGGCGCTGAGCCGCGGACGGCTGCGCCCCTCGTTCTCGCTCACCTTGCCCTCCCCCATCCTGGCTCGCGCGTCGCGCGAGCTGAGCCGCGCGTCGCGCCAAATCGCCCAGCTCAGGCGCGCGCCGGCTTGCGCGAGCGGGCGACCATGCCGGTGGTGCTGTGGCCCGGCACGATGTCGACCAGGACGACCTCGCCGCCGGCTGCTTCCACGATCTCGTGGCCGATCACGTCCTCGCGCTTGTAGTCGCCGCCCTTCACCAGCACCGAAGGTTTCACGCGCTTGATCAGCTCCAGCGGCGTGTCCTCGTCGAACACCACGACGAGATCGACCGCTTCCATGGCGGCCAGCACCTCGGCACGCGCCTGCTCGGTCTGGATCGGACGGCCATCGCCCTTGAGGCGGCGCGTGGACGCATCGCTGTTGAGCCCGACCACGAGGCGATCGCAGGCCGCGCGCGCGTCCGCCAGCACCTTCACGTGGCCCGGATGCAGGAGGTCGAAGCAGCCATTGGTGAAGCCGATGCGCAGACCTTGCCGGCGCCATTCGCCCAGCCGGTCGTCGAGCACGGCCCAGTCGAACACGATCTTCTCTTCGGGCGCGAGCAGCGCTGCCGGCAGGATGCGATGGCGCAGCTCCGCGGCCGTCACGGTCGCGGTGCCGCGCTTGCCGACCACGACCGCGGCCGCCGCATTGGCGGCGCGCGTTGCCGACTCGAAATCCGCGCCCATGGCGAGCAGCACGCCGAGCACCGCCGCCACCGTGTCGCCGGCGCCCGAGACGTCGCGCACGCGCACCGGATAGGCCGGCACATGCACGGGCGCATCGCCCGTCACGTGCAGCGTCATGCCTTCCTCGCTGCGCGTCACCAGCACGGCCTTGCTGTCGACGCTGCGCGCGAGCTCGGCGGCGGCTTCCGCGACCTCGGTCTCGCTCACGGCGCGGCGCCGCGTCGCTTCGGCGAGCTCCTTGCGGTTCGGCGTCACGATCGTGGCGCCGCGATAGACCGCGTAGTCGTGCCCCTTCGGATCGACCACCACCGGCTTGCCGGCCTTGCGCGCCGCATCGATCACGCCGCGCACGACGCGCGGCGTCAGCACGCCCTTGGCATAGTCGGAGAGCACCACGGCGCCGACGCGCGGCAGCAGTGCGGTCGCGGTCGCGATCAGCATGTCCTCGATCTCGCGGCTCGCCGGCTCCGCGGCTTCCCAGTCGGCGCGCAGCAGATGCGTCGAGTGATGCTCGGAGACGAAGCGCACCTTGCGGGTCGTGGCGCGCGAGGGATCCACCACGAACTGCGCCTCGATATTGCCTTCCTTCAGCATCTCCTTGGCGAGCGTCTCGCCCGCCTCGTCCTCTCCGGTGATGCCGACGAACAGGCAGCGCGCGCCGATCGAGGCGACGTTGCGCGCGACGTTGCCGGCGCCGCCCACGATCGTCTCGCTGCGCTTCACGGTGATCACGGGCGCCGGCGCCTCCGGCGAGATGCGCGAGACATCGCCATAGACGAACTCGTCGAGCATGAGATCGCCGATGCAGAGGATGGTCTGCTGGCCGATCTCGTGCAGGCGTTTCTCGAAATCGAACATCCGACTTTCCGGTTCAGCGATAACGGTCTTGCGTATCGAGAAACTGGCGCACATAGCGCCCGACCGCGTCCTCGAGCCGTGTGAAGCCCGCATTATACCCGGCGCGCCGCAGGCTCCCGACCTCGGCCTGCGTGAAATACTGGTACTGGTCGCGGATCGACAGCGGCATGTCGATGTATTCGATATTGGCGGGCCGGCCGAGCGCCGCATAGACCGCGAGCATCAGCTCGCGGAAGCTGCGCGCCTCGCCCGTGCCGACATTGAACAGGCCCGAGACCTTGCGGTTGTCGAGGAGCCAGCGCACCACGGCGACCACGTCGTCCACATAGATGAAGTCGCGCCGCTGATCGCCGTCCGCGATCCCCTCGCGGTGCGACTTGAACAGACGGATCGGCGTGCCGTTCTTGGCGTCGTCGAACCGCTTGGCGACGAGGCTCATCATCTCGCCCTTGTGGTACTCGTTCGGCCCGAACACGTTGAAAAATTTCAAGCCCGCCCACTGCGGCGGCAGCTTCTGCTTGCGCACGACCCGGTCGATCAGGGTCTGGTCGAACAGATGCTTGCTCCAGCCATAGAGGTTCATCGGCCGCAGGCGCTTGAGCGCCTCGGGCGAGGAGTCGTCGTCGAAGCCGTTGTCGCCCTCGCCATAGGTCGCGGCCGAGGACGCATAGATGAAGGGTGTGCCGGTCTCGGTGCACCAGTCGAGCAGGCGCAGCGACAGGCGGAAGTTGCGCTCCATCACGAGGTCGCCATCGGTCTCGGTGGTCGAGGAGATGGCGCCCATATGGATGACGGCGTCGAGCTTTCGGCCCTCGAGCCAGCGCGTCAGGTCGGCCGGATCCACCACATCGGCGAGCTGGCGCTTCTGCAGGTTGCGCCACTTGCCGTCCTGCCCGAGCCAGTCGTTGACCACCACGTCGGTGCGCCCGGCCTCGTTGAGGCTCGCGACCACGTTGGATCCAATGAACCCGGCCCCGCCGGTCACCAAGAACATACGCGTGTGCCCATATGGGCCGGACTAGTGCCGCCGATTTGAAGTTCCTGCAGCGTCCGCTGCAAGCTCATCCAGGAACTTCAAATCGATAAGCGGCACTAGCCTGAACATGACTGCTAGTGCCCTGATGCTTCCGAAGTTCGTGACTGAGGGTGATGCGACGTTTCACGAACTTCGGAAGCGGGCACTAGCCCCGGCACCCCCGGGCCATCCTTTGCCCCAGACCGGAAACCGGCGCAACATAAGGAGCCGGCGGAACCCGGGATGGGGTGGGGTTCAGCCGGGCTGGACAGGGGAATTCCCGGCGTGTAACCGCCCGGGACGCAGCGAAAATCCGCCGACCTATAAAGAACGAATCGCAATCCGCTTCATAGAATGAACGAAAGTTCACACCAAGGATTCGATGCCCAGGATCGCCGCCCGATCCTGATCGTGCCCTATATGTGGATCGGCGATTTCGTCCGCTGCCATTCGGTCGTGAAGGTGCTCAAGCAGCGTTTCCCGGACAGGCCGGTCGACGTCCTTTCCACCAGCCTGTGCGCCCCCCTCGCTGACTATATGCCGGGCGTGCGCCGCGCCGTGGTCGTCGACCTGCCGCGCAAGCGGCTGGCGCTCCGTCAGCATGCGGCGCTGGCCGCGCGCCTGCGCCAGGAGGGCTACGGCTCGGCGCTCATCATGCCGCGGACCTGGAAATCCGCGCTCGCGCCCTGGCTCGCCGGCATTCCGGAGCGGACCGGCTTCGCGGGCGAGGCCCGCTTCGTGCTGCTCAATGATTTGCGTTGGGGCGAGCGCAAGCTGCCCCGCATGGTCGACCGCTGCGGCGCGCTCGCCCTGCCGGCCGATGCGGCCGTGCCGAAGGACTGGCCCCTGCCCGAGCTGCGCGTCCCGACCGAGGAGATCGTGGCCTGGCGCGCGCGCCTGGGGCTCGGCCAGGGGCCGGTCGTCGCGCTCGCACCGGGTGCGGTCGGTCCCTCGAAGCGCTGGCACGCCTATGCGGAGCTGGCGCAGCGGCTGGTCGGTCAGGGCCTCGCCGTCTGGGTGCTGGGCGGGCCCGGCGAGTCGGAGGCCGCGCAGGAGATCGTCCGCGCGGCCGGCCCGCAGGCGCGCGATCTCACTGGCACGGATCTGCGCAACGCCATCCTGGCGCTTGCGGCCGCTGACGTCGCGGTCTCGAACGATTCGGGTCTGCTGCATGTGGCGGCCGCCGCCGGCACGCCCTCGGTCGGCATCTTCGGCCCGACCAGCCCGTGGCACTGGGCGCCGCTCAATCCACTCGCCGCCGTGATGGAGACGCGGACCATCGTGGAGTGCCGTCCCTGCCACAAGCCGGTCTGCCGCTACGGCCATCACCGCTGCATGCGGGAGCTCGCGGTGGACGACGTGCTGGCCGCGACGCAGCGCGCGCTCGCGGCGCTGCCGGCTCAGTAAGCGCCGAGGCTTTCGGCCGCTGTCAGCACCTCCGCGACATCTGGCGTCGCGCCGCTCTGTCCCAGCACGCGCATGGGCCCTGCGCCTTGCGGTCCATAGAGTCCCGGATCGGTGCCGACGAACACCGCGACCAGCGGCACCTGAAGTGCCGCCGCGAGATGCATGAGCCCGGTATCGACGCCGACCACGAGCGACGCGCCGGCGATCAGCCGCGCCACATCATCGAGCGGACGTCGCTCCGGTACATGCGCGCGCGGCACCGCTGCGGCGATGCGCTCGCTGCGCTTGCGCTCCTCCTCGCTGCCCCATGGCACGACGACCTCGAGCCCGCGCGCCGCGAGCTCTTGGCCGAGACCGATCCAGTGCGCCTCGGGCCATTCCTTCTCGGCTCGCGCGGTGGCATGCAGCAGCACGGCGTAACGTTCGCCACCCGGCGTCGCGAGCCGCGCGCGATCGAGCCCGAAGTCGACCGGTCCCTGCGGCGCATAGCCGAGCGCCAATCCGGTGAGCGCGCGATTGCGCGTCACCGCATGCAGGCCGCGGTCCACCCGATGATGCACGCCGTAGAACCAGGATGCCGCCTTCTCACGCACGCTGCCGCGGCCATAACCATGCCGCTCGCCGCGCGCGAGCCGCGCGATCACGGCGGAGCGGAAGAGCCCTTGCGTATCGACGATCACGTCGTAGCGCTTCTCGCGCAGCGCACGCGTGAAGGCGCGCACCTCGCGCCAGGTGCCGGCATCGAGCAGCGCCTTGCGCCAGCGCCGCGAGGCGACCGGGATCACCTCATCCACCAAGGGGTGCAACCGCACCAGCGGCGCATAGTCCTCCTCGACCATCCAGCTCAGGCGCGCGTCCGGCCGGTGCCGGCGCGCCTCGGTGACGGCCGGCATATGGTGAATCACGTCACCCAGCGAGGACGTCTTGATGAAAAGGATGTCGGACATGGGCTGGCCGCTAATATACGTCCCGTCATCCCTTGTCACCGAGGTCTGGAGAGCTCCTAACCTGTTCTTCATCCCTGCGGCCGTAAAACCCCGGCGGGTTTCACAGGCGAGCTAGTCATGACGGTCCTGGTCACCGGCGGCGCCGGCTATATCGGAAGCCATATGGTCTACGCGCTCGTCGCTGCGGGCGAGCGCGTGGTCGTGCTCGACAACCTGACGACCGGCTTCGACTGGGCGGTCGCCTCCGAGGCCGAGCTCGTCGTCGGCGAGACCGGAGACCAGGAGCTGGTGACGCGCGTGCTCACCGAGCGCAAGATCGACGCCATTATTCATTTCGCGGCGTCGATCGTGGTGCCGGACTCGGTCGCCGAGCCGCTGCGCTACTACAAGAACAACACCGTCAATTCCCGCGCGCTCATGGAGTGCGCCGTGAAGAGCGGGGTGAAGCACTTCATCTTTTCGTCCACGGCCGCCGTCTACGGCAATCCGGCGCGCGTGCCGGTCACCGAGGACGAGCCGCTCACGCCCATGTCGCCCTACGGCTCGTCCAAGCTGATGACCGAGGTGATGCTGCGCGACACCGGCATCGCGCATGGGCTCGGTCACGTGATCCTGCGCTACTTCAATGTCGCGGGCGCCGACCCGGCGCTGCGCACCGGACAATCGACCAAGGGCGCGACGCATCTGATCAAGGTCGCGGTCGAGACCGCGCTCGGCCTGCGCTCGCACATGTCGGTGTTCGGCACCGACTACGCGACGCCGGACGGCACCTGCATCCGCGACTACATCCATGTCAGCGATCTCGTCAGCGCGCATCTCGATGCGCTCGCGCATCTGCGCCGTGGCGGGGAGTCGCTCACGCTCAACTGCGGCTACGGCCGCGGCTTCTCGGTCCTCGAGGTGATCGACACCGTGAAGAAGGTCTCCGGCGTCGACTTCAAGGTCGAGGTCGGCCCGCGCCGTCCCGGCGATCCGGCGCAGATCGTCGCCGCCTCCGATCGCGCCCGCGCGCTCATCGGCTGGAAGCCGAAGCTCGACGACCTCGAGACCATCGCGTCCCACGCGCTCGCCTGGGAGCGCAAGCTGATGACCCGCAACCGCTGAATTCCTACGGCGGCTCTACAGCCCAGGGCTGCGATTTGACTTGAAAACCCCGTCCTGGCCGGGCAGGAACGGGCCAGCGGCGCCATGTCGGCCCGCGATGCCCGAGCGTCATGCTCGACGGGTTGTGAATGCCGAAGTTCCAGTCGCTCTTCGCTGATCCATATGGCACGCCCGCGATGGTGCGCCGGCTGCTCACCGAGCATGCCTTCGCGCATCGCCGGCTCTATGTGATCGCGTTCGTGCTGATGGGCGTGTCCGCGGGAGCGACCGCGCTCTCGACCTATCTGCTCGGCGACATCATCAACCAGGCTTATGTGCATCGCAATTTCGCGGGCATCGTTGCGGTCGGCCTCTTGTCGATTGCGGTCTTCGTCGTGCGCGGCGTCGCCACATACGGTCATGCGGTGCTGCTCTCGCGCATCGCCAACAAGGTGGTGGCGAGCAACCAGCGCCAGCTCTTCGACAAGCTGCTGAAGGAAGACCTCGGCTTCTTCGCCAACCGGCACTCCTCCGAGTTCATCGCGCGCCTTACCACCGGCGCGACCTCCGCCAGCGCCGCGCTCAACCTGCTGATCACCGCGGTCGGCCGCGACCTCTTCACGGTCATCGGCCTGCTCACCGTGATGCTGGTGCAGGATCCGATCATCTGCCTGATCACGTTGATCGTCGTGCCGCCGGCGCTGATCGTGCTGCGCAAGCTGATCCGCCGCATCCGCTCGATCGCCAAGAAGCAGTTCGACTTCAACGCCGGCATCATCGAGACCATGCAGGAGGCCCTGCAGGGCATCCGCGTCGTCAAGGCCTTCACGCTCGAGGACGAGATGAAGCGCCGCCTCGATTCGAGCGTCAGCAACATCGAGAGCGAGTCGAACAAGTGGGCGCGCGTCGCCAATCGCGCGAGCCCGCTGATGGAGACGCTCGGCGGCATGGCGATCGCCGGCGCCATCATCTACGGCGGCTACCGCGTGGTCGAGACCGGCGCGACCCCGGGCGAGTTCTTCTCCTTCATCGCGGCCTTCCTGCTGGCACTGCCGCCCGCGAAACATCTCGCGCGCCTCAACATCGAGCTCAACAGCCACCTGATCGGCGTGCGCGTGCTGTTCGAGATCCTCGACAATCCGGCGGGCGAGCCGGACGACTCCAACAAGCCGGCGCTCGCGCTCACGGATGCGCGCGTCGAGTTCGCGGATGTCCGCTTCGCCTATCGCACCGACGAACCCGTGCTCCACGGCATGAGCTTCGTCGCCGAGCCCGGCAAGACGACGGCGCTGGTCGGCCCCTCGGGCGGCGGCAAGTCCACCGTGCTGAGCCTGATCCTGCGCTTCTACGAGATTGGTTCGGGCGCGATCACCATCGACGGGCAGAACATCGCCGGCATCTCACGCGGCTCGCTGCGCCGGCAGATCGCCTTCGTCGGCCAGAACGTGCATCTCTTCCGCGGCACCGTGCGCGACAACATCCTGCTCGGCAAGCTCGGTGCCAGCGAGGCCGAGATCGTCGCGGCCGCCAAGGCCGCGCATGCGCACGACTTCATCATGGGCTTCCCGGCCGGCTACGACACGCAAGTGGGCGAGCACGGCTTCCAGCTCTCAGGCGGCCAGCGCCAGCGCATCTCGATCGCACGCGCGCTCATCAAGGACGCGCCGATCATCCTGCTCGACGAGGCGACCGCGGCGCTCGACTCCGAGTCCGAGCGTCACGTGCAGGAGGCGATCGCCGAGCTCTGCAAGGGCCGCACCACCATCGTGATCGCGCACCGCCTCTCCACCGTGATGCATGCCGACCGCATCCTGGTGGTGGAAGCCGGCCAGATCGTCGAGTCCGGCCGGCACGAGGAGCTGCTGCGCAAGGGCGGCCGCTACGCCTCCTTCTATCGGCTGCAGCTGCGCGACCAGGATCACGCGCCGGTCGCCGAGATCGCCGCCCTGCGCTGAGCGCGCCGCGCGCTCCTGCCATCACATGACAGTGTGGTGGCCTAATGGGTCGGAACCCCTCTTCGTCCGCGCCGGTTGACCCCGTACACCCCACGGCCGAAATTCAGCGCGTACGGCAGCAGATTGCCGAGGTGCCACATGGAGATGACGACCCATCGCGAGGGCGGAGGCCTGTCCGTCTACGGGTTCCGCTGCGACGCGGGCCCCGGCGATCCGGCATTCACGGAGTCGCATCGCTGCTCCTCGATCTCCTATGTGCGCAGCGGCAGCTTCGGCTGTCGCACCCACGCCGGGACCTTCGAGCTTGTCGCCGGCTCCGTGCTCATCGGGCACGCGGGCGACGAGTACATGTGCACCCACGAGCATGTCTGCGGCGACGAGTGCCTCTCGTTCCAGTTCACGCCCAAGCTGGTCGAGGCGCTCGGCGCCGACACCGCCACCTGGCGCTGCGGCGCGCTGCCGCCGCTGCCCGAGCTCATGGTGCTCGGCGAGCTCGCGCAATCGGCGGCCGAGGGAGTGAGCGACATCGGCGTCGATGAAGCCGGCCTGCTGTTCGCCGCAAAATTCATCGAGCTTGTCTCCGGCAAGACGCACAAGCCGGAGCCCGTGCGTTCGCTCGATCGCCGCCGCGCCGTCGAGGCCGCGCTGTTCATCGAGACCAACGCGCACGAGCCGATCGATCTCGAGCGCACCGCTTCCGAGACGGGACTCAGCCCGTTCCACTTCCTGCGCATGTTCTCCCGCAGCCTCGGCGTCACGCCGCATCAGTATCTGCTGCGCGCGCGTCTGCGGCGCGCCGCCCGCCTGCTCGCCGACACGGACCGCCCGATCACCGAGATCGCGCTCGACGTCGGCTTCGCGGATCTGTCGAACTTCGTCCGCACCTTCCATCGTGTCGCCGGCGTCTCGCCACGAAATTTCCGCGCGGCCGCGAAGGGCGAGCGCAAGATTCTCCAAGAACGGATGGCGGTCGCATCCTAGATGACCTCCTGAACCCAGGAGGTTGTCATGTACGATCACATCGGACTTCGCGTGAAGAATATCGACGCCAGCGCGCGCTTCTATGAAGCGACGCTGCGCCCGCTCGGGCACGTGCTCTGCTCGAAGGACGCCAAGGGCGCCGGCCTTGGTCCCGACGGCGCGCCCGCGCTCTGGCTGCACCTGGCGAACGGCAGTGGAAGCTCGGCCGCGCATGTCGCCTTCCAGGCGCCCGATCGCGATGCCGTCGACAAGTTTCACGCCGCGGGCCTCGCGGCCGGCGGACGCGACAACGGCAAGCCCGGCCTGCGCGCGGACTACAGCCCCACCTACTACGCCGCGTTCCTCATCGATCCAGACGGCAACAATGTCGAAGCCGTCTGCACGAAGTGAGAAGGAGGCGACCATGGGCTCGATCCGCAAGGAGCTGCTGCTCGATGTGCCGGCCGAAGAGGTCTGGGACGCGGTGCGCGACTATGGCGCGGTGCATCAGCGCTTGGCCGTTGGCGTGCTCACCGACACGCGCCTGGAAGAAGGCGCGCGCATCGTGACGTTCGCCAACGGCCTCGTGCTGCACGAGCTGATCGTCGATATCGATGACGCGCAGCGCCGTTTCGTCTGGGCCGCCGTGCGCGGCCGGGCCACGCATCACAACGGCGCCATGCAGGTCTTCGCCGACGGCGCCGCGCGCAGCCGCCTCGTCTGGACGACCGATTTCCTGCCGGACGAGATCGGCCGCGACATCGACGGCCTGATGGAGATGGCCTTGCAGGCCACGAAGAAGAATCTGGAACGCCGGCACGCGCGCACATGACGCGTGTGTGCTGCGCAAAGGAGGACCGCATGTTCGGACTCAACCGTCGTCACATGCTCGATACCGGTCTCATTGCAATCACAGCGCTCGCAGCCGGAAGCAAAGGCGTGCGCGCCACGACCCACGAGGGCACGCCCATGCTGCAGGCCCTGAAAGCCGAAGGGCCGAATGAAGCTCTTGCGCCCAAGCTTCGGCTCTATGGCCAGTTCGTCGGATCCTGGGATCTCGACATCACGTATCGCGATCCCGCCGGCGTGATGCACGAAGCGGGCGCCGAATGGCACTTCGACTGGGTGCTCGACGGCCGCGCGATCCAGGACGTCTGGATCTTCCCGGCGCGCAAGCTGCGCAAGGAGGCGCCGGAGCCCTGGTTCTTCTACGGCTCGACGCTGCGTGTCTACGATCCCGGGCTCGATGCCTGGCACATCACCTATGTCGAGCCGACTCGGCCCTTCGTGCTGCGTCAGATCGGCCGCGCCAACGGCGCCGATATCGTGCAGCTCGCCGACGAGCAGAACGGCGTGATCCGACGCTGGAGCTTCCGCGAGATCACCGCGCGCAGCTTCCGCTGGCTCGGCGAAGCCTCGCGCGACAAGGCCGCGAGCTGGACGCTCGAGATGGAGATGCGCGCACGCCGTGCGGCGTGATGCGGAGCGTCGCCCGCGTCCGCGAATCGGGTGGCGCGCGCGACATCGCGCGGCCAGAGTCAAGATGAGTCATCAGCGATGAGCCCCGGGCTCCACAGTGCTATGCTGCGCGGAACAGATTCTCGCCTTCCACAGGACTTCGCAATGCGTGCGGACACGAGCGTCCGGGAGCATTACTGCGTGTTCGAGACCGCCATCGGTCCGTGCGGCGTCGCCTGGACCGAGGACGGCCTCACGCGCGTGCAGCTGCCCGAGGCGAGCCGCACCGCGACCGAGCAGCGGCTGCGCCGGCGCGCCGGCAATGCGGGCCCCGAGTTGCCGCCGCCGCCGATCCGCCGCGCCATCACGGACCTGCAGAGCTACATGCTGGGCGAGCGCATCGAGTTCGCGGCCGTGCCGATCGACTGGGGCCGCGTGAGCGCCTTCCATCGCAAGATCTACGAGGCGACGCGCGCGCTCGGCTGGGGCGAGACCGCGAGCTATGGCGAGGTCGCGAGCCGCGCCGGCCCGCCCGTGGTCGCGCGCGCGGTCGGCCAGGCCATGTCGCGCAATCCTGTGCCGATCATCATGCCGTGCCATCGCGTGCTGGCGGCAAACCGCAAGATCGGCGGCTTCTCGGCCTATGGCGGCACTGTCACCAAGGAGCGCCTGCTCGCGCTCGAAGGCGTGCGGCTCGGCGCCGAGGAGCCGGTGCTGCCCGGCCTCTTCCCGCCGCCGGGGCGCTGGGACTGACGCGGTCGTAGCTTCGCGCGCCGCAAGTCCTTACGCTCTCCTTCTTTCGACAGGGAGGAGACGACGATGGGCGCGCTCGAGAAAGGCATCACGCGAAGCGGCGAAGGCTACGCCGGGAAGACCTGGAATATTCTCGGCCAGATCTATTTCCCGAAGGCGGTCGCCGACTCCACCTTCGCATTCGAGACCAACAGCGACCCGGGCCAGTTCGTGCCGGTGCATGTGCATCCGACGCAGGACGAGTTCATCCTCGTGCAGGAGGGCGTGCTCGACCTCAAGCTCGACGGCGTGTGGGTGCAGGCCAAGGCCGGCGACCTCGTCAGGATGCCGCGCGGCATTCCGCACGGCTACTTCAACAAGTCCGACAAGCCCGCGCGCGCTCTGTTCTGGGTCTCGCCGGCGCAGAAGCTCGAAGCCCTGTTCGACAAGCTGCATAATCTGCAGGATCCGGCCGAAGTGGTCCGCATCTCGGCGCAGCACGAGGTGGACTTCCTGCCGCCGGACGCGAACGACTGATCCCGCAAGGGGCCGGGCCTGGGGCTGTTCCCACGTTGACCCCGGGCCCCAATGTGCTAACCGCAGGCGCGACGGAGCCGGCGTTCGTCGCTCCCATTCCGATTTCTTCCAGCGAAAAGCCCTCATGAGCACAGATCAATTCGTGATTGCTCCGCCGCCCCAGGCCGCGCTCGCGGTCGCCGGCACCTCGAAGCAGTTTCCGGTGCGCCGCATCTGGTGCGTCGGCCGCAACTACATCGAGCACATCCGCGAGATGGGCCAGGACGAGCGCGCCCCGCCCTTCTTCTTCGCCAAGCCCGCCGACGCGATCGTGCCGGACGGCGGCACCGTGCCCTATCCGCCGCTCACCAAGGACATGCATCACGAGGTCGAGCTCGTCGTCGCGCTCAAGGCCGGCGGCCGCAACATCTCGGCCGACAAGGCGCTCGACCTGATCTGGGGCTATGGCGTCGGCATCGATCTCACGCGCCGCGACCTGCAGATCGCCTCGCGCGACGTGAAGCGTCCGTGGGAGATCGGCAAGGCTTTCGACGGCTCGGCGCCGTGCGGGCCGCTGCGGCCCGTCACCGAGATCGGTCATCCCAAGAAGGGCCGCATCTTCCTCACCGTGAACGGCACCGTGAAGCAGGATGGCGACCTCGAGCAGATGATCTGGAACGTGCCCGAGGTGATCGCGAAGCTCTCCGAGCAGGTCGGCCTCGCGGCCGGCGACATCATCATGACGGGCACGCCTGCGGGCGTCGGCGCCCTGGTGCCGGGCGACAAGGTGGTCGCCGAGGCGGAAGGCGTCGGCAAGCTCAGCGTGACGATCGGCCCGCCCGCCAAGTGATGGTTAGCCGTAGGTGAACGGATCGCTTCGAATGCGAGCGATCCGTCTCACCTCGATTTAAAGCGCGGCGCGGTAGCTTGGCGCGGGACGACACACGAGGTGTCTGAATGGCCGTGTCGAGTATCGGCGTTGTCGCCGTCACGCCGACCACAGCAGTATCGAAGCCAGCGCTCGAGCCTTTGCCCGAGCGTACCGCGCCTGTTTCTCAGGCCGGCAACCCCGACAACAACAGCGCCTCGCCGCAGAGTGCGCCCGCGCCGACCGGTCAGGCGCCGGAGCCGGATCCCGCAGCTGTCGCGCTGATCCGCGGCACGGGACTGCTGATCGACAAGTCCGCTTAAATCCCGCCCTCACATCACGGCGCCGATCTGCCAGGGCACGAACTCGGCATCGCCATAGCCGAGCTCTTCCGATTTGGTGTGCTGGCCCGAGGCGACGCTGAGCACCTTGCGGAAGATCTCCTCGCCCTTCGCTTCGATCGTCACGCCGTCGAGGATATCGCCGCAATTGATGTCCATGTCGTCGATCATGCTCGCATAGACCTGCGAGTTGGTCGCGAGCTTGACCGAGGGCGTCGGCTTGCAGCCGAACGCGGAACCGCGCCCCGTCGTGAAGCACATCACATTGGCGCCGCCCGCGACCTGACCGGTCGCGCCGACCGGGTCGTAGCCGGGCGTGTCCATGAACACGAAGCCCTTCTCGGTCACGGGCTCGGCATATTCATAGACCGCGCGCAGCGTCGTCGTGCCGCCCTTGGCGGCGGCGCCGAGCGACTTCTCCAGGATCGTGGTGAGCCCGCCCGCCTTGTTGCCGGGCGAGGGATTGTTGTTCATCTCGCCGCCGTTGCGCGAGGTGTAGTCCTCCCACCACTTGATGCGCTCGACCAGCTTCTCGCCGACCGCGCGGTTGACGGCGCGGCGCGTCAGCAGGTGCTCGGCGCCGTAGATCTCCGGCGTCTCGGAGAGGATCGCGGTGCCGCCGTGCTTGACCAGCAGATCCGCCGCCGCGCCGAGCGCCGGGTTCGCGGTGATGCCCGAATAGCCGTCGGAGCCGCCGCATTGCAGCGCCAGCGTGATTTCCGAGGCCGGCCGCGTCTCGCGCTTGGCGCGCGCCGCGATCGGCAGCATCGCCTTGATGCGCTCGACGCCCTCGGCGACGGTCTTCCTTGTGCCGCCGGTCGCCTGGATCGTCATGGTCTGGAAGTGATCGCCCTCGACCAGCCCGTACTCGTCCTTCATGCGGTCGATCTGGAACACCTCGCAGCCGAGGCCCACCATCAGCGCGGCGCCGAGATTGGCGTGCGTCGCGTAGCCCCACTGGGTCCGCCGCAGCACGTCGAAGCTTTCTCCAGTGGCCGCCATTCCGCAGCCGGTGCCGTGCACGAATGACACCACGCCGTCGATCTCCGGATAGTCCGTGAGGATGCCGGAGCGCTCCACCTCGCGCGCGATGAAACGCGCCACGGTGGCCGAGCAGTTCACCGAGGTGAGAATGCCGATGAAGTTGCGTGTGCCGGTTCGGCCATTCGGCCGAACATATCCGTCGAAGGTCGCGCGCAGCTCCGGCGGCAGCACTTCGTCGTTCTTCGCGTCCTCGGCGAAACGGTAGTCGCGCGCGAAATCGTGCATCGCGACGTTATGCTCGTGCACCCAGTCGCCCGGCGCCACGTGCTTCGTCGCAAAGCCGATGATCTGCCCGAACTTGCGCACCGGCTCGTTTTCGCGGATCGCCGTCACGGCCATCTTGTGGCCGCGCGGCACGCGCTCGCGCGCGGTCAGCCCGGCCGCGGCCGCGCCCTGCATAATGGCGTCCACCGCGACGACCACATTGTCGTCGGGCGATAAGCGAACCGTGCGTGGCGAGGTCATCGGATGTCCGGTCTTGTTGCTGAGTGGACCTCTGACTAGCATGTTAGGATGCCGGCGCGACCCCGAAAAATCCCATACGGCTTCCTGCCGCCGCTGCCGCGCCAGGCGCGCGGCGGAACCGTGCCGCGCATCCAGGATCTGGTGCGCGACGCCATCGTGCGGCTCGAGCTGCCGCCCGGCACCTTCATCGACAAGGTCGCGCTCTGCCGCCGTCTCGGCGTCTCCCGTTTTCCGGTCTCGGAGGCGCTCGGCCGGCTCGCCGCCGAGGGCCTGGTCGAGGTGCTGCCCCAGCGCGGCACCCGCGTCACGCGCATCGACATCGCGGACTGCCGCCAGGCCATGTTCATCCGCCGCGCGCTGGAGGTGGACGCGGTGCGCACGCTCGCCGCGCAGGCCGACGCCGGCCTGCTCGCCGCGCTCGAGCGCAATCTCGACGGCCAGTGCCGCGCCATGGAGCTCGGGGACCGCACGCGCTTCCACGATCTCGATCTCGCGCTGCACGAGGTGCTGCTCGACGCGCTCGGCTTCGAG
>JAEYAU010000203.1 GCA_023404705.1 Pseudomonadota bacterium
TCGCCGGCCTTCGTGATCGCGGCGATCCTCTCGGCCGGCGCCGTGCTGCTGCTGCGCCGCATTCCGGAGCCGCCCCGCGGAGAGCTGCCGCCGCGCCATGTGATGCGCGAGCTGCGCGACGGCGCCGGCTTCGTGTGGCACCACGCGCTGCTGCAGCCGATCCTGTGGACCGCCGTGGTGTGGAATCTCTCCTGGTTCGTGCTGCAGGCCGCTTACGTGCCCTATGCGGCGCATGTGCTCGGGCTCGATGCGACCGGCATCGGCACGACGCTCGCGACCTACGGCATCGGCCTCGTGGTCGGCGCGCTCGCGGCTTCGCGGGCGATCCGGCATCTCTCGTTCGGCACGTCGATTGCGCTCGGGCCGGTCGTCTCCGTGTTCGCGGCCGCCGCCATGGTGGCGACGCTCGCCAAGCCGTCGCCTCTGCTCGCGGCGCTTTCATTGTTCCTGTTCGGCGCCGGTCCAATCGTGTGGGTGATCAGCACCACCAGCCTGCGTCAGACCGTGACGCCCGACGGCATGCTCGGCCGCGTCTCGGCGCTGTTCATGACCGCGAACACCGGCGCGCGCCCGATCGGCGCCGCGATCGGCGGCTTGATCGGCGCCGTCGCGGGCCCGACCGCCTGCATCGTCGTGGCGGCGGTCGGGTTCGTCCTTCAAGCGGTCATCATCCTGCTGTCGCGGGCCGCCCGGCTTCGGCGGCTCGGCGACGCGGAGTGATGGCTCATGCGAGGCTCGGCATGCGGCGGTGGTGATCGGTCGCGGCCTGGAACGCGACGCCGAGTGCCGCCAAGGCCTCGTCGCCGAAGGGACGCCCGATGAGCTGCATGCCGATCGGCAGTCCGGTGTCCGATTGGCCGGTCGGCACGACCAGGGTCGGCAGGCCCAGATAGTTGATCGGCCGCATGAAGCGCGTGAGCGCCTGGATCGCGGCCTCTGCTCCGGGACCGCCGCCGACGTCGGTTTCCGCAAGGGTGGGCGCGACGGCTCGGGAGACCGGGGCGAGTATGAGATCCGCCTTGCCGAGACTTTGGAGATGCGCGGCGAGCGCGGGACCGCGCCAGCGCAGCGCTTCGAGATACTCGACCGCGCTGTAGGCGAGGCCGTTCTCCAGCCGGTTGCGCACTTGCGGCCCGTAGTCGGCCGCGCGGGTGCGCAGCCAGGCCGCGTGATAGCTGGTTGCCTCGACGGCGAGCACGATCAGAGCGGCTGCGCTGACGAGAGCCTGGTCGGGCAGATCCACCTTGACGATCCTGCAGCCGAGCCTGCGGAAGGCCGCGATCGTCTCGTCGAGCGCGGCCGCCACGTCGGCTTCGAGATCGTCCACATAGAACGCGCTCGGCACGCCGACCGTGAGGCCCTTGGGCGAGCGCGCCGCAGCCTTCGCATCCCATTTGGGCGCGCCGAGCGTGGTCGGATCGCGCGGATCCGGCCCCGAGATGATCGACATGATCAGCGCGCAATCCTGCGCGGTCTGCGCGAGCGGACCGACCGTGTCGAGCGTGAACGAGAGCGGCATCGCATTGGCGCGGCTGACGCGGTTGTTGGTCGGCTTGAAGCCGGAGATACCGCAGAAATGCGCGGGCAGACGGATGGAGCCGCCGGTGTCAGAGCCGAGCGCGGCAGGCACCAGGCGCGCCGCGACCGCGGCGCCCGAGCCCGACGACGAGCCGCCCGTGATGCAGCGCTTGTCCCACGGATTGCAGGCATTGCCGAGATGACTGTTGTGGCCGGTCGGGCCATAGGCGAACTCGGCCATGTGCAGCGCGCCGATGCGGAACGAGCCGGCGGCTTCGAGACGCTCGACCGTCGTCGACGTCGCAGGCGCGATCCAGCCCTCGCGCACCTTGGAGCCGCAGCCCGCGACCTTGCCTTTCGAGTAGTACATGTCCTTGTGCGCCAGCGGCACGCCGTGCAGCGGGCCCTTCGGCTTGCCGCGCGCCAGCACGCGATCCGCTGCCTTGGCGGCCTTGATGGCGTCCTCGGCCTCCACCGAGACGAAGGCGTTGAGCACGGGCTGCCACTGCTCGATGCGCGCCAGCAGCGCGCGCGTGATCTCGAGCGAGGACAGCTTCTTGCGGCGGATCGCGGCCGCCATCTCGGTCATCGACAGCGTCGTGGGATCGGTCACTTGCTGCCTCCACGCTGGACCGCGACGAAGCTCGCGGGCTCGGTTTCGAATGGACAGGCGAGTCCGGTGGAGGCGATACGTGCGACGGTCGGAGTAACGGCGCGCGCGACCCGCGCGGCGGACGATGATTCGAGCGGAACGCGCGCCGCGGCGGCGATCGCCTGCACACGTTCGGGCGGGACTTCATCTGGCATGCTGCAACTCCGTGAGGTGGAACGGCACGGCTGCGAAACGCTTGCGCCCCGTCCGCGCGCGTGGGAACGATTGTCCCAACAAGGAGACCACATGCGCAACCTGACGATCAATGCCGAACGGCTGTGGGACACGCTTATGGAGACCGGGAAGATCGGCGGCACGCCCAAGGGCGGCATCTGCCGGCTCACCCTCACGGATCTCGACCGGCAGGTGCGCGACTGGTTCAAGCAGCAGACCGAGGCGCTCGGCTGCACCGTGACGGTGGACGACATGGGCACCATGTTCGCGCGGCGCCCGGGGCAGCGCGACATCCCGCCGATCGCGATCGGCAGCCATCTCGACACGCAGCCGACGGGCGGCAAGTTCGACGGCTGCCTCGGCGTGCTCGGCGCGCTGGAAGCGCTGCGCACCTTGGTGGAGGCCGGCTACGAGACCTATGCGCCGATCGAGGTCGTGAACTGGACCAACGAGGAAGGCTCGCGCTTCGCGCCCGCCATGATCGCGTCAGGCGTGTTCGCGGGCGCCTTCACGCGCGACTGGGCGGCTGCGCAGAAGGACCGCGCCGGCACCAGCTTTGCGGAGGCGCTCGACGCGATCGGCTATCGCGGCGCGCAGCGCTGCGGCGATCATCCGATCTCGGCCTTCTTCGAGCTGCATATCGAGCAGGGCCCGATCCTGGAAGCCGAGGGCAAGGAGATCGGCGTCGTCACGGGCGTGCAGGGCATGCGCTGGTACGAGGTGACGGTCACGGGCCAGGAGGCGCATACGGGCGCGACGCCGATGCGCATGCGCAAGAACGCGCTGCTCGGCGCCGCGCGCCTGGTCGAGCGCATCGACGCGATCGCGCAGGCGCATGCGCCGAACGCGGTCGGCACCGTGGGCCTGCTCGAGGTGACGCCGAACTCGCGCAACGTGGTGCCGGGCGAAGTGTTCTTCGCGGTCGACCTGCGGCACCCGGAGGCCGCGACGCTCGACATGATGGAAGCGGAGCTGAACAGGGCGATCCCGGCGGTATGTGAGCCGCTCGGACTTGCCGTGAAGGCCGAGAAGATCTGGGACAACCCGCCGGTGCGCTTCGATGCCGACTGTGTCGCCGCCGTGCGCCACGCGGCCGAGCAGTCCGGTTTCTCGCATCGCGACATCGTCTCGGGCGCCGGCCATGACGCGGCCTATCTGGCGCGCGTCGTGCCCACCACCATGATCTTCGCGCCCTGCCGCGGCGGCATCAGCCACAACGAGGCGGAGTTCTCCTCCAAGGAGCAATGCGCGGCCGGCGCCCAGGTGTTGCTGCAGGCGGTTCTCGACTACGATCGGCGGCTGGCGGAGCGGGCAACGAAGTAAGACACGGACGGGGAACGCGAGATGAAGGGCGTCGTCTTTCTCGGCGATCGCAAGATCGAGCTGCGCGACTACAAGGACCCAACGCCGGGGCCCGGCGAGGTGGTGCTGGAGATCAAGGCCTCCGGCATGTGCGGCAGCGATCTGAAGTTCTATCGCGTGCAGGGCGGGCCGGCGGCCTTCGGCTTCAAGATGGGCGCCGAGCCGACCATTGCGGGGCACGAGCCGTGCGGCGTGGTTGCGGCGGTCGGACCCGGCGTGACCGAAAAGCAGGCGCGCGTCGGGCAGCGGGTGATGTGCCACCACTACCGCGGCTGCGGCGTGTGCCCGCAATGTTCGACCGGCTGGATGCAGCTCTGCGACGAGGGCGTCGCCGAGGTCTATGGCGTGACCGGGCACGGCGCGCATGCGCGCTATATGAAGTGCCCGGCGCGCACGCTGGTGCCGCTACCCGAGGAGCTGTCCTTCGACGCGGGCGCTGCGATCTCCTGCGGCACCGGCACGGCCTGGGGCGCGCTGCAGCGGCTGGAGCTGCAGGGGCATCACACGATTGCGGTGTTCGGCCAAGGTCCGGTCGGACTTTCGGCCACGCTGCTCGCGGCGGAGCTTGGCGCGCGCGTCATCGCGCTCGACACCAGCCCCGAGCGGCTGCAGCGCGCCAAGGAATTCGGTGCCGCGGAGCTGATCAATCCAAAGGAGACCAACGACGTGGTCGCCGCGATCCGCGACCTCACGCATGGGCGCGGTGCGCATCTCGCGCTCGATGCGTCCTCCTCCCCGCAAGCGCGTGTGCAGGCCGTGAAATGCGTGCGCACCTGGGGCAAGGCCTGTTACGTCGGCGAAGGCGACACCGTCACGCTCGACGTCAGCAACGATCTGCTGCGCCGGCAAGTGACGCTGATGGGATCCTGGACCTTCTCGTCGGTCGGCCAGGCCGAATGCGCGCGCTACATCGCGGAGCGCGGCATCGACGTCGACCGGCTGTTCACCCATCGCTGGACGCTGGAGCAGGCCGAGGAGGCCTATCGCCTGTTCGACCAGCAGACCTCGGGCAAGGGCGTGATCCACCCATCGTGACGATCAACGACCCTGAGCATCGGCCCGAGATCGTCGGCTTCATTGTCGTGCGCAAGCCCGGGCTCGCATCGACACCGGACCTGAGCAACGTCCACGAGCTGGATGGCAAGCTCTATCACGGCGTCGACCGGCTGCCGTGGGAGGATCTGGACGCGGCCTACTATGACGGCAATCTTCGAGCCGAGCTCCTCTCTATCCGGGAGACGTTGCGCGAGGAAAGCCTCGATCTCTCGGGTTTCGTGATCCTCAGGGATCTGGCTCAGGCCCGAAAAGTGCGCGACTCCTGGAGTTCGGTATCGGATATTATCGCGATTTGGTCGCGGGACCTCGTTCAACTCAAGGGGGTCGTGCGGGCAGAGATCGATCTTGACTATCTTGGGCTGGACTGTGTCGGAGGTCTTGAGTTCTCCAACGAGTGGTCCGTGCTTTCGGATGGGCTCTATCGCGCCCCCGAGCATTTTGGATCATTGCGCCAAAGGATCAACGCGTACGGTCTGCTGGATTCCGAGGACGATTGTCGCGCCGTGTTTTCCCGCTATGTGGCCCTTTCGGCGCAAGACATTGTGGAACCTCTCGCCGAGAGCGCCACTCCGATGATCGTCAAGGTTTTCGCCGTTCGTTGAAACATGCCCGAAGGGAGACACTGATGACCCTCGCCGTACCGACCTATCAAGTCGACGACGAGCGCGTGCGGGTCACGCGCTGGGATTTCGCGCCCGGCGCCGAGACCGGGCATCATCGCCACGAATATCCCTATGTCGTGACCTACCTAACGGATGCGAAGCTGAAGGTCGTCGACAACCAGGGTGTCGAGTCCGTGGTCGAGATGAAGGCGGGCGGCAGCTACTCGCGACCGAAGGGCATCGAGCACAATGTGTTCAATGCCGGGACCGCTCCGATGGCCTTCGTCGAGATCGAGATCAAGCTCTGATCTTTCGATTTGCGCCCGCGCGCCGGGCGATCCTACGATCCGGCTCTCGCAAGCACGAGCAAGCCGGGGAGGATCGAGATGGCGGCGCGCGCGCTGAAAAGTCTCTGCACGGACAAGGGCTTCAAGTTCGGCCACTTCGTGGTCGAGTTCGCGACGCCGGGCATCGGCCACATCCTGAAGGGCGCGGGCTGCGAGTTCGTGCTGTTCGACACTGAGCATTCGGGCTTCTCGACCGACGTGGTGCGCGCGTGCGTGCGCTATTTCGAGGCCGCCGAGCTGCCGGCGATCTTCCGCGTGCCGTCGAAGTCCTATGATCACCTGGCGCGCTATTCCGACATGGGCGCCGAGGGAGTCATGGTGCCGCTGGTCAACGACGCGCGCGAGGCGAAGGAGCTCGTCTCCTATGTGAAATACCCGCCCGACGGCATCCGTGGCGTCGGGGTCAGCCTCGCGCACGACAATTTTACGGGGGGACCGGTCCCCGAAAAACTGAAGCGGCTCAACGCGCGCAACTGCCTGTTCGTGCAGATCGAGACCGCGGCGGGCGCCGAGAATGCGGACGAGATCGCGGCGGTCGATGGTGTCGACTGCCTCTGGGTCGGACACTTCGACCTTTCCTGCTCGCTCGGTATTCCGGGCGAGTTCACGCATCCGAAGTTCACGGCCGCGATCGATCGCGTCACTGCGGCCGCGCGCAAGCACAACAAGGCGTTGGGGCGGCTCGTCACCGATATTCCGTCCGGCCTCGACTGCGCGGCGCGCGGCTTCGACTTCCTGGCCTGGCAAGGGGACGTGTGGGCGCTGCAAAGCGCGGTGCGCGCCGGCATCGAAGAGCTGAAGAAAGGGATCGCGGCGCAGGGCAAAGCGGGAGGCTGAGCGATGGCCAGGTTCCGCGTGGCGCTCTCGGGCGACTTCCGCAAGGCCGACGGCACGCCCGCCTATCCGATGTTCGATCTCGCGCCGCTCACGAGCGATCCCGAGATCGAGATCTTCTACGTCGACGCGATCGACGACGTGATGCCGGCGGAGCGCCTGCAAGGCGTGGACGCGCTGATCCTGCTGGCGCATCGCTTCACGGCGGCGAGCATTCCGCGCGACGGCCGGCTCGCCCTCGTCGCGCGCTTCGGTGTCGGTTACGACTCGGTGGACGTCGCGGCCTGCACGGCGGCCGATATCGGCGTGGCGATCACGCCCGACGGGGTACGGCGGCCGGTCGCGGTCGCGGTCATCACCTTCGTGCTGGCGCTCGCCGGCAAGCTCCTGATCAAGGACCGGCTCACCCGCCAGGGCGCCTGGGCCGAGAAGAGCCGGCACATGGGAGTGGGCCTCACAGGGCGTACGCTCGGCCAGCTCGGGCTCGGCAATATCGGCGCGGAGGTCTTCCGACTCGCGGCACCGTTCGGCATGCGCTTCATCGCGCATGATCCGTTCGCGGATGCCGAGCTCGCCAGGTCACTCGGCGTGCAGCTCGTCTCGTTGGAGGAGCTGTTCCGGCAGTCCGACTTCCTCTCGGTCAGCGTGCCGCTGTCGGAGGACACGCGCGGCCTCGTCGATGCCGAGAAGCTCGCCTGGATGAAGCCGAGCGCTTTTCTGATCAATACGGCGCGCGGGCCCGTCGTGAATCAACGCGATCTCCACGATGCGCTGGTCGCTGGCCGCATCTCCGGCGCCGGGCTCGACGTGTTCGACATCGAGCCGGTCGCGAAGGACGAACCGCTGCTGCGGCTCGACAATGTCATCGTCACGCCGCATGCGCTGTGCTGGACCGACGAATGCTTCGCGCGCATCGGGGCATCCGACGTCGCATCCGTGCTGGCGATCAAGCGCGGTGAGGCGCCGGCCGCGCTCGTCAACCGCGAGGTGGCCGAGCGCACGGGGTTTCGGGAGAAGCTTGCGCGCTACCGCGCGTGAACCCTGATCCGGACGATCAGCGCAACGCCTTCCGGCGCTTGGGCGGCGTGGACGGAGCCGCGCCGTCCATCTCGTCGCCCGGCTCGAACATGTCCGGAAAGGCGCCGGCGAGACGCGGGAGAGACTTCAGGATCTCGCGCAGATGCGCGCGCATCGCAGCCTCGGCCGCCGCGCCTTTTCCGCCGGCGACCGCGTCGAGCACGGCCTGATGCTGGACCACCAGATGGTCCATCGGCGTCGCGTCCGGCAGGCTCAGGAAGCGGACGCGGTCCATCTGGGCCTTCGCCTCCTCGATCACCTTCCAGGCATAGACGCAGTCGGCCGCGTGGGCGAGGCCGCGGTGGAACGCTTCGTCGAGCACGAAGAACTGCTCGGGATCGTTGGCCTTCACGGCACCGCGCTGCTCGGCGAGCACGCTGCGCAGCTCGGCCAGCGCCGTGGCTGCGATGCCCTCGGAGGCGCGGCGGGCGATCGCGCATTCCACGGCTTCGCGCACGAAGCGCGCGTCAGTGACGGCCTTGGCCGATATCTTCACCACGAAGGTGCCGCGCTGCGGCAGCACGCGCACGAGCCCGCTCTCGCTCAGCTTGATGAAGGCCTCGCGTACCGGCTGGCGACTGACATTGAGCCGGCCCGCGATATCTTGCTCGGACAGCGCCGTGCCGGGCGTGAGCCGCATGGTGACGATCGAAGAGCGCAGCGTGCGGAAAACCTGATCGGCGATCGAGCTCACACGCCGCGAGACCTCGAGGGGTTGGACCTCGCCCAGCGGGGGCAGCTTCAGAGGTCGTTGCATCGGCCGATCTTCCATACTACCATTTCAGCGCAAGCCCGCTCTCAAAGCAACAAGGGACTTCGCGGCAGGCGCCAAGTCCCGGGAGGATGCCCAGATGATCCAGATGATGGGAAAGCTCGCGCTGGCCGCGGTCGCGGCCGTGATCGCGCTGGCGGCGCCGGCGCAGGCGGCCGACTGGACGCTCAACGTCAATACGGCGCTCACGGTCGACGATCCGCTCTATAAGGGCCTCGAGGCCTTCAAGGCCGGCGTCGAGCAACGCACCAACAAGAAGCTCGAGGTTCGGCTGTTTCCCGGCTCGCAGCTCGGGCCGGACGAGGACGTGCTCGAGCAGGCGCGCGCCGGCGGCAGCGTCGCGGTGGTGGTCGATGGCGGGCGGCTCGCGGCCTATGTGAAGGAGCTCGGCATCCTGGGCGCGCCCTATGTCGCGAAGGACTTCGACGAGCTGCGCAAGATCGTCACCTCGCCGCTGTTCGAGGAATGGGTCGGCAAGCTGCGCAATGCCTCGGGCCACCAGATCCTCTCGTTCAACTGGTTCCAGGGACAGCGCCACCTCTTGACGAACAAGCCGGTGGCGAAGCCCGCCGATCTCTCGGGCGTGCGCATGCGCACCCCCGGCGCGCCCGTGTGGCTGGAGACGATCCGCGCCATGGGCGCGACGCCGACGCCAATGCCCTGGGCCGAGGTCTATTCGGCGCTGCAGCTCAAGGCGATCGACGCGGTAGAGGCGCAGCATCCGGCCTCCTTCGGCGCCAAGCTCTACGAGCAGGTGAAGTTCATCACCAAGACGGGCCACATCAACCTGATCACGGGCCTCGTCACCTCGCGCATCTGGTTCGACAAGCTGCCGCCGGACATCCAGAAGGTCCTGCGCGAAGAGGCTCTCAAGGCCGGCGACTTCGCCTCGAAGGGGACCATCGAGTCGCTCACCAAGTACGAGGCGCAGTTCAAGGAAAAGGGCGTCACGGTCGCAGACATCGACGTGGCGCCGTTCCGCGAGGCGACCAAGGCCGTTTACGACAAGCTCGGCTATGGCGACCTGCGCAAGCAGGTGGAGTCGACGCTCGCGCGCTGACGCGATCTCCCGAGGGGGTGCGGATGGCCGCAAGGCCATCCGCAATCGGGCGCAGGGATCAGGGGAGCTCATATGTTCGAACGCTTCACGCGGCTCGAGGAAGGCCTTGCCATGGCTTTCTTCGCCGTCACCACCGCGCTCGTCTTCATCGGCGCCGTGGCGCGCACCATCGGCGAGCCGTTGATCTGGGCGATCGACATCGCACAGATGTCGTTCGCCTGGGCCTGCGTGCTCGGCGCCGACATCGCGCTCAAGCGCAATGCGCATATCGAGATCGACATCCTGGTGCGCTCGTTCCCCCGCGGCTTCCGGCGCGTGCTGGCCGCCGCCTGGCTCGGCGCCATCACGGTGTTCCTGGCGGCGCTGGTCTACTACGGCACCAGCCTGACGCTGCTCAATCTGGAGCGGCCGCTGGGCGATGTCGGCATCAGCTACGGCTTCGTCACCGCAGCGATCCCGGCCGGCGCGGCGCTGATGCTGATCACCGCCACACGCCGGCTCTGGCGTGGCCTCACCGGACAGGAAACGCTCTCGCTCGAGGGCCGCGACGGGACCGTGCTATGAGCGGCATTCTCACACTTGTTTTCCTCGGCCTGATGTTCCTCGGCATGCCGGTCGCCTTCGCGATCGGGATCTCGGCCTTCATGTTCTACGTGTTCGGGCCGGTGCCGACCTCGATCAGCGTGCAGCGCATCGTGTCGGTGACGCAGTCCTTCCCGCTGCTCGCGGTGCCGCTGTTCGTGTTCGCGGGCCACCTGATGAACGAGGCCGGCATCACGAGCCGGCTGATCCGCCTCTCCACCGTGCTGACCGGCTGGATCAGCGGCGGCCTCGCGCAGGTCGCGATCATGCTGAGCGCGCTGATGGGCGGCGTGTCGGGCTCGGCGGTGGCCGATGCCGCCATGGAAGCGCGCATCCTCGGCCCCGCGATGCTCGAGCGCGGCTACACCAAGGGCTATGCCTCGGCCACCATCGCGGTCGGCTCGCTCATCACGGCGACGATCCCGCCCAGCATCGGCCTGATCCTCTACGGATTCATGGGCAATGTCTCGATCGGGAAGCTGTTCGTCGGCGGGATCATCCCGGGCATCCTGATGACGATCTTCCTGATGACCACGGCCTACATCATCGCGAAGCGCCGCGGCTACAAGCCCGAGATGGACCGGCTGCCGACCGGACGAGAGGTGCTCAGCAGCGTCATCGAGTGCATCTGGGCCCTGATGTTCCCGGTGTTCCTGATCGTCGGCATTCGCTACGGCATCTTCACGCCCTCGGAAGCAGGCGCTTTCGCGGTCGCCTATGCGATCTTCGTCGGTTTCGTGATCTATCGAGAGCTGACCGTAAAGGCACTGCTCCAATCGCTGCGCCACAGCGTCGTCGACACCGGCATGATCATGCTGATCATCATGTTCTCGGCGATGATCGGCTACATGATCACGCTGGAAGGCGTGCCGCAGGCCGCGACCGGATTCCTGGCCGGCATCACGCGCGATCCCAACATCCTGATGCTGCTGCTGATCGCCTTCATCACGCTGCTCGGCATGTTCCTGGAAAGCACCGTGATCGTGCTGCTGCTGACGCCGATCCTGGTGCCGGTGATTACCCAACTCGGCATCGATCCAGTGCATTTCGGGCTCGTGATGATGACCACCGTGACGCTCGGCGGCATGACGCCGCCGGTGGGCGTCGCCATGTACGTCGTCTGCGGCATGCTCAACTGCTCGATGGACGAGTACACGCGTGAGGCCATCCCGCTGATCGGCGCAGTCCTGGTCCTCGTCATACTGATGATCTACGTGCCCTGGATCGTGCTGGTGCTGCCCAACCTGCTGTTCTGATGCCGATGGTGGGTGTGGGCGAACATGCGTCCCGCAGGTGCCAAGCTCTTCTTTGCGGTTGCGCGGTGCGCGAGTCGGTGTAACTATTTGGTTACTTAGGCGGGCCGCAGAAGCCTCCGCGAAGCATGCGACAACGGAAGTCGCAGCAGGGAAACACCCTCAGGGAGGAGCAGCATGTCCACACGCATGACCCGGCGCCACGTCGTGAAGGCTGGCGCCATCGCAATCGCCATGCCGGGGCTGATCGGCACGGCACGCGCGCAGAGCAAGACGGTCTGCCGCATCGGCCACTCGGAAGCGATCGGCTCACCGCTCACCAACGCGTTCGAGAGCTGGACCAAGATCCTCAATGAGCGCAGCGGCGGGCGCATCGACGCGCAGCATTTCCCGGCGAGCCAGCTCGGCAGCTACACGCAGAATATCGAGCAGAATCGGCTCGGCACGATCCAGATCACGACCGGCGGGCCCGATACCGAGGAGACGATCGCGCCCGAGATCGCGGCGACCGGCGGCGCGCCCGGCTTCATCTTCCGCGACGACGCCCATGTGGACCGCGTGCTGCAAGGCGAGATCGGCGCCGAAGTCTCGCGGATCGCGAGAGCCAAGACCGGCGTCGAGTTCGTCGACTACGGCGAGGTCGGCTTCCGCCACATCCTCGCCAAGCGCAAGGTCACCAATATCGACGAGGTGAAGGGCCTGAAGATCCGCGTCCCCGAGCTCAAGGTATGGGTGGACTTCTGGAAGCGGCTCGGCGCCAATCCGACGCCGCTTCCCTATGCGGAGCAGTACAGCGCGCTCTCCTCCGGCCTGATCGACGCGCTCGAAGCCGACGTGTTCTCGATCAAGGGCTTCAAATGGGGCGAGCAGGCCAGGCACCTGACGCTCACGTCGCACTGGTTCCTGCCCAAAGCCACGCGCGTGAATGCGCGCTGGCTCGACTCGCTGCCCGCGGACCTGCAGAAGCTGGTGCGCGACTCGGCCAAGGAGGTGTTCGCCGAGCAGCGCAAGCAGAACCGTGCGAATGCCGCAAAGACGCTCGAAGAGCTCAAGGCATCGGGCATCACGGTCTACCAGCTCAGCGATGCGCCGAAGTGGCAGCAGGCGACCGAGCCGCTCTATGCGGAGTTCAGCGCCAAGAGCCCGGCCACCAAGGCCATGATCGACAAGATCCGCGCGCTGGCGACGGCGTCCTGATCGCAGGTGTGCGGAGGCCGCCTGGCCTC
>JAEYAU010000250.1 GCA_023404705.1 Pseudomonadota bacterium
GTGGGGGCCCCGGCGGGCGGGCCCCCCCCCCGTGGGGGGGGGGGGCGGGGAGGGGGTAGCCGCAAACTCAGAGTTTGCGGCTACCCCCTCTCTAGCTCTCCCCCGCAAGGGGGGGAGAGAACCTGCCGAGTGCGCTGCACGGCCCTCGTGTCTACTTCGCGCCCGCCTTTCGCATGAAGTCGAAGTCGCACCCCTCGTCCGCCTGCAGCACCGTCTGCTGGAACAGCCGCGCGTAGCCGCGGTCGGAGCCGGCATGCGGCGCCGGCGCCTTCCAGGCCTTGCGCCGCCGCTCGAGCTCTCCGTCGTCTACCAGCAGCTCGATCTTGCGCTCGCTCACATCGAGGCGGATGCGGTCGCCGGTCTGCACCAGCGCGAGCGGGCCGCCGACGGCGGCTTCGGGAGTCACGTGCAGCACGATGGTGCCGAAGGCGGTGCCGCTCATGCGCGCGTCGGAGATGCGCACCATGTCCTTGATCCCGGCCTGCGCGAGCTTCTTCGGGATCGGCAGATAGCCGGCCTCCGGCATGCCGGGCGCGCCCTTTGGGCCGGCATTGCGCAGCACCAGCACGTCGTCCGCATGCACGTCGAGGCTCGTATCGTCCATGCGCGCCGTCATGTCCTCGATCGAGTCGAACACCACGGCGCGGCCTTCGTGCTTCATCAGCTTGGGCGAGGCTGCCGACTGCTTGATGATCGCGCCGCGCGGCGCCAGGTTGCCGCGCAGCACGCACATGGCGCCCTGCGGGTTCACCGGGAAGTCGCGCGAGCGGATCACGGTCTGACCCGGCACCTCCTCGGCGGTCGCGACGTTGTCGCGCAGCGTGCCCACCACCGTCCGCGCATCGACGTCGAGCAGGTCGGCGATCTCCTTCATCAGCCGCGGCAGGCCGCCCGCATGATGGAAGTGCTCCATATAGTGGTCGCCCGACGGCTTCAGATCGATGAGCACCGGCACCTTGCGCGACAGCGCATCGAAGCCGTCGAGATCGAGCTCGAGGCCGAGTCGGCCGACGATCGCCGCGAGATGCACGATGCCGTTGGTCGAACCGCCGATCGCCTGCAGCACCGTCAGCGCGTTGCGCAGCGCGGCCGGCGTGATCAGCTCGCTCGGGCGCGGGCCCTTCTTCGCGAGCGCCACGGCCTGCTTGCCGGTCGCCTCGGCGCAGCGGATGCGGTCCGCATGCACCGCGGGAATCGTCGCCGCGCCGGGCATCGAGAGCCCGAGCGCCTCCACCACGCACGACATGGTGCTCGCCGTGCCCATCACCATGCAGGTGCCGACGGACGGCGCGAGCCGGCCGCTGATCGTCTCGATCTCGCCCTCGCTGATGTTGCCGGCGCGATGCTGGCCCCAGAGCCGGCGGCAGTCCGTGCAGGCGCCCAGCACCTCGCCCTTGTAGTGGCCGACCACCATGGGCCCGGTCGGCAGCACGATCGCGGGCAGGTCCGCGCTCGCGGCGGCCATTACCTGGGCCGGCAGGGTCTTGTCGCATCCGCCGATCAGCACCACGGCGTCCATCGGCTGGGCGCGGATCATCTCCTCGGTGTCGAGCGACATCAGGTTGCGCAGATACATCGAGGTCGGCGCCGAGAAGCTCTCGTGGATCGAGATGGTCGGGAACTCCATCGGCAGCCCGCCTGCCAGCATCACCCCGCGCTTCACGGCTTCGATCAGCGCCGGCACGTTGCCGTGGCACGGATTGAAGTCCGAATAGGTGTCCGTGATGCCGATGATCGGCCGGTCGAGCGCGTCGTCCGAATAGCCCTTGGCCTTGATGAAGGCCTTGCGCAGGAACAGCGAGAATCCGGGATCGCCGTAGGAGGTGAGACCTTTTCGCAGGCCGGTCGCCACTGGAATTCGCTCCATTTCGAGAACGTGAAAAGCGCCAGAACGCGCGTCGGCGCGCTATGTACGGCATTGCGCCTGATTAAGGTAGTCCGCCGTCGCGCGTGACGCGAGGGCAACCCGGGCGCCTGTTGCGGCGTTAACCCTTGTTGTGGGCCACAAGGGTGATTGAAATGCCGCGTATCCCGAAAGATCCGGCCTGGAAACGCTACGCCTATGGCTGGGTGACGCTGGGGTTCTTCCTGATCAGCCTGATCGGACACTGGCTGTTCGGCTGGTTCGCCTATGTGAGCGAGCAGCAGGCGCATAATCAGCCGGTTCGGGCCGGCGACTACACGGTCGTGATGATGCGCGACACGCTGGAAAACTGGCAGTCCGAATTCCTGCAGCTGCTCTGGCAGGTCGGCGGCCTCGCAATCCTGCTCTATGTCGGCTCGCCGCAATCGCGCGAGAGCGACGAGCGCAAGGAGGCGAAGCTCGACGCGCTCCTGCGCATGGTCGGCAAGGAGGAGGGGGAGAAGATGATCGCGATGCTGGACCGAGAGTACGACCGATGAGGCGCGCGCCTATTCCGCCGCCTTCAACGCACCCGATTGGCCGAGATACCAGTCGAGGATCTCGGCACCGTTCCAGTGCAGCACGCCCTCGTGGCGCGCCACGTAGTCGTAGATCTGCTCCAGATACTTGATGCGGTGCGGCTGGCCCGAGATGTAGGGATGGATCGCAAGCGCCATGATCTTGGGCCGCGTCGCGCCTTCTGCATAGAGCCGGTCGAACTGGTCGATCGCGCGCTGCAGCAGGTAGCTGCTCTCGTGATGCTGCACGATCATCATCGTGATGTCGTTGAGCTCCACCGTATAGGGCAGGGTGACGAGCGGACCGTTCTGCGTGCGGATCACGCTCGGCTCGTCGTCATAGACCCAGTCGCCGATATATTTGACGCCCGCCGCGGTGAGCAGGTCGGGCGTCTCGTAGGTCTGCGTCAGGCCCGGCCCGAGCCAGCCGACGGGTCGCGTGCCCGTGAAGCGCTCGAGGATGTCCATCGAGCGCATGATCATGCCGGCCTGGTCCTCGATCTTGTGGATCGGCCCCTGATCGTAGGCGTGCCCCATGAACTCCCAGCCCTGGCTCTTCGCCTCGTCGGCCACCCGCAGATAGTCCTCGGTCACGCGCGCATTGATCGAGAGCGTGGGGCGCAGGCCGAGCCGCCGGTAGAGATCGAAGAAGCGCCACACGCCGACCCGCATGCCGTATTCGTGCCAGCTCCAGTGCGGCACGTCGGGCAGCAGCGGCACGCCAGTTGGGGCGGGGAGCACCTGGCGCGGCATGGCGCGGCCGATGTCCCAGACCTCCAGGTTGACAATGGTCCAGAACACGAGCCGCGCGCCGCCCGGCAGCCGCAGCGGCGGACGGTCGACGATCGCGGAATAGTCGCAGCGGTCACGCGGGATCATGGGCGCTCCTCGATTTTGCCCGCATGATACGACCCAGGCGCTCAGCGATCCATATTGCGGCCGCGCGCGCGTCGCATTGCCGGCGAGCCGGTTCGTGTATGCTTCCGGCCCGAAATGGCTCATCGCGAAAACATCCCCGACAAGCTGCCTGGCTTGCCGCTCTCCGCGACCGTCGCGATCTTTGCGCTCGCCTTCCTGCTACCGGCATGGCCGTGGCTCTCGGGCGCCGTGACGATCCCCTGGGACGCCAAGTCCCAGTTCTGGCCGCAGCTCCAGTTTCTCGCGACGTCCTTCGCGAAAGGCGAGTCGCCGTTCTGGACGCCGAACGTGTTTGCGGGCTGGCCGCAGATTGCCGACCCGCAGTCGCTGATCTTCTCTCCCTTCCACCTCCTGCTTGCCTGGCTCACGCCGACGCCGAGCTTCCGCGCCGCCGACGCGATCACCTTCCTGCATCTCTTTCTCGGCGGGCTCGGCATTATCATGATCTTCCGCGATCGCGGCTGGCACGCGGCCGGCGCGCTGGTCGCGGCGCTCGCCTTCGCGTTCGGCGGCTCCTGCGCGGCCCGGCTGCAGCATACGGGGCAGGTCGAGAGCATCGCCTGGCTGCCGGTCGCGATCTGGCTGCTCACCCGCGCGCTCGAGCGTCAGTCGTGGCGCGCGGGCGCCGCCGCTGGCGTTGTGGGCGGCTTGATTGCCATCGGCCGCGACCAGGTCGGCCTGCTCTCGATTTACGTGCTGGTCGGCTGCGTCGTCGCACATTGGCTCGCCGGCTCCGAGCGCGCGACACGCATGCGTGCCAGCGTCGCGCCGCTCGCCGCCGGCTGCGTCATGGGCGCGCTCGTCGCCACCGTGCCGGTGGTGCTCACGCTGCTGCTCGCCGGCGATTCCAATCGCCCCGAGATCGGCTTCGAGTTCGCGGGGCGCGGCTCTCTGCATCCCGTGCATCTGCTGACGCTGGTCTTCCCAGACTTGTTCGGCGCCGCCGCGCCCGACGTCGAATACTGGGCGCCGCCCGGCTACGCCTGGAACCAGGCCTTCGGCATGGCCGGGCTCTGGCTCGCGCAGAACATGGGCGAGCTCTATGCGGGCGCGCTGCTGCCGATCGCCCTCGTGCTCGGCATTACGCGCGGACTTGTCTTCGCGCCCGGCATCCGCGTCTACACGGTGGCGGCCGCCCTTGTGCTGCTCTATGCGCTCGGCTGGTACACGCCGGTCTTCCGCGCGATGTACGAACTGCCGGGCGTCGCGCTCTACCGCCGACCCGCCGATGCTGCCTTCGTGCTCGTCACGCTGCTCGCCGTGATCGCCGGCTATGTGGTGCATCGCATCGTGAGCGGAACCGTGCCGGCGCCGAACCGGCTGCAGCGGCTCGTCGAGATCAGCATCGTAATCACGCTGGCCGCGCTCGCCCTCGGCCTCGCGGCCTTTGTCGAGAACATCCGCGTCGCGATTGTGCCGGTGGTGACGGCACTGATCTTCACCCTGGCCGCGCTCGTCGCACTGTGGCTTGCGCGGCGCCTGCCATGGCCATGGGCCGCAGCCGCGCTCCTCGCGGCCTTCACGGCCGGCGACTTGCGCTGGAACAACGCGCCCAACATCTCGACCGGCCTGCCGCCCGCGCAATTCGATGTGCTGCGGCCTACGACCTCCGACGAAACCCTGCGCCTCATCAAGGCGCGTCGCGATCCGGCGCCCGAGCGCCGCGACCGCGTCGAGATGATCGCGGTCGGCTATCACTGGCCGAACATGTCGCTGGTGCACGACCTCGATCACGTGTTCGGCCAGAACCCGCTGCGCCTGCGCTGGTTCGTGGAGGCGACGAACGCCCAGGACACGGTTGCGGTCGTCGAGCAGCGTCCCTTCTCACGGCTCTATCCCGGCTACCGCTCCGCCTTCGCGGATCTGCTCGGCGTCGGCCTGATCGTCACCGGCGTGCCGGTCGAGAAGATCGATCCATCGCTGAAGCCCGGCGATCTCCCGCTGCTGGCACGCACGAAAGACGCCTACGTCTACGAGAATCCGCGCGCCCTTCCGCGCGCGATGCTGATGAACGACTGGCAGGTTGCCGATTTCGCGGCCCTTGTCCGCGACGGCTGGGGCGCCATCGACCCGCGCCGCACCGTGGTGTTGGAGCGTCTGCCCGCGCCGGGGGCCCCCCGCGGGCGGCCCCGGCCACGGTCGCGCTCACGCGCTACACCAACACGGATATCCAGGTGACGGTCGAGGCTTCGAATGGCGGCGTGCTGGTGCTCAACGACGTCTGGCATCCGTGGTGGCGCGCCACCCTGGATGGCGCGCCGGTCGAGATCCTCAAGGCCAACGTCATCTTCCGCGGCGTCGTAGTGCCGGCGGGCCGCCACACGGTGCGCTTCACGTTCCATCCCTTCAGCGGCGCGCTCGCGCAGCTCGGTGCCAAGTTCGGCTTCTGAGCTACTCGCCGCGAAAGCCGCCGAAGATCATGTCGGGCGCGCTGGTGTTGTGGCGCGACGGCACGGTGCGACCGGCCCAGAGCTCGACGGCGCTCGCCTCCTTGAAGCTCATCACGCCGTCCTGGCGCCACGCCTGCGCGCCCTTTTCGCGCCAGCCGACTTGCGCGACATCGGCATTGCCGTCGGTCACGAACATGGATCGCAGCGCCGCGAAGGGATGCAGCGCGCCGACGGGCGCATCGAACTCCACGGCGAGCCCAATGCGCTCCTGGTCGAGCGTGTCGAGCCGCAGCGTCGCGGTGCCGCCACGCGCGAAACTGAGCGTGAAGCTGCGCGTCGCCGGGTCAAACCCGACTTCGTGAATGTCGACGAACGGCCGCCCTTCGGTCTCGATCGGCCCGATCAGGAACGACGAGCCGTAGGCGCTCCAGCGCAGATTCTGCGGCGGCAGCGGCCGCGCGCGCCAGTAGCCGTCCGCCGGATAGAGCACCAGCACCTCTTCGGCGCGCTCATTGTGCCGCTTCCACACCTGGAGCAGATGGATCCCCATCTCTGCGCGGTTGCCGACCCGCACCGGCACCTTGGCGGGCCGCCAGAAGCTCGGGAACGTCAGCCCGACGAGCTGCCACTCCGGATCCTCGTAGAGCGTCACGCGCCGCGGCTGCGACTCCACCTTGTGCACCGGATCGCCCGACATGTCGCAGTTGCGGAAGTCGGGTGCGAAGCGATCGACCACGATGGTGCCCATATAGGCCGGATGCTCGGCCATGATGCTGAAGCCCCGCACCTCAGGCGACATCAGCTTGAGATAGACATTGTCGGTCTCGGCGCAGAGCGTCGGCTCGCTGCCATTGACGACCTTCACGGCGAGCTCGTCGGCCGCGATCGCGGGCAGCGCGATTGCCATTGCCAGACACGCGCCGAGAACTTCACGCCATCGCATACACGTCTCCGGAATTCGCCTCGGGCGGCAGCGCGTCGAGCCAACGCGCCATGGAGTCGGCATCGCGCCAGTCGCCGAGCGCCTGGCTCTCGCCCAGCGCCGCATTGTAGCGGACAAAGCCGAGCGCGCGGCAGCGGGCGAGGCAGGCCTGTGCCACGTCTTTTTGGATCGTGGTGAATTCGAACGAAAGGGCCGCAGGTGGCCGATTCAGGCCAGCCAACGCCTCCGCCTCGAAACCCTCGACGTCGATCTTGATGAACGCCGGCATCCCGTGCCGCGCGATCAGCGCATCGAGCGTCGTCGCCGGAACCGTGAGTGTGCGGGTCCAGGCCTGACCTTCCCAGCCCGGCGCGCCGTCGGCCGCCCGGACGAAATCCGCCGATGCCGTCGACACCGTCGGATTGTCGACGTTGATCCGCAGATCCACCGTGCCTTCGCGCTGCCCGACCGCGCAGGCCTCGATCGTCACCGCGCTGTCGCGCCCGTAGAGCAGCCGCAGCGTCTTCACCAGCGCGGGCTGCGGCTCCACCGCCACCACGCGCGCGCCGAGCCTGCGGAACGCCGCGATGCGGTCGCCCACATGCGCGCCCACGTCGAACACGAGGTCATCGCGCCGCACGAACTGTCCGTAGAGCCCATCCATCGCGCCGTGCCGCGAGCGGTCGCCGTAGTAGATGCGCAGCGAGCGCAGGACGGCACGCAATGTGCGGAAAGCGTCGCGCACCGTCACGAACGCGGCGCGAGCGCCGGGAGCTGCAGGGCCGTGAGCTCCGGCGGCGGGGCCGTCTCTTCGGGCAGGCGCCCAAGCCCGACACGCCACAGGAAGCGGCCAAACGCCGGCGTCGCCGTGATGACCGCGAGCGGGATCGAGAAGGCGAGGCCGCCCGCGATGAACAGCGCATAGGGAATCGCCGCCGGCACCGTCGCGGCGAGCAGCGCGAGGCTCCCGACGCCGAGCGCCGTCTGCGGCCAGAGCCGCTGCCATGCGAGACCCCACGGCACCGTGTGCTCGTCGCGCGCCTGCGCGGTCCAGCCGATGCGGCGGCCGAGCAGCAGGCCGGCGAGGAACACCGTGTGCCCGAACCACATGATCGGAGACAGCATCAGGAAGAAGATCGTCTCAGTCACGACGCTGGCGATGAAGCGCGTTGCGCCGCCGAAGGCGTGCCGCAGCTTCGGCCGCGTCACCACGTCGACGATGGTCGCGATCTTCGGCGCGAACCACATGATCAGGATCACGACGAACAGCGTGAGGCCCGCCTCGCGCTCGATGAACTCGCCCGGCGTGAACGCGGCCGCGAGCGAGCCGACCACCAGCAGACCCATCCAGGCCGGCGAGCCGAGGAACATCAGCATCGCGAAGGCGAGCTGATAGCGGCTCACCAGCTCGAGGCGCGGAAGCACCAGGAAGGGCCAATACTGCATGTTGCCCTGGCACCAGCGCAGGTCGCGGCGGATGAACTCGATCAGCGTCGGCGGATTGTCCTCGAAGCTGTTGCCTTCCTCGGGCAGCACGCGCACCTCGTAGCCGGCGCGCCGCATCAGCACGGCCTCGATCTGATCGTGGCTCAGGATATGCGTGCCGTCCGGCAGCGGCGGGATCTGGCACTCGGCGATGAATGGCTTCAGCCGGACCAGCGCGTTGTGTCCCCAATAGGGGCCGCAGTCGCCCTGCCACCAGGCGCTCCCGATCGTGTAGGAGCGCATGCCGAGCCGCATGCCGAACTGGAAGATGCGCGCGAAGGCGCTGGTCGAGGGCAGGCCGATGACGAGGCTCTGCAGGATGCCGAGCCGCGGCTCCACTTGCATGAAACGCACCATGCGCGTGACGCAGTCGGCCGTGATCACGCTGTCGGCGTCCAGCACTAGCGCGTAGTCATGGTCGGCGCCCCAGCGCTGGCAGAAGTCGAGAATGTTGCCGGCCTTGTAGCCCGTATTGTCGGTGCGCCGCCGATACGTCACGGCGAGCCGTCCCTGCCACGCGGCGGTCAGCGCCGCGAAGCGCGCCTCCTCGGCGCCGACGATTCCGTCCGCATTGCTGTCGCTCAGCACGTAGAGATGAAAGCGGTCGCCATGCCGCGACAGGCCGTCCATCATCGGTTCGAGATTGCGGATCACGCGCTCGGGCGGCTCGTTGCGGATGCAGACCAGGATCGCGGTCGAGGCCATGATCGGCTCATCGCCGCGCACCCGCGCCGCGATCGGGTTCACGGTCACCACAGGATCGCGCGCGAAGCGCATGATGATCAGCCCGACCGTCGCGTTCCAGAAGCCGATCACCGACCACGGCAGCGTGATCGCGAACATCACCACCAACGCGAGATCGACCGCTCCGAAGCCGCCCGCCGAGAGCGCCGTCACGGCCAACCACAGCAGCCCCGCCATGGAGGCGAGCACCACCGCGGCGAACAGCAGCCGGCGCCCGGTCAGGGCAGGGGGGACGACCGCTACGGTGTCGTCGCGAAGCGAGAGGTCGACCATGTCGGGAGGGCTCGTGTCTTTTTGTCGGACGACAGGATATACGGAAGAGCGCTGCATCAGTTGCGGCGAGAATTGTGGCAGCGTAGCGGTGAAGGCGGTTGCTGAAAACCGGATTCCCGCGCCCTTGGAGACGCGTTAACGGATGGCGGGCAACCCCGAGGCGCTCTGGTACACGGAGCCGGGCCGGGCCGAGATCCGCCCCGAGCCGCCCGGCAGCGGCGCCGTGCGCGTTCGCGCCTTGTTCGGGGCGATCAGCCGCGGCACCGAGCGGCTCGTGTTCTCGGGCGCCGTGCCGGAGAGCGAGTTCGAACGCATGCGTGCGCCCCATATGGGCGGCAACTTCCCGTTCCCGGTGAAATACGGCTATGCCACGGTCGGACAGGTCGAGGACGGCCCGCGCGACCTGATCGGCCGCGTCGTCTTCGCGCTGCATCCGCACCAGACCGTCTTCACCGTGCCCGAGGAGGCCGTCATCCCGGTGCCGATCGCGGTGCCGGGCGAGCGCGCGGTGCTGGCCGCGAACATGGAGACGGCGCTCAACGGCGTCTGGGACGCGCAGCCCGGTCCCGCGGACCACATCGCGGTGGTGGGCGGCGGCGTGCTCGGCATGCTAGTCGCGCGTCTGTGCGTGCGCATCCCCGGCGCCCATGTCACGCTGGTCGACATCGCGCCCGCCCGTGCCGACACCGCGCGCTCGCTCGGCATCGGCTTCGCGGCGCCCGATGCCGCGCCGCGCGACTGCGACCTCGTCGTGCATACGAGCGGCAGCAATGCCGGCCTCGCCACCGCGCTCGAGCTCGCGGGCGACGAGGCGACGATCCTGGAGCTGAGCTGGTACGGCGCGCGCGACGTCACGGCGACGCTCGGCGGCGCCTTTCACAGCCGGCGGCTCAAGCTGATCTCCAGCCAGGTCGGCAAGGTCGCGCCCTCGCACCGCACCCGCTGGCCGCACCGCCGGCGGCTCGCGGCCGCGCTCGACCTGCTGGCCGATCCGGTGCTCGACCGCCTCATCGCGCGGGCCGTCGCGTTTCGCGACCTCCCGGACAAGCTGCCGCAGATCCTCGCGCCCGAGAGCGATGCGCTCTGCCCGCTGATCAGCTATTCGTGAAACATCCTCATCTGGAGCACGTATGTACGCCGTCGAGGTCTCCGATCACATCATGATCGCCCATTCGTTCCGCGGCGCCGTGTTCGGCCCGGCCCAGCAGCTGCACGGCGCGACCTTCGTGGTCGCGGTAGCCTTCATGGCCGAGCGTCTCGATGCGAACGGCATCGTGGTCGACATCGGGCGCGCCACGGACGTGCTGAAGGCGACGCTCGGCGCCGTCAACTACCGCAACCTCGACGACATGCCGGAATTCCAGGGCGTCAACACCACGACCGAGTTTTTGACGAAGCACGTGTTCGACCGCTTCGCCGAAGCCGTGCGCGCCGGAAAGCTTGGGCGCGACGGCACCGAGATCGCCGCATTGCGCGTCACGGTCTCGGAATCTCCGACGGCGCGCGCGTGGTACGAGGCTCCCTTGTGGTGAGGCGGCTCGCATTCGCGGTGCCGGGCGATCTCGCGGCGCCGACCGGCGGCTATGCCTATGACCGGCGCATGATCGCGGAGCTCAAGGCGCTCGGCTGGGAGATCGATGTGATCGGTCTCGGCGACGGTTTCCCGCGCCCGAGCGACGCCGCGATCGCCGAAGCGCAAGCGCGCCTCGCCGCCGTGCCGGCCCGGCAGCCGATCGTGATCGACGGCCTTGCCTTCGGCGTGATGCCCGAAGCCGCCGCGCGCCTGAAGGAGAGCCATCCGCTCGTCGCTCTCGTGCATCATCCGCTCGCCATGGAGACCAACATCCCGCCCGCAGACGCCGCGACGTTTCGGACGCGCGAGCGCGCCGCGCTCGCCTGCACCCGCGCCGTGATCGTCACCAGCGCCGCGACGGCGCGCCTGTTGGTCTCCGACTACGACGTGTCCGCCGAGCGCATCACGGTGGCGGTGCCGGGCACCGATCGCGCGCGCATCGCCGAGCGCGATTCGTCGGGCCGTCCGCTGCTGCTCAGCGTCGGGGCCGTGGTGCCGCGCAAGGGTTACGACGTGCTGCTCGAAGCACTTTCGGGCCTCACCGACCTGTCCTGGCGTCTCGTCATCGTCGGCGACTGCACGCGCAGCCCGCCGACCGTTGCGGCGCTGAAGGACGAGATCACGCGGCTGAACCTGAACGAGCGCGTTACGCTCGCAGGCGCCGTGCCCGAGCGGGAGCTCGCCGTTCTCTACACGACCGCCGATCTCTTCGTGCTCGCCTCTCGGTTCGAGGGCTACGGAATGGTCTACACCGAAGCGATCGCCCATGGCCTGCCGGTGGTCGGCACCACGGCCGGCGCCATCCCGGAGACCGTGCCGGCCGAGGCCGGCGTGCTGGTGCCGCCCGACGACGCGGCGGCGCTCACCCGCGCGCTCCACACGCTGCTCGTCGACGGTACGACGCGCGCGCGCCTCACGGGCGGCGCGCGCGCCGCCGCCGCAAAGCTGCCGACCTGGCCCGAGTCAGCGCGTCTCTTCGCGCGCGCGATCGAGGCCGTCGCATGAGCTTTTCGGCCGACTGGCTCGCGCTGCGCGAGCCTTACGACACCAAGGCCCGCAACGCCGCGGTGCTCGACGCCGTCGCGGCCGCCTTCACGGGCCGCAGTGACATCACGGTGGTGGACCTCGCCTGTGGCACCGGCTCGACGCTGCGCGCCATCTCGCCGCGCCTGCCGCGCCGCCAGAGCTGGCGCATGATCGACAACGACCTCGGCCTGCTCGCGCGCGCGGCGTCGTCCGGCCGCAAGCCGGACCTTGAGGTCGCCGGCGTGCCGATCGACCTCGCGCGCGATCTCGAGCTCGCGCTCGATGGCGACATCGATCTGGTCACCACCTCGGCACTGATCGACCTCGTCTCCGCGGATTGGCTGGAGCGCCTGATCGTCGAAGCCGCGACGCGCAATCTGCCGGTCTATGCGGCGCTGAGCTACGACGGCCGCACCGAGCTCAGCCCCCGCGATCCCGAGGATGCCAAGATCGTCGACGCCGTAAACCGCCACCAGCGCCGCGACAAGGGCTTCGGCCCCGCGCTCGGTCCCGCGGCTGTCGCCGAAGCCATCATGCGCTTCGAGCGCGTCGGCTACGCGGTCACGCAAGGCCAGTCCGACTGGGTCTTCGCGCCGGAGGATCGCGAGATCCAGATCGAGGTGCTCTCAGGCTGGGCGAGCGCCGCGCGCGAGATGGACGACGTCAAGCTCCCTGACATTGTTGGCTGGCTCACGCGCCGGCGAGATTACGTGGCCGCCGGGCGCTCGACGCTGCGCGTCGGTCACGTGGACATCTTCGCGCAGCCGATCGGCACGCGTTGAGCCGAGAAGTCGCAGTCGAGCAGCACCTCGTCGCCGAGCACATGCGGACACACCACGGGCCGCAGCGCCCGGTCCATGCGCTCGATCGGCGCCAGCATCACGCCTGCCTGCCCGGTGCCGATGATCACCGGCGCCACCACGACATGCAGCCGGTCGAAGCAGCCCGCCGCCAGGAAGCGCGAGACCGTGTTGGCGCCACCCTCGATCAGCACGCGGCGGAAGCCGCGCTGCGCCAGCGCCGCCAGGATCGCGGCCGGCGCGATCTGCCCATCGGGTGCCGGCAGCCGGACCACCTCGACGCCGTCCGGCAGTGCGGCCGGAGCGCCCGCCGTCGTGATCACCAGCCGCCGCACGCCGTCGTCCGTCAGCACCTTGGCGCCGGCAGAGAGCCGCCCCTTGGGATCGAGCACCACCCGCGCTGGGCTCGGCCCGTGCACGTGCCTCACCGTGAGTTGCGGATCGTCCGCGAGCGCCGTGCCGATGCCGATCACGACCGCGTCCACGACCGCGCGCAGGCGATGCAGGTGGGCGAGCCCGGCCGGCCCGTTGATGTATTTCGAATGCCCCGTCACGGTCGCGATGCGCCCGTCGATCGACTGGCCGAGCTGGCCGACCACGACCATGTCGTCGATCGCCCCGCGCCGCAGCGGCTCGAACATCTTGTCCCACGGGGCCGGCAGCGCGCCGTTTGCACTGCGAAACAGGTCCGGCACCACGGCCCAGCCGTCCTGGCTGACGTGGTCGGTCGCGGCGAGCGGCGGCGCCGTTACGGTCATGGGTTGACGAGCCTTCATCGCGCCATCTTAATCTGATAATGAATTGAACAACCTAGGGTCAGAAAAGAAAAAGTCCAAAAATGAACCCGGGAGCCGTGCAGGGAGTATCTATAGGGGACCCCCAGGGCCGATCCAGACGGCTCTGTTCCGAGCGTAGCGTCATTCAGTAGGCCAGGAATGAAGATCATCAACGGGCATGCCGCCGGCTTGTTCGGACAAGCCGGCATCATCTCGGTCGAGCGCGGTCTTGCCGAGTTTCGCGCCGGCCGACCCGTCATTCTGGCGACCGCCGAGGAGCGTCTCGTCGCTCTTCCGGTCGATGGCCTGAGCGCCTCGCGCCTCGCGACCTTTCAGAACTTGTGTGCGCCGGCGCCTGCGCGTCTCGCGATCTCGGCCCGCCGCGCCCGCGCGCTCGGCCTCGATGGCGCGACGCCGGTCCTGATGCGGCTGCCC
>JAEYAU010000204.1 GCA_023404705.1 Pseudomonadota bacterium
CTGCGGCCGTGGACGCACACGGCCGCCTCACCGGCATGGCGGCGCCGCACCTCACAGCGGGATCCGGGCTCGACGCGCCGCCGCGCACCGTCGTGGTCCCGGTGGAGACGATCCGCGCGTTCCTTGCCGCGCAACAGGTCGCGCCCGCCGAGGGCGCCGCGAGCCTCGATGCCGCGAAGGACTCGGTCGTGCGCGTGATCTGCGTAAGGAAGTGAGCTTTCCTTCGTAGGGTGGGTAAGATCGCAGTGCACGGCGCCTCAACCCGACAAGCGTTCGCGGGCGATCTTGCCCACGCGTTCTGACCTTCGACTCGGCACGCGTGGGCAAAATCGCGTCTCGCTTCTGAGCGCGTTGAAGCGCCGTGCTCTGCGATTTTACCCACCCTACGAAGAAAACACCTTCATCTCCGCGACGCTTTCGCGTCCGGAGGTTTGGGCTTCGGCGTCGTTCCCCGAGGGGATGGAGCACCGAGAGGCGCCAGCCCGCTTGCGAGGCGGGCTTACGTCCCGGATCGCCGGGACGTGGGCGGGACAGCGGCCCCGCCCGGGGTCCCTGGCGCGCAACAGGGACACCCTGCGCCTCTCGGCGCTCCAACACGGCCGTCCGGATGATCAGGTCGGACAAGCCGTCTCCTGCTCCATCGTGCGATTCCGGAGACGCCCTCGCGAGCAGGAGTGAGCCGAATATGCGCGCCTTACGCGCAAAGGCAAGAAGATTGAATTCTGAAAAGCAGAAATACTGCGCAGCCTCACCGATTCTTGAACTGCGGCGGCCGCTTCTCGACGAAAGCCGCCATGCCCTCCTTCTGGTCTTCCGTGGCGAACAGGCCGTGGAAGACGCGGCGCTCGAAGCGAAGCCCTTCGGTGAGCGTTCCCTCGAAGGCGCGGTTGACGCTCTCCTTCGCGACCATGAGGCTCGGCAGCGACATGCCGGCGATCGCCTCGGCGGCCTTCATGGCTTCGTTCATCAGCTCGGCGAGCGGCACGACGCGGGCGACGAGACCGGAGCGCTCGGCTTCGGCCGCGTCCATCATGCGGCCCGTGAGGCAGAGATCCATGGTCTTGGCCTTGCCGATCGCGCGCGTGAGGCGCTGCGTGCCGCCGATGCCCGGGATGACGCCGAGCTTGATCTCGGGCTGACCGAATTTTGCATTGTCGGCCGCGATGACGATGTCGCACATCATCGCGAGCTCGCAGCCGCCGCCGAGCGCGAATCCCGATACCGCCGCGATCAACGGCTTGCGCGTGCGCGCGACCCGCTCCCAGCTCGCCGGGAAGTCGGCGTTGAACAGGTCCATGTAGGACTTAGCCGACATCTCCTTGATGTCGGCGCCGGCCGCGAAGGCCTTCTCGGATCCCGTGATGATGATGCAGGTGACGCCGTCGTCGGCCTCGAAGGCGTCGAGCGCCGCGATGATGTCCGTGCACATCTGCGCGTTGAGCGCGTTGAGCGCCTGCGGACGATTGAGGCGAATGACGCCGACCTTGCCCTTGGTCTCCGCCTGAATGGTTTCGTAAGCCATCACGGTTCCTCCCGATCTGACTTCGGTTTAGGCGACGCCCTCCGTCGCGGCAACTTCCGCCACCGCATGCGTTGCGGCGCGCAGGCCGGATGGTTCTTGCGGGGAACCGGGACGAACCGCAATAATCCGCTAAGTTCCCACAAAATAACAACTTTTTACCGCACTTCGGAACCAGCGGCGCCCGCGCACGTTGGGTGGCAGGCGCCATGAACCCCAACGAGGTGCGGAATGTGGACGACACTCTTCGCCTTCGCGATCGTGGCCTTCGTCGGCCTCAACGTGTCGGCGCTGCTGATCCAACAGCAGCCCGAGCAGTCCGAAACGACGGGCCGCTAGCTTTCGCATTTCGCTGAAGCAAGAAGAACGACCGATCGGGCTGCCGGCCCGATCGGTCGAATAATGGCGCGTCACCTCTGGCAGACCGGACAGAAGAACGTCGAACGCCCGACCTGCACGATGCGCTTGATGGTGCCGCGACAGCCGCGCGTCGGGCATTTTTCGCCCTCGCGATCGTAGACGCGAAAATTGTGCTGGAAGTCGCCGAGCTCGCCGTCGGTGCGGCGATGATCGCGCAGCGACGAGCCGCCCGCGCGGATCGCATCGTTGAGCACGGCCTTGATCGCGGTGACGAGATGCTCGGCGCGCTCGTTGGGCGCGCCGCTTTTGCTCGCGATCGTCGCGGCGCGACGCTTCGGCGAGAGATGCGAGCGATGCAGCGCCTCGCAGACATAGATGTTGCCGAGGCCCGCCACCACGCGCTGATCCGAGAGCGCGGCCTTGAGGCTCGTCTTCTTGCCCTTGCAGGCACGCGCCAGCATGGCCGCATCGAATTCGTTGCCGAGCGGCTCGGGGCCGAGGCTCTTGATCATCGGCTCGGCATCGAGCTCGGCGCGCGGCACCAGCTTCATATAGCCGAAGCGGCGCGGGTCGTTGAACGTCACCACGGCGCCCGTGGACATGTGAAACACCACGTGGTCGTGCTTGCCGGGCGCGCCGCGGGGGTGATGGAAATCGCCCTGCACGACGTCCTCCTTCTCGCGCAACACGCGGAACGAGCCAGACATGCCGAGATGCATCAGCAGCACCTCGTCGGAGGAGAGATCGACGAGCAGATATTTCGCGCGGCGGCCGAGCCCCTTCACGGTCTTGCCTTCGAGGCGCTTCACGAAGTCCTTCGGGAAGGGAAAGCGCAGATCGGCGCGGCGCGCCTCGACCTTGCGGAAGCGGGCGCCCTCCATCGCGGGCTCGAGGCCGCGCCGGACCGTCTCGACCTCGGGAAGCTCAGGCATGCAAGGCTCCGCAGTGAAAAATCGCCGGCCATCCTAGCCGGATAGCCGTCACGGGACGGCAGTATGCGGGGCACTAAACCCTGATAACCACAGCCTCTTTGGCTTGTAGCGCCCCCACCCGCCCCGCGCTATGGTCCGGCCGCGACAGGATTATTCCATGCCCGAGACCCATTTCGGCTACCGCACGGTCGAGCTCGACGACAAGCAGACGCTGGTCGACGACGTGTTCCGCACGGTCGCCCGGCGCTACGACCTGATGAACGACCTGATGTCCGCCGGGGTGCATCGCGCCTGGAAGGACGCTCTGGTCACCGCCATCAACCCGCCACGCGAGCGGCCCTTCGCGCTGCTCGATTGTGCGGGCGGCACGGGCGATATCGCGTTCCGCGTCGTCGAGGCGGGCGGCCCCGAGACCCGCGTCACGGTGTGCGACATCAACGCGGCCATGCTCGAGGTCGGCCGCGAGCGCGCGTTCGAGCGCGCGCTCGACCACGTGGTCACGTTCCAGGAAGGCAATGCCGAAGAGCTGCCGTTCCCGGACAAGAGCTTCGATGCCTATGCGATCGCCTTCGGCATCCGCAACGTGCCGCGCATCGACCGCGCGCTCGCGGAGGCCCATCGCGTGCTGAAGACCGGCGGGCACTTCCTGTGCCTGGAGTTCTCCTCCGTCGATGTGCCGGGGCTCGATGCGCTTTACGAGCTCTACTCGTTCAACGTGGTGCCGACGCTCGGACGCCTCGTCGTCGGGGACGCCGAGCCCTATCGCTACCTGGTCGAATCCATCCGCCGCTTCCCGCGCCCCGACGCCTTCGCGGACATGATCCGAAGCGCCGGCTTCCGGCGCGTGTCCCATCGCGCGATGAGCGGCGGCATCGTCGCGCTGCATTCCGGCTGGCGCTTGTGATCGCGACGCTCGGCCATGTCGCGCGGCTCGTCCGCGCCGGATTCGTGTTCGCGCGCGAAGGCGTGTTCGGCGTGATCGATCCGATCGACCTGCCCGTGCAGGCGCGCCTGCCCGTCAGTATCCTCCGCCTTGCAGAACGGCGCGGGGGCGGCGGCTCGGCGGTGCGGCTCGCCGCGGCGCTGACGCGCCTTGGGCCTACCTATGTGAAGCTCGGCCAGTTCCTGGCGACGCGTCCCGACGTGGTCGGGGTCGCATTCGCGCGCGATCTCGAAAGCCTGCAGGACAAGATGCCGGCCTTCTCGCAGGCGCAGGCCGAGACGACCGTCGCGGCGATGCTCGGCGTGCCGGTGAGCCAAGCCTACCTCTCGTTCGGGCCCGCGGTCGCGGCCGCGTCGATCGCGCAGGTGCATCGCGCCGAGATGATGACCACGGCGGGGCCACAGCCGGTCGCCGTCAAGGTGCTGCGGCCGGGTGTGGAGCACCGCTTCCGCGCCGACCTCGAGAGCTTCTTCTTCGCGGCGCGCACGGCCGAGAAGCATTCGCCGGAAGCGCAACGCCTGCGGCTCACGGAAGTCGTCGATACGCTGGCGCGCTCGGTGGTGCTCGAGATGGACTTCCGTCTCGAGGCCGCTGCCATCGCCGAGATGGCCGAGAATACCCGCGAGGATCCGGACTTCCGCGTGCCGACCGTCGACTGGGACCGCACGGCCCGCGGCGTGCTCACGCTCGAATGGGTGGAAGGCACGCCGCTCTACGATCACGCGGCTCTTCGAGCAAAGGGCTTCGACCTACCGGCGATCGGCCGCGCCGTGATGCAGAGCTTCCTGCGTCACGCGCTGCGCGACGGCTTCTTCCACGCGGACATGCATCCCGGCAACCTGTTCGTCGACGATACCGGCAAGATCGTCGCGGTCGACTTCGGAATCATGGGGCGACTGGGCGCGAAGGAACGCCGCTTCCTCGCCGAGATCCTGCACGGCTTCATCACGCGCGATTATCGCCGCACCGCGGAGGTGCATTTCGAGGCCGGCTATGTGCCGCCGCATCACTCGGTGGATGCGTTCGCGCAGGCGATCCGCGCCATCGGCGAGCCGATCCACAAGCGCACCGCGGCCGAGATCTCGATGGCGAAGCTGCTCACGCTGCTGTTCGAGGTGACGGGACTGTTCGACATGCGGACGCGGCCCGAGCTGATCCTGCTGCAGAAGACCATGGTCGTGGTCGAAGGCGTTGCGCGCTCGCTCGATCCGCATCTCGACATGTGGACCACGGCCGAGCCCGTGGTGCGCGAATATGTCGAGCGCTTCCTCGGGCCCGTCGGGCGCATCGAGGGCGCCGGGCAAGGCGCGTTGGAGGTCGGCCGCTTCCTCGGCACCGTGCCGAGCCTGCTCACGCGCGCCTCCAACATCGCGGAGCAGCTCGATAGCGCGACGCGCGACGGCCTGCACCTCGCGCCCGAGACCGTCGAGGCGATCGGCCGCGCCGAAGCGCGCCGCAACCGCTGGACCACCGTGGCGCTGTGGGTCATTGCCGTCCTGCTCGCCATGTTGCTCTGGCGCGTGATGTGATTGAATGAGCGATCGATGGAGAGTGTTGTGAGTTTGTCCGGGCGTCGCATCCTCCTGATCATCGGCGGCGGCATCGCGGCCTACAAGTCGCTCGACCTGATCCGGCGGCTGCGCGAGCGCGGCGCGAAGATGCGCGTGGTGCTCAGCCGGGCGGGGCAGGAGTTCGTCACGCCGCTGTCGGTCGGTGCCATCGCGGGCGAGAAGCCGTTCACGGATCTTTTCCACCAGGCGGCCGAGTTCGACGTCGGCCATATCAGACTCGCGCGCGACACCGACCTCGTGGTTGTGGCGCCGGCGACCGCGGACCTGATGGGCAAGATGGCGAACGGGCTGGCCGACGATCTCGCCTCGACGGTGCTGCTCGCGACCGACAAGCCGGTGCTGATCGCACCCGCCATGAACCCGCGCATGTGGGAGCATCCCGCGACGCGGCGCAATCACGCGCGGCTCCTCGCCGACGGCATCTCGGTGGTCGGGCCCAATGCGGGCGAGATGGCGGAGAGCAACGAAGCCGGCGTCGGCCGAATGGCGGAGCCGCTGGAGATCGTCGATGCCGCCGAAGCGCTGCTCGGCGGCGACAGGCCGCTCGCGGGCAAGCGCATCGTCATCACGTCGGGGCCGACCCACGAAGCAATCGACCCGGTGCGCTATATCGCGAACCGTTCGTCGGGCAAGCAGGGGCACGCGATCGCGCGCGCCGCGGCGCATGCGGGCGCCGAGGTGGTGCTGATCTCGGGTCCTGTGGCGCTGCCGGATCCGTCCGGCGTGACCGTCATCAAGGTCGAGAGCGCGCGCGAAATGCTGGCGGCCGTGCAGAAGGCGCTGCCCGCGGATGCCGCGATCTTCGCGGCCGCGGTCGCGGACTGGGGCGTGACGCAGGCCGGCGCGCAGAAGATGAAGAAGGGCGCGGGCGGACCGCCGCAGTTGTCGCTCAGCGAGAACCCGGACATCCTCGCGACGATTGCGCAAGCGAGCCAAGGCCGGCCGCGGCTCGTGGTCGGCTTCGCGGCCGAGACCGAGAACGTGCTCGACAATGCGAAGGCCAAGCTCAAGCGCAAGCGCTGCGATTGGATCGTCGCCAACGACGTATCGCCGGCGGGTGGCGTGATGGGCGGCGACCGCAACACGGTGCATCTCGTCAGCGCCTCCGGCGTCGAGTCCTGGCCGACGCAGTCGAAGGACGAGGTTGCGCGCACGCTGGTGGCGCGCATCGCGGCGGCGCTGGCATGAGCGAAGTGCGCATCCTGCGACTACCCCACGGCGCCGGCCTGCCGCTGCCGGCCTATCAGAGCGACAGCGCGGCGGGCTTCGACCTGATGGCGGCCGTGCCAGAGGGCGCGCCGCTGGTGATCGCGCCGGGCGCCTGGGCCGCGGTGCCGACCGGCCTTGCCATGGCGATGCCCGAGAGCATGGAGGCGCAGGTGCGGCCCCGGTCAGGCCTCGCAGCGCGCCATGGCATTACGGTGCTCAATGCGCCCGGCACGATCGACGCCGACTATCGGGGCGAGGTGCAGGTGCTGCTGGTGAACCACGGCCAGGAGGCTTTCGCAGTCTCCCGCGGCATGCGGATCGCGCAGATGGTCATTGCGCCCGTCACACGCGTATCGCTCCGCGAGGTCACGGCCCTGGACGAAACGGCCCGCGGAACGGGTGGATTCGGTTCCACCGGGACCGGCTGAAAGCCGGATTCTGAGACAACCGGGTTGTAGCCGGTACGCTGCAACCAACAGAACGACTAGACCGCCGCTATTCTGTAATATACTACCGGCAGCGTAAGTCTGGTTGCTCCCCATGTCGCTCTTATCCCGCAAGGGTCTCCTTGCGATCGCTGCTGTTGTCGACGTCGCCTTGATCGCGCGTGAGCGCCCTCTCTCGGCGCGCGCGCTCGCCGCACGCCATAACCTGCCGCCGCGCCATCTCGAGCCGGTGCTGCAGGCGCTCGTCCACGAGGGCATCCTCAAAGGTATCCGCGGGCCGCGCGGCGGCTACGAGCTCGCACGCGACCGCAAGCGCATCACCATCGACGACATCCTGCGCGCTGCCGGCACCGTCGAGGAGGCGAATCAGGTCGCGATGCCGACGTCGCAGATTCTCTCCGACATCGTGCTGCCGGCCGTCGCCGACGCCGAGCAGGCATTCTCGCGCGCGCTCGCTCAGATCACGATCGAGGACCTGACGCATCGCGGCGGCAAGGCCGACAGCTCCCGCGCCTGAGCGCCGAGGCCGCTCGGGCGACTGCACGCCAAGGCCCTGTGGACGGCTGTGGACAGCGGGGACAAGGCTGCGCGGGGCCGATCCCGTTCGTGCCCATGACATCGTGACATCTCGCGATCGGTCGAATACGGAGCTGACCACCGTTCACGGTCTGGACTCTTACGGCTCGACTCCCCTTGAGGGTACAGTGATTTGATTCGCGAGCGGCGTGGCGGACGCGGCTCGCATGTCCGTTCTCTCGCGGCCTCGCGCGGCCGACCGGGATCGCGGGCGTACCCAGGGGCAAGCGGGGATGCCGGACACGATCCGGGCGAGATGCGGGGGCCATCGGGCGCATCCGCGGCGACACGGATTCGCGGTCGCCGCCGGCGCAACGATCCTCACTGTCACGCCACCAGCGGTCGTGTTCGCGCAAGAGCTGACCGGCTTCGCGTCCGCCGATCAGTTGCTCGGACGGATCGTGACGCTCGACTGGCATGAACTTTCGGCGCTGGCCCTCTCGCTCGGCGTCATCGTGTTCGCGGTGATGACCGCGATCATGCTCCTGCGCACGCGCGCGCAGGCCGCCCAACGCGAGGCCGACGCGCGTTCCGAGATCCTGGCGCTGCGCGAGGAATGCGACCGCGTGCGCGCCCTGCTCCACGCCGAGCCGCAGATCGTGGTGATCTGGCCGCCCTCCGGCGACGAGCCCGAGATCATCGGCGACATCACGATCGCGACGCGCGCGCCGGTGCCGCGCCGCGCGCTCGCCTTCGGCACCTGGCTCGAGCCCGCCAAGGCGCATGCGCTGGAGGATGCGGTCGACGCGCTGCGCGCGCGCGGCGAAGCCTTCTCGCTGTCGCTCGCGACGCTCTCGGGCCGCCATGTCGAAGTGGACGGGCGCGCCATCGGCGGCCGCGCCGTCATGCGCATCAAGGATCTGAGCGGCGCCAAGCGCGAATATGCCGAGCTCGCCGGGCAGCATCAGAAGCTGCTGCGCGACGTCGACACGGTGCGCTCGCTGATCGAGGCGCTGCCCTCGCCGATCTGGGTGCGCGACGCCACCGGCCGGCTCACCTGGGTCAACGCCGCCTATGCGAAAGGCGTGGAGGCGCGCGACAGCGGCGACGCCGTGGAGCGCGGCCTGGAGCTGCTCGACCGCACGGCGCGCGAGGACGTGGCGCGCGCCCGCACGCTGCAGCAAAGCTACACGGCGCGCCTCCCCGTGATCGTCGCGGGCACGCGGCGCATCCTCGACGTCATCGACCTGCCCTCGCGCGACGGCAGCGCCGGCATCGGCATCGACGCGACCGAGATCGACCTGATGCGCGCCGAGCTCTCGCGCATGACCGACGCGCACCGGCGCACGCTCGACCAGCTCGCGACCGCGGTCGCGATCTTCGACGCCAACCGGCGGCTCACCTTCTACAACGCGGCCTACCGGTTGTTGTGGGGGCTGGACGCTGCGTTCCTCGACTCGGAGCCGACCGACGCGGCGGTGCTCGACCGCCTGCGCGCCGCGCGCAAGCTGCCCGAGGAGATGGACTTCCGCACCTGGAAGAACCAGCTGCACGAGGCCTACCGCGCGATCGAACCGCGCGAGCACGAGTGGCACCTGCCGGACCGGCGCACGCTGCGCGTCGTCACGACGCCGAATCCCGAGGGCGGCGTCACCTATCTGTTCGACGACGTCACCGAGCGGCTCGACCTGGAGCGCCGATACAACGCGCTGATCCGCGTGCAAGGCGAGACGCTGGAGAACCTGGCTGAAGCCGTCGCGGTGTTCGGCAGCGATGGACGGCTCGATCTCTACAATTCGGCGCTGGTGCGTTCGTGGCGGCTCGACGCGCAGATGCTGGAGAGCCGGCCGCATGTGGAGGCCGTGATCTCGGCGTGCCGGCCGCTCTACGGCAACGATGATCTTTGGACAGAGCTGCTCACCGCGATCACCAGCCTCGAGGCGCGCGAGCCGGTGTCGGGCCGGCTGGAGCGCGGCGACGGCTCGGTGGTGACTTGCACCACCGTGCCACTGCCGGATGGCGCGACGCTCGTCACGTTCCACGACATCACGGACTCGGTGAACGTGGAGCGCGCGCTGCGCGAGCGCGCCGACGCGCTGCTCGCGGCCGACCAGCTCAAGAGCACCTTCGTGCATCACGTGAGCTACGAGCTGCGCTCGCCGCTCACCAACATCATCGGCTTCGCGCAGCTGCTCGACGACCCGACCTCGGGCCCGCTGAGCGAGAAGCAGCGCGAATACCTGCATTACATCAACTCGTCCTCGAGCGCACTGCTCGCCATCATCAACGACATCCTGGATCTCGCCACCATCGACGCCGGCGCGATGCAGCTCGATCTCGGCCCGGTGGACATCGCGCGCACCATGAACGCCGCGGCCGAGGGCGTGCGCGACCGGCTGGTCGAGCAGGGCATTCTCCTCGACATCCGCGTGCCCGAGGAGATCGGCAGCTTCACGGCCGACGAGCGGCGCGTACGCCAGGTGCTCTACAACCTACTCTCCAATGCGGTCAGCTTCTCGCCCAAGGGCGAGGTGATCGTCTTCGCGGCCGAGCGGCGCGACGATGCCGTCGTCTTCTCGGTGAGCGACCGCGGCCCCGGCATCCCGACCGAGATCGCGGACCGGGTGTTCGATCGCTTCGAGAGCCATACGCTGGGGTCGGATCACCGCGGCGCAGGCCTCGGCCTCTCGATCGTGCGTTCCTTCGTCGAGCTGCATGGTGGTACGGTGGCGCTCGACTCGGCCGTCGGGCGCGGCACCACCGTGACCTGCGTGTTCCCGCTCAAGCGCGGAGCCGACCGGGTCGCGGCCGAGTAACGAAGGACGCGGATGCTCTCGGTGACCGACGACAGCCTGGCGGTGACGCTCGCCGACGAGCGCGCGACGCAGCGCCTTGCGGTCGATCTCGCCACGGTGCTCAAGCCGGGCGACACGGTCACGCTCTCGGGCGATCTCGGCGCCGGCAAGAGCACACTCGCGCGCGCCTTCATCCGTCACATGGCGGGCGACCCGCGGCTCGAAGTACCGAGCCCGACCTTCACGCTGGTGCAGAGCTATGCGCTGCGCATCCCGATCGTGCATGCGGATCTCTATCGGCTCGCGGATCTGAGCGAGCTCACCGAGCTCGGCATCGACGAGGCTGGCGATGCGGTCGTGCTGATCGAATGGCCGGACCGCGCCGAGGGCGCGCTGCCGCTCGATCGCATCGATATTGCGCTGCGCCTCGCGCCGGAGCGCGGCGCGAACGCGCGCGAAGCCGAGATCACTGGCTATGGCGCGGCGGTTCGCACGGTCGAGCGGCTGAAGGCGCTGCGCGAGTTCCTCGACGAGGCCGGCATGACGCTGGCCGAGCGCACGCACATGCAGGGCGATGCCTCGACGCGCGCCTATGAGCGGCTGCGGCTCGGAGAGCGCAAGCTGATCCTGATGAACGCGCCACGCCGGCCTGACGGGCCGCCGGTGCGCAACGGGCTGCCCTACAGCGCGATCGCGCATCTCGCCGAGGACGTGAAGCCGTTCGTCGCGATGGCGCGGGCGCTGCGCGAGCGCGGGCTCTCGGCCCCGCAAATCCACGCGGCCGATCTCGACGAAGGCTTCCTGCTGCTCGAGGATCTGGGAAACGAGGGCGTGGTCGCGGGCGATCCGCCGGCGCCGATCGAGGAGCGCTATGCGGCCGCCGTCGACGTGCTGGCGGCGCTGCATCAGGAGGCGCTGCCGCGCGTGCTGCCGGTGGCGCCGCAGCTCGATTACGAGGTCCCGCCCTACGATCTCGATGCGCTGCTGATCGAGGTGGAGCTGCTGCCCGAGTGGTATGTGCCGCATCGCGGCGGCACGCTCGACGACGCAGCGCGCGCCGAGTTCTTGGACCTCTGGCGCGAGGCGCTCGTCCGCACCTTCGATGCGCCGCCCACCTGGGTGATGCGCGACTTCCATTCGCCGAACCTGCTCTGGCTGCCGGAGCGCGAGGGCGTCGGGCGCGTCGGGCTGATCGACTTCCAGGACGCGCTGATCGGCTGCGCGGCCTACGACGTCGTCTCGCTGCTGCAGGACGCACGCGTCACCGTTCCGAGCGAGATGGAGATCACCCTGCTCGGCCGCTACGCCAAGGCGCGGCTCACGGCGGATCCGGAATTCGTGCCGGCGCGTTTCGCCGAACTCTACGTGACGCTCGGCGCGCAACGCGCCACCAAGATCCTGGGCATTTTCGCGCGGCTCGATAAGCGCGACGGCAAGCCGCAATATTTGCGTCATCTGCCCCGGGTATGGCGCTATCTGCGCCGCTCGCTGCAGCATCAGGCGCTCGCGGGCCTGCGCGCGTGGTACGACACGCATGCGCCCGCGCCGCCCGAGACGTGACGATGGATGACGCATGAGTGACCAGGTTCCGCGACGCGCCATGGTACTGGCGGCCGGGCTCGGGACGCGCATGCGCCCGCTGACCGACGCAATGCCGAAGCCGCTGGTCAAGGTCGCGGGCGCGCCGCTGCTCGATCACGTGCTCGACCGGCTGGCGGATGCGGGGGTCGAGACCGCGGTCGTCAACGTGCATCACTTCGCGGATCAGATCGAAGCCCATCTCAAAGACCGCAAGCGGCCGCGCATAGTCATCTCGGACGAACGCGCGCAGCTGCTCGACACCGGCGGCGGCGTCGTGAAGGCGCTCGACGCGCTCGGCACGGCGCCGTTCTTCCACGTCAACTCGGACACGATCTGGATCGAGGGCGTGCGGCCGAATCTCGAACGGCTCGCCGAGGGCTTCGACCCCGCGCGAATGGACGTGCTGCTGCTGCTCGCGCCGACGGCCGGCAGCATCGGCTATGACGGGCGCGGCGACTTCGCGATGGGGCCGGATGGCCGGCTCATGCGGCGGCCGGAGCGCGGCGTCGTGCCCTTCGTCTATGCGGGCGTCGCGATCCTCTCGCCCGGCCTGTTCGCGGACGCTCCGAAGGGGCCGTTCTCGCTCAACCGGCTGTTCGACCGCGCCCTGGAGGCCGGGCGGCTGCACGGCCTGCGCCTCGACGGCACCTGGATGCATGTCGGCACGCCGCAGGCGATCAAGGCGGCCGAAGCCGCCATCACGGCGAGCGTTGCCTGACGTTCGGACACCCTGTTCCGGGCTAAGGCGCCGGTGGACGGCGCGACCATTCAGCCGAGTCAGCGCCACACCGAATCGCTATAAAGCGGCATGTCCGCTCCGCGTGTCTTCACGATTCCGGCTTCGGCGCCGTTCCTCTCGACGCTGATCCGGGCGCTCGTGGACGGGGATCTGGTGCCGGGCTTCGAGCCGGCGCGCGATCCGCTGGCGCTGGCGCGCGCGACCCTGTTCCTGCCGACACGGCGAGCCTGCCGGTTGGCGCGCGACGTCTTCCTCGACGTGCTCGAGACCGACGCCGCGATCCTGCCGCGCATCGTGGCGATCGGCGACATCGACGAGGACGATCTGATCTTCGCCGAGGCCGCGAGCGGCGCCATCGCGGAAACCGCGCTGGAGCTACCGCCGGCGCTCGGCGGCTTCGAGCGGCGCATGCTGCTGGCGCGTCTGGTGCTCGCCTGGTCTGGATCGGCGCAGCTCAGACCCCAGGCGGGCGACACCCCGCTGGTGGTGCACAGCCCGGCGGCCGCGCTGGCGCTCGCAGGCGATCTTTGCCGGCTGATCGACGACATGACGATCCGCCAAGTGCCGTGGGACGGGCTCGACCGGCTCGTTCCGGAAACACTCGATCCCTACTGGCAGCTCACGCTGGAGTTTCTGAAGATCGCGCGCGTCGCGTGGCCCGCGATCCTCACGGAGCGCGGCGCCGTCGAGGACGTGACGCGGCGCGACCGCATGATCGAGGCCGAGGCCATGCGGCGCGCCGCCGCGCCCGATGGGCCCGTGATCGCGGCCGGCTCCACGGCCTCGATGCCGGCGACTGCGCAGCTGCTCGGGGCGGTCGCGCGCTTGCCGCATGGCGCCGTGGTGCTGCCCGGGCTCGACCGCGATCTCGACGAGCCGTCGTGGGACCTGATCGCAGGCGTCCGCAGTGGGGACCGCTACAGCGAGCCGCCCGCGGTGAGCCACCCGCAGTTCGCGATGCAGGCGTTCCTCCAGCAGCTCGGCATCGATCGCGGCGAGGTCGCGGTGATCGGCACGCCCGGCCCGCATGGGCGCGAGCGGCTGATCTCGGAGGCGATGCGCCCCGCGGCCGCGACCGAGCTCTGGGCCGAGCGGCTCGACGAGGCGACGCGGCACGCGGCGCTCGCCGACGTGACCATGATCGAGGCCGCCAATCCGGAGGAAGAGGCGCTCGCCATCGCGGTCGCGCTGCGCGAGACCGTCGAGGCGGAAGGCAAGAGCGCCGCACTCGTCACGCCGGACCGCGCGCTCGCGCGCCGCGTCACGGCGGCGCTTGCGCGCTGGAAAGTCGCAGTGGATGACACGGGCGGCGACCGGCTCGCCGACACACCGGCCGGCGTGTTCGCGCGCCTCGTTGCGGACGCCGCGCTCGAAGGCCTACCGCCGGTGCCGTTGCTGGCGCTGCTCAAGCATCCGCTTTGCAGGATATGCGATGACATCGGGGTTGCGGCGCTGGAACGCGCCGTGTTGCGCGGGCCACGCCCGCGCGCGGGATGCAAAGGGCTTGCCCACGCGCTCGCGACCTTCCGCGTCGAGCTAAACCGCCTGCGCCGTAACGAGCCGAGTGCGCTCCATCGCGCCGATCCGCGTACCAGTCTCACCGATGCGGAGCTCGATGCCGCGGCCGCGCTGGTGCAGCGGCTCGGCGAGGCGCTGGCGCCGCTCGAGGAGATCGAGCCGCGGCCCTGGACCTTCGGCGAGCTGGCGGCCAAGCACCACGCCGCCATCGCGGCGCTCTCGCGTGACGAGACCGGACGCTCCGTCGCGCTCACGGGCAATGACGGCAATGCGCTGCTCATCGCCTTCGACGACATCGTGGCGCGGCCGCGCGGCGAGGATATCGATCTGCGGCCCACCGACTATGCGGAGCTGTTCGCGCTCGCGATCGGCGAGCGCGTGGTGCGGCGGCCGGGCGCGCCCGGCACGCGCGTCTGCGTGTTCGGCCCGCTGGAAGCGCGTCTCACGCGGCATCAGCGCGTGGTGCTCGGCGGCCTGGTCGAGAACGTGTGGCCCCCGGAGACGCGCAGCGACCCGTGGCTGAGTCGGCCGATGCGGCTCGAGCTCGGCCTCGATCTGCCGGAGCGCCGCGTCGGCCTCTCGGCGCACGATATCGCGCAGCTGATGGGCGCGCCCGAGGTGATCCTGACGCGCTCCGCCAAACTCGCGGGCGCGCCGACCGTGCCGTCGCGCTTCGTGCAGCGGCTCGCGGCCGTGTCTGGCGCGCAGTGGAAAGACGCGATGGAACGCGGCGAGCGCTATCTGCGCTGGGCGCGCGATCTCGACCGGCCCGCCGCAGTGAAGCCCGTGGCGCGTCCGGAGCCGAAGCCGCCGCGCGCGGCGCGGCCGAACCGGCTCAGCGTCACCGAGATCGAGCACTGGCTGCGCGATCCTTACACGATCTACGCCAAGCACGTGCTGCGGCTCGCGCCGCTCGATGCCGTCGACACGCCCCCCGGCGCACGCGACCGCGGCACCGTGATCCATGGCGCCATCGGCGATTTCACAGAGAAGTTCGCGGCTGCTGCGCCCGCGCACGCGCTCGACGAATTGATCGCACTCGGAACGAAGCATTTCGCGGCGCTGGAAGATTATCCGGAGGCACGCGCCTTCTGGTGGCCGCGCTACTTGCGTATCGCACGCTGGTTCGCGAGCTGGGATGCGGCGCGGCGTTCGGCGGTGGCGCAGATCCATGCCGAAATCCGCGGCGAGATCTCAATCCCGGTCGGCGAGCGGAGCTTCAAGCTTACGACGCGCGCCGACCGCATCGAGCGGCTCGCCGATGGCGGCTACGCAATCCTCGACTACAAGACCGGCTCGGTGCCGACTGACGAGCAGGTGCGCAGCGGACTCGCGCCGCAGCTCACGCTGGAGGGCGCGATCCTGCGCAAGGGCGGATTCAAGGAGGTTCCGGCGGGTGTCTCGCTTGACGCGCTCGTCTACGTGTCGCTGAAGGGCGGCGAGCCGGCCGGCCTGGAACGCGTCGTAAAGTTCAAGGACGACACCGCGCAGCACCAGGCGGACTTCGCTCTGGCGCGGCTCGCCGCCGTGGTGGCGCGCTTCGAGAAGGAGGACACGCCCTATCGCTCGCTCGTGAGCCCGATGTGGAAGACGCGCTACGGCGACTACGATCATCTCTCGCGCGTGAAGGAATGGTCGGTCGCAGGCGGCGACGACATCGAGCCCGGAGGGCCGGAATGAATATCCCGGCCGACGTGCTCGCGCTGCAACGCGCGGCTTCCGATCCAAAAGTATCGGCCTGGGTGGCGGCCAATGCGGGCTCGGGCAAGACGCATGTGCTGGCGCAGCGCGTGATCCGCCTGCTGCTCGCCGGCACCGAGCCCGCGAAGATCCTCTGCCTCACCTTCACGAAGGCGGCGGCCGCCAACATGTCGAACCGCGTGTTCGAGACGCTCGGCAAATGGACCGCGCTCGACGACGACGCGCTCGATAGCGCAATCACCGAGCTCGAGGGCCGCCGGCCCGATGCGGCGCGGCGCGTGCGCGCCCGGCGGCTGTTCGCCGAGGCGTTGGAATGCCCGGGCGGGCTGAAGGTGCAGACGATCCACGCCTTCTGCACGCGGCTGCTGCATCAATTCCCGTTCGAGGCCGGCGTCGCGGCGCGCTTCGAGGTGCTGGAGGAGCGCGCGCAATCCGAGATGATCGACCGCTTGCGGCTCGCCGTGCTGCTGGAAGCCGCGGCCGAGCCTGACAGCCGCCTCGGCCGCGCGCTGGCGGCCGCAACCACGGTGGCAGCGGATCGCACGGTCACCGAGGTGGTGGGCGAAGCGATCGCCTCGGGCAAGGAGCTGATGGCGTGGATCACGGCTGCGGGCGGTCTCGACGCGGCGATTGCCGAGCTGACGCAATCCCTCGGCGTCAAGCCGGGCGACAGCAATGACGCGGTCGATGCCGAGATCCTGGCGAGCCCGCTGCTGCGCGAGTGGCAGGCGGTTGCGAGCACGTTGGCGCGCGGACAGAAGAGCGACCAGGACCAGGCGGCGCGGCTCACGGGCGCCGCGAGCCTCGCGGGGCCGGCCGGTATCGACGCCTATCTCTCGATCTTCGTCACCGAGAAATGGACGCCGCGCAAGAATGTCGTCACGGGCGCGATCCGCAAGAGCGATCCGCGGCTGGCGGAGCTGATCGAGGACGAGCAGGACCGCGTGGTCGCGCTGATCGCGCGCCGCCATGCGCTGCTCACGCGCGACCGCAGCGCCGCGTTGGTCACGCTGACCGAGGCCGTGATCCGCCGCTACGAGGCCGAGAAGATCCGCCGCGGGCTGCTCGACTATGACGATCTGATCGAGAAGACGCGCGCCATGCTGGACCGGGTCGAAGCCGCCTGGGTGCACTATAAGCTCGACCTCGGCATCGATCATCTGCTGATCGACGAGGCGCAGGACACGAGCCCCGAGCAGTGGGACGTGGTCGCGAAGCTGACGGCCGAGTTCACGGCGGGCGCCGGCGCGCGCGGCGTCACGCGCTCGATCTTCGCGGTCGGCGACGAGAAGCAGTCGATCTTCTCGTTCCAGGGCGCGGCGCCGCAGAAATTCTCCGAGATGCGGGACTTCTTCCGGCTGCGCTTCACGGCCGCCGAATTGAAGTGGGAGCAGGTGCGCTTCCTGCGCTCGTTCCGCTCGACACCGGATGTGCTCGACGCGGTCGACGCCGTGTTCAAGCGCCCCGAGGCGCATGCGGGCCTGACGGCCGAGAACGTGCACACGGTGCACGAGGCCGTGCGCCTGAACTCGCCCGGCATGGTGGAGATCTGGCCGCTGATCGAGCCGGACGAGAAGCCAGACATGGAGGCGTGGGACGCGCCGTTCGACGTGGTGTCCGAGATCAGCCCGCGCGTGCGCCTCGCGCAGCGGATCGCCGCCACGACGGCTTCGCTGATCGCGCGGCGCGCACGCGTCGGC
>JAEYAU010000254.1 GCA_023404705.1 Pseudomonadota bacterium
GGCCGCGCATGATCCCTCGCTCGGTGCGCCGCAGCCGGCCGGCCAGCTGCCGCCGCCGCCTCCGCGCAATCCGAACGCGACCGGCGCGACCGCGGCCGTGATGCCGCCGAGCGCCACGCCGAAGGACAGCTACGACCTCGCCTATGGTTATGTGCTGCGCAAGGACTATGCGCTCGCCGAGGAGTCCTTCCGCGACTTCCTGAAGAAGAACCCGAGCGACGCGCGCGTGGCGGAGGCGCATTACTGGGTCGGCGAGACGCTGTTCCAGCGCCAGAAGTATCGCGACGCCGCGGAATCGTTCCTGTCGGTCTCGACCAAATACGAGTCTTCGCCCAAGGCGCCCGAAGCGCTGCTGCGGCTCGGCCAGTCGCTCGCGGCGCTGAAGGAGAAGGAAGCCGCCTGCGCCACGTTCGGCGAAGTTGGACGCAAGTATCCGCGCGCCGCACCGAGCGTGAAGACGACCGTGCAGCGGGAACAGAAGCGTGTCGGCTGCTGATTCAGCGGGCGTCACGGACTCTGAATTCGATTCTCTATTCGCTGATCTGATCGAGGCGCCCGCGCTGGTGCTCGCGGTGTCGGGCGGTCCCGACTCCACTGCGCTGCTCTGGCTCGCGGCGCGCTGGCGCAAGCGCCGCAAGCGTGGGCCGGAGTTGATCGCGGTGACGGTCGATCACGGATTGCGTCCTGAGTCCGCCAAGGAAGCCATCGCGGTGAAGCGGCTCGCACGCGAGCTCGGCGTCGCGCACCGCACCTTGCGCTGGACCGGCGCGAAGCCCGCGACCGGCGTGCAACAGGCTGCGCGAGAAGCACGTTATCGTCTGCTGACGAAAGCGGCGCGTGCCGCGGGCGCGCGGCACATCGTGACGGCGCACACGCGCGACGATCAGGCCGAGACCGTGCTGTTCCGCCTGGCGCGCGGCAGCGGGCTCGCCGGGCTCGCCGCCATGGCGCGCGTCACGGATCTCGACGACATGTTCCTGGTCCGCCCTTTCCTCGACGTGTCCAAGGCGCGGCTCGTCGCGACGCTCACAGCCGCGCGGATCGCGTTTGCGGAAGATCCCAGTAATCGCGATCCGCGCTTCACGCGCCCACGCTGGCGCGAGCTCATGCCGGCGCTCGCGGCGGAAGGGCTCGACGCGGCGCGGCTCGCCGGATTTGCGCACCGGGCCGCGCGTGCCAACGCCGCGCTCGAGGCTGTCGTGGACGCGACCATGGCCGACCTCGCGGTCCCGGAGGGGTCCACGGTGGTGCTCGATGCGCAGGCATATGTGCGCCTGCCCGCGGAAGTGGCACTGCGACTGCTCGGCCGCCTCATCGCGCAGGCCGGCGACGAGGGGCCCGTCGAGCTCGGCAAGCTCGAGGCGCTTGCAGCCGCGCTGCCGCTGGCACCGAATCAGCCGTCCGCGCGCTTTCGCCGCACACTCGCGGGCGCGATGGTGACCCTGGGGCGCGGTCGGCTCATCGTAGAGCGCGCGCCCGCGCGCCGGTACCGAAGGACGCCTCACGGCACATTTCGGGGCCGCAAACGAACGTGAAGCCCGGCTCCAAGGGTGTATTCACCAAGCATCCGTAGCTTGACCAACATTCGGCCAATTCCCTTGGCAGAAGGGGGTCCGGAACCTATCTTGTCTCCTGGGGCGGGACGGGCCTTGGCCGCCTCCCGTGTGGCGCAAACCGCTGCTCGCGCCGCAACCACCAGCCGGTCTTCAATGGGACTCCCGGCGCAAAGGACTTGGGATGAACGCCAATTTCCGGAACTTCGCTCTCTGGGTGATCATCGTTCTGCTTCTGCTCGCCCTGTTCACGCTCTTCAACAATCCGAGTCAGCATTCGCGGTCGCGTGACATCGCGTTCTCGCAGCTGCTTTCGGACGTGGACGCGGGCCGCGTGCGCGATGTGGTGATCCAGGGGCCGGAGATCCTCGGCACCTACACGGATGGCCAGAGCTTCCAGACCTATGCGCCGAGCGACCCGAGCCTGGTGCAGCGGCTCTACGGCAAGGGCGTGCAGATCACGGCGCGTCCGCCGCAGGAGAACGTGCCCTGGTTCGTCTCGCTGCTGGTGTCGTGGCTGCCCTTCATCGCGCTGATCGGCGTGTGGATCTTCCTCTCGCGGCAGATGCAGGGAGCGGGCGGCAAGGCGCTCGGCTTCGGCAAGTCGCGCGCGAAGCTGCTGACCGAGGCGCATGGGCGCGTCACCTTCGAGGACGTCGCGGGCGTCGACGAGGCGAAGCAGGACCTGCAGGAGATCGTCGAATTCCTGCGTGACCCCGGCAAATTCCAGCGCCTCGGCGGACGCATTCCGCGCGGCGTGCTGCTGGTCGGCCCGCCCGGCACCGGCAAGACGCTGCTCGCGCGCGCCATCGCGGGCGAAGCGAACGTGCCGTTCTTCACGATCTCGGGCTCGGACTTCGTCGAGATGTTCGTCGGCGTCGGCGCCTCGCGCGTGCGCGACATGTTCGAGCAGGCGAAGAAGAACGCGCCCTGCATCATCTTCATCGACGAAATCGACGCGGTCGGCCGCCATCGCGGCGCCGGCCTCGGCGGCGGCAATGACGAGCGCGAGCAGACGCTGAACCAGCTGCTGGTCGAGATGGACGGCTTCGAGGCGAACGAGGGCATCATCCTGATCGCCGCCACCAACCGTCCCGATGTGCTCGATCCGGCGCTGCTGCGTCCCGGCCGTTTCGACCGCCAGGTCATCGTGCCGAATCCGGACGTGGTCGGCCGCGAGCAGATCCTCAAGGTGCACGTGCGCAAGGTGCCGCTGGCGCCGGACGTGAACCTGAAGACGATCGCGCGCGGCACGCCGGGCTTCTCGGGCGCCGACCTGATGAACCTCGTCAACGAAGCCGCGCTGATGGCGGCCCGGCGCAACAAGCGCATGGTCACGCAGCAGGAGTTCGAGGACGCCAAGGACAAGGTCATGATGGGCGCCGAGCGCAAGTCGCTGGTGATGACCGAGGAGGAGAAGCTCCTCACGGCCTATCACGAAGGCGGCCATGCGATCGTCGCGTTCAACGTCGCGGCCACCGATCCGGTGCACAAGGCGACAATCATTCCGCGCGGCCGCGCGCTCGGCATGGTCATGCAGCTCCCCGAACGCGACAAGCTGTCGATGTCGGTCGAGCAGATGACCTCGCGGCTCGCCATCATGATGGGCGGACGCGTCGCCGAGGAGCTGGTGTTCGGCAAGGACAAGGTGACGTCGGGCGCGTCCTCCGACATCGAGCAGGCGACCAAGCTCGCCCGCATGATGGTGACGCGCTGGGGTCTCTCGGACGAGCTCGGCACCGTCGCCTATGGCGAGAACCAGGACGAGGTGTTCCTCGGCTATCAGGTGGCGCGCCAGCAGAGCATCTCGGAAGCCACGGCACAGAAGATCGACGCCGAGATCCGGCGTCTGGTCGAGCAGGGCTACCAGGAAGCCACCAAGATCCTCACCGAGAAGCGCGACGATCTCGAAGCCCTCGCCAAGGGCCTGCTCGAGTTCGAGACGCTCACGGGCGACGAGATCAAGGACCTGCTCAACGGCAAGCGGCCGGTGCGCGAGTCCGTGATCGAGCCGTCGACGCCGCGCACCTCCGCGGTTCCCTCCGCCGGCAAGGGCCGTCCGCGCCCCGAGCCCGGCCCGATGGAGCCGCAGCCGCAGGCCTGAGGCTTGCAGCAGAGTTGACGAGAACGCCCGCCGATCGGCGGGCGTTTTGTTTTGGGGGCGGGCTCTCAGCGAGCTCCCGACTCGATCCCGTCACCCTGAGGTGCTCGGCACGTCAGTGCCGAGCCTCGAAGGGCGACGGCCGCTGAGTCGCCGCGCACTCGCTGAACCGCCTCGGCCGTTCATCCTTCGAGGCTCGGCTGCTGCGCAGCCTCGCACCTCAGGATGACGGGCCCGGGTTTCCCGCTTGCTGTGATCCGGCGCGGAACTTGCTCCAGGTCAAAGAACGCTTCGCGCCGCGTTGCTATCAAAGCACCCAAACCCCTGCGCCTGTCGGCGCGTTTCGGAACGTCACCATGTCGATGCCTGCTGCTCTTGCGCGTCGCCGCGACTATGTGGGTCCGGCGCTGTTCTCCTACGGCTTTCGTCCGTTCTTTCTCGGAGGCGCGGCCTGGGCCGCGCTGGCGGTTCTGATCTGGCTGCCGGTGTGGTTCGCCGAGATCACCCTGCCGACGCGCTTCGCGCCGCTCGACTGGCACGTCCACGAGATGATCTTCGGCTATGTGGCGGCCGTGATCGCGGGCTTCCTGCTCACCGCGATCCCGAACTGGACCGGGCGGCTGCCCGTCAACGGCGCGCCGCTCGCGGCGCTGGCGGCGCTCTGGCTCGCGGGGCGCATCGCGATCCTCATCTCGGCGAAGATCGGCGCGCTCGCGGCGGCCGTGATCGACGTCTCGTTCCTGGCCACGCTCGCGGCGGTGGCGCTGCGCGAGATCGTCGCGGGGAAGAACTGGCGCAATCTGCGCGTCGTGGTCGTGCTCACGGCGCTGATCGGCGCCAACATCCTGTTCCATGTCGAAGCCATGGTTGCGGGCGCCGCGGATTACGCGATCCGGCTCGCGATCGCGGCGGTGCTGACGCTGATCATGCTGATCGGCGGCCGCGTCATTCCGAGCTTCACCAACAACTGGCTGTCCCGGATGAATCCCGGCCGCATGCCGCGGCCGTTCTCGCGCTATGACGGGGTCGCCCTCGCGGGTGCGGTGCTCGCACTGGCGGCCTGGGTGCTGGCGCCTATGCATGTGGTGACTGCACTGCTGATGCTCGCCGCCGCCGTGCTGCATCTCGTCCGGCTCGCGCGCTGGGCCGGCGATCGCACCTTCGCGGACCGCCTCGTGCTGGTGCTGCACGTCGCTTATCTCTTCGTGCCGGTCGGCTTCGTGCTCGGCGCCTGCGCGATCCTGCAGCCCGACGTACCGAGGAGCGCCGGCATCCATGCCTGGACGGCGGGCGCGATCGCTCTGATGACGCTCGCCGTCATGACGCGCGCGAGCCTCGGCCACACGGGGCGACGTCTCGAAGCCGGCACCGCCACGCAGCTGATCTATCTGTTCGCGCTGCTCGGTGCGCTCGCGCGCATCGCGGCCGCTTTCACGGGCGAGCCGCATCTGCTGCACATCGCAGCGCTCGGCTGGGTGCTCGCGTTCGGGACCTTCGCGGTGGTCTACGGGCGCTTCCTGTTGCGGCCGCGCGTTGCCTAGGACCTAAGGCGCAGCCCCGAGCTCGCGCAGCGCGGCCTCGGTGGCGGCCTTGGTCTCGGCATCGGGGCCGAGCTCCAGGACGCGTCGATAGTCCGCGATGGCGCTGTCGCGCCGGCCCTGCGCCTTGTGGGTGTCGGCGCGCACCTTGTGCGCGAGCACGTAGCGCGGGTTCATCCGGATCGCCGCTTCGGCATCCTGGATCGCGCGGGCATGGTCGGACTTGCGCAGCCAGGCCGAGGCGCGGTTGCCATAGGCGACGGTCATCCGCGGGTTGAGCGCGATCGCCTGGTCGTAATCCGCGATGGCGCGGTCGAGGTCGCCCTTCGCCATCCACACATAGCCGCGGTTCGCGAAGGCGGTGGAGTATTTCGGATCGAGGCGCACCGCTTCATTGAAGTCCGCGATGGCGCGGTCGTACTCCTTCTTCTTGCGCAGCACATAGCCGCGGATGTTGTGCGCGGTCGCGTCCGAGGCGTTGAGGCGCAGCGCCTCGGTCAGGTCCGCCAGCGCGCGGTCGAGGTCGCCCCTGTCGTCCCAGAGGTCGCCGCGGTTGCGCCAGGCGAGCGCGAGCCGCGGATCGATGCGGATCGCCTCGTCGAGATCGGCGAGCGCCTTGTCGAGGTCGCCCTTGTCCTTGTGAACGACGCCGCGGTTGTTGTAGGCGAGCGCGAATTTCGGATCGAGGCGGATCGCGGCGCTGTAATCCGCGAGGGCGCGCTCGGTTTCGCCCTTCTTGCGCAGCACGTGGCCGCGGATGTTGTAGGCGGCGGGGCTCTGCGGGTCGAGCCGCAGCGCCTCGGTGAGATCCGCCAGCGCCTTGTCGAGCTCGCCCTTGTCGTCCCAGGTGTCGCCACGGTTGCGATGCGCCAGTGCGTGACGCGGATCGATGCGGATCGCCTCGTCGAAATCGGCCAGCGCCTTGTCGTAGTCGCGCTTCGCTTTCCAGGCGAGGCCGCGATTGTTGTAGGCGAGCGCGAACTGCGGATCGAGGCGGATCGCCTCGCTGTAGTCCGCGATCGCCCTGTCGTAGTCGCCCTTGCGGCGCAGCACGTGCCCGCGAATGTTGAATGTGAACGGGCTGTTCGCGTTGAGGCGCAGCGACTCGGTCAGATCGTCGAGCGCACGGTCGAGATCGCCCTTGTCGTCCCAGACGTCGCCGCGGTTGCGCCAGGCGAGCGCGTAGCTCGGGTCGATGCGGATCGCCTCGTTCAGGTCGGCGAGCGCCTTGTCGTAGTCGCGCTTGTCCTTCCAGGTGATGCCGCGGTTGTTGTAGGCCTCGACATATTGCGGGTTGAGGCGGATCGCCTCGGTGTAATCCGCGATGGCGCGGTCAGGCTCGCCCTTGCGGCGCCAGAGGTTGCCGCGATTGTACCAGGCGTGCATGTACTGCCCGTCGAGGCGCAGCGTCTCGTTGCAGTCCGCCATGGCACGGTCGAGGCTGTTCTTGGCCGTGAGCGCGCGGCACCGATTGTTGAACGAGTGCACGTCCTTCGGATTGAGCTGGATCGCCTTGTCGCAATACGGGATCGCGCGGTCGGGCTCGCCGCGGTCGCTCCAGACGCCGCAAAGATTGGTGTGAGGCGGCGCATATCTGGCGTCGATGCGGATCGCGGTTTCGTAGTCCGCGATGGCGCGATCGGTCTCGCGCTTATTGCCGAAGAAGACGCCGCGATTGAAGTGGAGGATCGCGAGATTGCGTCCGCTGTACTTGCCGCCCGTGATGGCGCGCGTGCAGCCCGTGATCGCCTCGTCGACGCCGACCTTGCTGGTCGTGCAATCCTCGAAATCGCCGGCCATCGCGGGCGCGCCGGCCAGGACGAGCAGAAGCAGGGTGAGGGACAGCGTTCGCGGCATGGAGCCTCTCGGGAATCAGGTCGATCGGACGCGTCGGCCCGTCCGGAGCATGGTTCGGCGCAAGCCGTCAATGGCGGGGCGGGAGCCCTCGGCGCGGGCGGAGGACGAGGCGGCAGGCTCAAATCCGGTCGGCGGCATGGTAGGTATGTAGCGAAGGACCGGCAACCGGTTCATAATCCGGGTTCCTTGCCGGAACAGACGTGCGCGCCACGAGCTTGACATCGTTCGCGGATTTTTGGACCCGTGGCGCCAAACTTGTAACAGGGGTCCGGCGTCGGCATGACCTGCGTCGGGGAACGGAAATTTTAGATGGCACGCAAGTATTTCGGTACTGACGGCATTCGCGGACGCGCCAATGGCGTGATCACGCCGGAGCTCGCGCTCAAGGTCGGGCAGGCCGCCGGGCTGGTCTTCAAGAACGGCGACCACCGCCACCGCGTGCTCATCGGCAAGGACACGCGGCTCTCCGGCTACATGATCGAGACCGCGCTGATCGCGGGCTTCACCTCGGTCGGCATGGACGTGCTGCAGACGGGCCCGATCCCGACGCCGGCGGTCGCCATGCTGGTGCGATCGATGCGCGCCGATCTCGGCGTCATGATCTCGGCCTCGCACAACCCGTTCGACGACAACGGCATCAAGCTGTTCGGGCCGGACGGCTACAAGCTCAGCGACGAGGTCGAACGCGAGATCGAAGCGCTGATGGAGGCCGATCTCACCAAGCGGCTCGCGCGCTCCACCGATCTCGGCCGCGCCAAGCGCATCGACGGCGTCCACGACCGTTATATCGAGTTCGCCAAGCGGACGCTGCCGCGCGCGCTCGAGTTCGACGGCATGCGCATCGTCATCGACTGCGCCAACGGCGCGGCCTACCGCGTGGCGCCGGAGGCGCTGTGGGAGCTCGGCGCCGAGGTGTTCTCGGTGGGCGTCGAGCCGGACGGCTTCAACATCAACAAGGAATGCGGTTCCACGGCGCCGGAAGCGCTGAGCCGCAAGGTGCGCGAGATGCGCGCCGACATCGGCATCGCGCTCGACGGCGATGCGGACCGCGTCGTGATCGTGGACGAGAAAGGCCATGTCGTCGACGGCGACCAGCTCCTCGCGGTGATCGCCGAGAGCCTGAAGGACGAGGGGCGGCTCGCCAAGCCCGGCGTGGTCGCGACCGTGATGTCCAATCTCGGGCTCGAGCGGCACCTCAAGGGGCTCGGCCTCTCGCTTGCGCGCACGCCGGTCGGCGACCGCTACGTGCTCGAGCACATGCGCGAGCAGGGCTTCAATGTGGGCGGCGAGCAGTCCGGCCACATCATCCTCTCGGACCACACCACGACGGGTGACGGCTTTGTCGCGGCATTACAGGTGCTCGCGGTGGTGAAGACCAAGGGACGTCCGGTGTCCGAGGTCTGTCACCGCTTCGATCCCCTGCCGCAGGTGCTCAAGAACGTGCGCTATCGCAGTGGCAAGCCGCTCGAGCGCGCCGAGGTGCGCTCCGCCATCGCGGCCGCCGAGAAGAAGCTCGACGGCGTCGGGCGTCTGCTGATCCGCCCCTCCGGCACCGAGCCCGTGATCCGCGTGATGGGTGAGGGCGACGACCGCGCCATGGTCGAGGAAGTGGTCGACTCCATCGTCGATGCGCTCAGCGAGGCGGCGGCGTAGCGGCACTTCGTAAGGCGCAATAGCCGCGCCAGCGGCGTATTGCGCCGATCGCGGCTCAGCCGGCGCAATACGCTTCGCTATTGCGCCCTACGGGCCGAGCCAGCCCGCCATGGTAAATGAAGCGTTAGAATTCGCTTTCCGAAGTCTTAACAACGCGCGCCATCCGTTGCGGCGCGGCCACAGTCTCGCGCCTTGAATACAATTGCGCGCATTAAGATCACCAATAGGTAGGGTTAAATCTTAAGGTTAAGTCGTCTTTAAAGAATAGCTGGCAGCCTCCTCCCATCGCGTAGTTCCTAAGCGAGCCGCCGTCCGTCGGCCGCCTCCGGACGAGAGGATGTAGTCATGCGCAGTTTGAAGTCTCTCATGCTGGCCGGCACTGCTGCCGTCGCCATCACCACCGCGGCCTCCGCCGCCGATCTTCCGCCGATCGTCTACAAGGCGCCCCCGATGCCGGTCGAGGAGTTCTCGGGCTGGTATCTGCGCGGTGACATCGGCATGACCAACCAGCGCGTCAAGAACATCGACAACGTGCTGTTTCCGGACACGCCCAATCTCGTCGTGCATGACCTGAACTTCGAGGGCGGCTGGCTGTTCGGCATCGGTCTCGGCTATCAGTGGAACAACTGGCTGCGCTTCGACGTCACGGGTGAGTATCGTGGCGAGACCGGCTTCCACGGCTTCGACACCTGGAACGACGGCACGGCGCGCTTCAACGATTACACGGCCAAGAAGTCCGAGTGGCTGTTCCTCGCCAACGCCTACGTCGATCTCGGCACCTGGTGGTGCCTGACCCCGTTCGTCGGCGCCGGCGTCGGTGTCAGCCGCAACACCATCTCGAGCTTCAAGGACCGCGGCATCGATCCGTTCGGCGCGCCGACGATGGCGACCGGCTCCGAGGCCTCGAAGTGGAATTTCGCCTGGGCGATCCACGCCGGTGTGGCTTACAAGGTCAACCCGAACTTCAACGTCGAGCTGGCGTATCGCTACGTTCATCTCGGCGACGCGCAGTCGGGCGACCTGATCGCCTACGACGGCACGAACATGTTCAACAACCCGATGATCTTCAAGAACATAGACTCGCACGACGTGAAGCTCGGCGTGCGCTGGAATCTGGTGCCCGAGGCGCCGATGATGCCGCCTCCGCTGGTGCGCAAGGGCTGATCGATCCTCCGACGGACAGAGGCGGCGCGGGGCGACCCGCGCCGCTTTCTTTTTTTTACCTGTGTTGCGCGCTCCGGCGGCGAGCTAACGCGACATTAAGGTTAATCCCCCATGATCGGGCCCAGTGGGCGGGCCCGTGGCCCGCGCGTTCAGGAAGGTCCCATGTCATGCGTCTTCTCGTGCTTGGTCTCGCGCTCGTCGGCATTGCCTCCGAGGCCCGGGCTGCGGACTGGGGGCCGCTGCGTGGCTCGCAGATCGAGGTCACGGGCGGCATGGACTGGAACGGCGGCTATGCGGGCCTGCACGCCGGCTTCAACGGGATGGGCGCCAATTTCAACAGCGGCACCAAATCGCTGATCGCCCATCTGCTGCGCGACACCACGATCGAGAACGAAGGCAACGTGTCCGACTGGACCACGCTCGGCTCCGCGGACACGCGCAGCAGCCATTTCGGCGGCTTCGCGGGCTACAACATGCAGTTCGAGAACGTGGTCATCGGTGTCGAGGCGAACTACAGCCGCACCGACTTGAGGGCCACCGCGAGCGACGGCCTCGGTCGGATGTTCACGACGAGCGACGGCTACACCAACAATGTGCGCGTCGACTCCTCGGCGTCGGTTCACCTGACCGACTACGCCACGTTCCGCCTGCGCGGCGGCTGGTCCTATGGCAACTTCATGCCCTACGGCTTCATCGGCGCCGCGATCGGACGCGCGACCGTGACGCGCAGCGCGCACGTGCAGGCGAGCGGCACCCACGCGGTGCAGCCGCCCTACAATTTCAATCAGACCGCGACCGAGTCGAAAGAGGATGACTTCGCCTACGGCATTGCGGGCGGTCTCGGCGTCGAGTACGCGCTGTTCCAGAACCTGTTCGTGCGCGCGGAATACGAGTTCATCAAGTTCGGTGCGTTCAACGACATCAACATGTATCTGCAGAGCGCCCGCATCGGCGCCGGCGTGAAGTTCTAGCGCCGCCGCACCCCCACCGGCTCCGCCTTCTTGCTGAGTTGACCCCGAGGGGTCGGCTGGCGTATGCCCGTTCCCGGGACACCCCTCCCCACCGAGGGGCGCCTATCTGGAAGGGTAGATAATGGCGAACCTGAAGCCCGGCGTGCGGCCGGCCATCCCGCACTTCTCGTCCGGCCCCTGCGCCAAGCGCCCCGGCTGGAGCCTCCAAGTCCTCACAGACGCGCTGCTCGGACGCTCGCACCGGTCGAAACCCGGCAAGGCGAAGCTCAAGCGCGCCATCGAGCTCACCCGCGAGGTGCTCGAGGTCCCGGCCGACTACCGGATCGGCATCGTTCCGGCCTCCGATACGGGTGCGGTCGAGATGGCGATGTGGTCGCTGCTCGGCGCGCGGCCCGTCACGATGCTGGCCTGGGAGTCCTTCGGCGAAGGCTGGGTCACGGACGTCGCCAAGCAATTGAAGCTGAAGGACACGGTGGTCCTGAAGGCGGATTACGGCGCGCTGCCGGATCTCTCGAAGGTCGATCCGAAAAGCGACGTGGTGTTCACCTGGAACGGCACCACCTCGGGCGTACGCGTGCCGAACGGCGACTGGATCGCCGCGGACCGCGAGGGCCTGACGATCTGCGACGCAACCTCGGCCGCCTTCGCGCAGCCGCTCGCCTGGGACAAGCTCGATGTCGTGACCTTCTCGTGGCAGAAGGCGCTCGGCGGCGAGGCCGCGCATGGCATGCTGATCCTCAGCCCGCGCGCGGTGGCGCGGCTCGAGAGCTACGTACCGGCCTGGCCGATGCCGAAGATCTTCCGCATGACCAAGGGCGGCAAGCTCAATGCCGCGATCTTCGAGGGCGAGACCATCAACACGCCGTCGATGCTCTGCGTCGAGGACTATCTCGATACGCTTGACTGGGCCAAGAAGGTCGGCGGCCTGAAGGCGCTGATCGCCAGGGCGGACGCGAACACCAAGATCATCGCCGACTGGGTCGGTACGCGGCCCTGGATCTCGTTCCTCGCCAAGGAGCCGTCGATCCGCTCCAACACCTCGGTGTGCCTCGTCATCACGGATCCGGCCGTCACCAAGCTCAGCGCCGACGCGCAGGCGGCCTTCGCCAAGAACATCGCGTCGCTGCTCGAGAAGGAGGGCGTCGCCTACGATATTGCGTTCTACCGCGATGCGCCGCCGGGCCTGCGCATCTGGTGCGGCGCGACCGTCGAGGCGCGCGACGTCGAGACGCTGACGCAGTGGCTCGACTGGGCCTTCGCCGAGGCCAAAGAGGCGCTGCCGAAGGCCGCCTGATCCGGGGCCCGCGCGCGGCGCGGGCGCCCAGCTTCATCTCAGATTCGAGTCCGGCAGGCGCCGAGGCGCCGCATTCGACACACCAGGAATTCTCCCATGGCTCCCAAAGTCCTCATTTCCGACGCGCTCTCGCCCGCCGCGGTGCAGATCTTCAAGGATCGCGGCATCGAGGTCGATTTCCAGCCGAACCTCGGCAAGGACAAGGACAAGCTCGCCGAGGCCGTGAACGGCTACGAGGGGCTCGCGATCCGCTCGGCCACCAAGGTGACGCCGAAGATCCTCGAGGCCGCGAAGAGCCTGAAGGTGATCGGCCGCGCCGGCATCGGCGTCGACAACGTCGATATCCCGGCCGCGACCGCGAAGGGCATCATCGTGATGAACACGCCCTTCGGCAATTCGATCACCACGGCCGAGCACGCCATCACGCTGATGCTGGCGCTGGCGCGGCAGATCCCGCAGGCCGACGCCTCGACGCAAGCCGGCAAGTGGGAGAAGAACCGCTTCCTCGGCGTCGAGATCACGGGCAAGACGCTCGGCGTCATCGGCTGCGGCAATATCGGCTCGATCGCGGCGGATCGCGGCATCGGCCTGCGCATGCGGGTGATCGCCTACGATCCCTATCTCTCGCCCGAGCGCGCGATCGACATCGGCGTCGAGAAGGTGGAGCTCGACGAGCTGTTCCGCCGCGCCGACTTCATCACGCTGCACACGCCGCTCACCGACAAGACACGCAACATCATCGACGCCAAGGCGCTGTCCACGATGAAGAAGGGCGTGCGCATCATCAACTGCGCGCGCGGGGGCCTGGTCGACGAGAAGGCGCTGCGCGAGGCGCTCGACTCGGGCCAAGTGGCCGGCGCGGCCTTCGACGTGTTCACCGAGGAGCCCGCGACCGCGAACCCGCTGTTCGGTCACCCGAATGTGGTGTGCACGCCGCATCTCGGCGCTTCCACGACCGAGGCGCAGGAGAACGTGGCGCTGCAGATCGCCGAGCAGATGTCGGAATATCTGCTGCGCGGCGCCATCTCGAATGCGGTGAACTTCCCCTCGATCACGGCCGAGGAGGCGCCGAAGCTGAAACCCTTCATCGAGCTTGCCGAGAAGCTCGGCTCGTTCGCGGGCCAGCTCACCGAAACCGGCATCAAGAAAGTGTGCATCTCCTATGAGGGCACGGTCGCGCAGATGAAGACCAAGGCGCTCACCTCGGCGGCGCTCGCCGGGCTGCTGCGCCCGATGCTGCAGGATGTGAACGTGGTCTCGGCGCCGATCGTCGCCAAAGAGCGCGGCATCGTGGTCGAGGAGACCACGCGAGAAGGGCACAGCGACTACGAGAGCCTGATCACGGTGCGGGTCGAGACCGAGCGGCAGTCGCGCAATGTCTCAGGGACGGTGTTCGCGGACGGCCGGCCGCGCATCGTCAACATCAAGGGCATCCGCATGGACGCCGAGTTCGGCCCGTCGATGATCTACATCACCAACCTCGACAAGCCGGGCTTCATCGGCCGCTTCTCGTCGACGCTGGGCGAGGCCGGCATCAACATCGCGACCTTCCATGTCGGCCGCGAGGCCGCCGGCGGCAACGCGGTGGCGCTGATCGAGATCGACGGCGAGCTCCCGCCCGACGTGCTCGAGCAGGTGCGCGCGCTCCCGCAGGTGCAGCAGGCGAAGCCGCTGAAGTTTTGAGTCGAGGCGTTCTCTGAGCGTCATCCCGGAAGCCGCGCAGCGGCTGTCCGGGATCCATATCCCCTGTGGTCGTGATGCGGACAGACAGGGGTTATGGATCCCGGCTCTCGCTGCGCTCGGCCGGGATGACGCCCGAGTGCATCCTCACTTCCGCGTCGCGATCGTGATCCCGGCTAGCACCAGCGCATAGCCGACCGCGTGGTAGAGCCGCGGCTCCTCGCCGAGGAAGAGGATCGCGAGGGCGGAGCCGAACACCGGGATCAGGTGAAAGAAGGGCGCGGCGCGGTTGGGGCCGATCAGCTCGACGCCGCGGTTGAAGAAGAGATAGCCGAGCAGCGAGGGGAAGATCGCCACGTAGACGAGCGTGGCGAGCGAGAGGGCGTCGAAGGTCAGGGTGTAGCCGGTGGAGATCTCTAGGATCAGCACCGGGATCAGCCACGCGGCGCCCCAGCCCGTGATGACGGCGAGGAACGAGAGCTGGCTCATGGGCGGCCGGCGCTTGAGCAGCGCCGAATAGAGCGCATAGATGATCACCGCGATGAACAGCCAGACGTCGCCACGATTGAAGTCGATCGCGCGCGCGATTGCGGGATCGCCGCGGCAGATCACCGTGACGACACCGGCGAGCGATAGCAGCACGCCGCAGAGCTGGCGCAAGGTGAGTCGGTCGCCGAACAGCAGCATGGCCCAGACCGCGACCAGCAGCGGGCCGGTCGACTGCAGCAGCAGGCCGTTGATCGCCTCGGTGTATTGCAGGCTCCAGTAGGCGAGGGTGTTGTAGGCCGAGATGCCGGTCAGCGTGAGGATGGTCAGCAGGCCCCAATGGCTGCGGATCACCGGCCATTCCTGCTTCAGGCGCGACCACGCGAAGGGCAGCACGATCAGGAAGGCGCCGCCCCAGCGGATGAAGGAGAGCGCGACCGGCGGCACATGGCCGGCGACGAAGCGGCCGAGCACGATATTGCCGGCCCAGAACAGCTGGGCGAGCGTGAGCAGCAGATAGGGCCGGTCCCAGCCGGCCAAGTGTCCCTTTCGATCATGTCGCGCGTCGGTCATGAGGCCCCAGCGTCTCGCCTTTACGGCTATTACGGTCCCGGCCCGTGAACCAGTGCTCCGCGTGCATGGCGGCAGTGCCGCGCAGTTTAAAGACCCGACGCAATCGTCTCCATGAGCGCCGCGAAGGCGCCGCCGCCGCGCCTTACGGAAACCGGAATTCCCCGCGTTGCTTGCGCCCCATCTGCCTTGCGCAGGGCGTCGGCGTGTCACCGCACATCTCGCCGGTCCTGCGCGGCCTGGGAGGGCTTCCATGCGTTCTGCCGCAATCCTTGCGCTCGTCATCGCTGCCGCGCCGGCGGCGGCCGCCGAGCTCGACACCTCATCGCGTATCGACACCGTCACGGTCTATCCGGACGGCGCCACCGTCACGCGCCTGATCCGCGCCGACCTGCCGGCCGGCGACACCACGCTGATCGTGCGCGACTTCCCGCCGTCCCTCGATGTCACGTCGTTGCGCGTCGAAGGCGAGGGGCGCGTCACAATCGGGAGCATCGATGCGCGGCCGCCGCGGGCCGAGCGGCCGCCGAGTGCGCCGGAGCTCGAGAAGCGCCTCGAGGCGCTGAAGGACCAGCGCGCGGTGCTCGACGACGAGATCGCTTCGCACAATGTGCGCCGCCGCTTCGCCGAGCGCTTCGCGACCGATGCGCCGCTCGGCCTCGGCGAGTACGGCGATGCGCGCCCGCTCGCCGACTGGCGCACGGCCTTCACGGCGATCGCCGAGGACGTCGCGAGCGCCGATGCGGCGATCCGTGCCGCCAGGCTGAAGCAGCGCGAGCTCGATCGCGAGATCGCCAAAGTGGAGGCGGACCTCAAGGCCAATCCGCCCCGCAAGATGGAAGTGCGCATAGATCTCGCGAGCGAAGCCGCGACGCCGGCGATCTTCCGCGTCAGCTACACGGTGCGCGGCGCGCGCTGGATGCCGCTCTACGACGCGCGGCTCGACACCGGCTCGCGCGAGCGCAAGCCGGCGCTGGAGCTGGTGCGCCGTGCCGAGATTGTGCAGGCGACCGGCGAGGACTGGAGCGACGTCACGCTCGCCGTCTCGACCGTGCGCACGCAGCGCGGCGGCAACGCGCCCGAGCTGAAGCCGCTCGTCGTACGCTTTCAGGAGCCGCCGCGGCCGCTGGTGGCTGGACGTGGTGCTGAGGACCGGGCCGTGCTGCAGCAGGCGCCGATGTCAGCGCCGACGCCGGGTCTGATGAAAGCCGAGCCCGCGCAGGAGCAGGAGGCCGCGGTCGACACGCAAGGCTTCCAGGCGATCTTCCGCATTCCGGGCCGCATCAGCGTCGCGAGCAACGAGGGCGCCAAGAGCTTCCGCATCGCCACCGCGAAGATCGCGCCCGATCTCGTGTTGCGCTCAACGCCGGCGCTCGATCCGACCGCGTTCCTCGAAGCATCGTTCAAGCAGAGCGAGGAAGCGCCGCTGCTGCCCGGGCGCGTCGCGCTCTATCGCGACAACGTCTTCGTCGGCCGCGCGCCCATGGCGCTCACGCCGAAGGACGAGATCGTGCGCCTCGGCTTCGGCGCCGACGACAAGGTGAAGATCACCCATGCGGTCATGCGCAAGAGCGAGGGCTCGTCCGGCATCATCTCGTCGGCGAAGACCGACGAGCGCGAGTTCAAGATCACGGTGCGCAGCGGCCACGACCGGCCGATGAAGATGATCCTCGAGGATCAGATCCCGGTCGCCGAGCATGCGGACATCCAGGTCGAGACGCTCCCCGGCACGACGCCGCCCACCGAGCGCGATCCGCGCGACCGGCGCGGCGTGCTGGCATGGACGCTCGACCTCGCGCCCGGCGACGTAAAGGAAGTCAAACTGGGCTGGCGCGTGCGCTGGCCGGCCGACAAAACGGTCGTGTTCCGGCCGCAGCGCTAACGGATGTCTTGATGACTCTGACACGAACTCCGTTCGTGCCCGCGAAAGCGGGCATCCAGGGCCGCACGCTACTATGCGTCGCACTGGGTCCCCGCTTTCGCGGGGACGAACGGGTTTCATGCAAGCGGAATGGAATTTCCTCTGTTTGGCGCATCCGACCTGGTGAAAACGGCCCGGCGCCTTGCCTCCCCGGGTGGGTTCCTCTATCCGGATGGGGCCCCGCGGGGCCCGGCGCGCTGCGAGGCCGTTACCCCGGGTCCCGGGCGGCCCGGACGGGGTGAATATGGCGAATGTGGTTGTGGTCGGCTCCCAGTGGGGAGACGAAGGAAAGGGCAAGATCGTCGACTGGCTCTCGGAGCAGGCCGACGTGGTGGTGCGATTCCAGGGCGGCCACAATGCGGGCCATACCCTGGTCATCGACGGCAAGACCTTCAAGCTGTCGCTGCTGCCCTCCGGCGTGGTCCGGCCCGGCAAGCTCTCCGTGATCGGCAATGGCGTCGTGCTCGACCCCTATGCGCTGGTCGAGGAGATCGAGCGCGTGAAGGCCTCCGGCCTCGCGGTCTCGCCCGACACGCTGCGCGTCGCCGAGAACGTCTCGCTCATTCTCTCCCTGCATCGCGAGCTCGACGGCTTCCGCGAGACGTCCAGTGCGGGGACGAAGATCGGCACCACCAAGCGCGGCATCGGTCCGGCCTATGAGGACAAGATCGGGCGGCGCGCGATCCGGCTGATGGACCTCGCCGATCTCGATGCGCTGGACGAGAAGATCGAAGGCCTGCTGGCGCACCACAACGCGCTGCGTCGCGGCTTCGGTCTCGACGAGGTGAAGCACGCGACGATCCGCGACGAGCTCGCGACGGTGGCGCCTCGCGTGCTGCCCTATATGGACACGGTCTGGCAGCTCCTCGATTCGAAGCGGCGCGAAGGCCGGCGCATCCTGTTCGAGGGCGCGCAGGGCGCGCTGCTCGACGTCGACCACGGCACCTATCCTTTCGTCACCTCGTCGAACACGGTGGCGGCCAATGCGGCGACGGGCTGCGGCCTCGGCCCGCGCGCGATCGGCTATGTGCTCGGCATCTGCAAGGCCTACACGACACGGGTCGGCGCCGGTCCGTTCCCGACCGAGCTGGAGAACGAGATCGGCCGCAAGCTGGGCGAGCGCGGCCGCGAGTTCGGCACCGTCACGGGGCGACCGCGCCGTTGCGGCTGGTTCGACTCGGTGCTGGTGCGCCAGACCGCCCGGACCAGCGGGATCGACGGCCTGGCCCTGACCAAGCTCGACATCCTGGACGCTTTCGACGAGATCAAGATCTGCGTCAGATATCGCCTCGACGGCCGCGAAATCGACTATCTTCCGGCGAGCGCCGCCGCGCAGGCCCGCGTCGAGCCGGTCTACGAGACCGTGGAAGGCTGGAAGAGCGAGACCGCCGGCGCCCGCTCCTGGGCGGAGCTGCCCGCCCAGGCGATCAAATATGTCCGTCGCGTGGAGGAACTCGTGGACTGCCCGGTCGCGTTGCTCTCCACGAGCCCCGAGCGGGAAGACACGATTTTGGTGCAGAACCCCTTCGAGGCCTGAGGCCGTAGCTTCATGGAACTCGCCAGGGCGCATGCACAAAGCGTTAACCCTAACGTCTCGTTAGGAATTCGCACGGTAGAACAGGATCGATGGCCGATTACTACCCGCTGATCGCCAAGGCTATCGCCGGGCTCGAGAAGAACACCGGCGAGGCGCGCCGCGCGCTTTACGAGCGCGCGCGCACGGCGCTGGTCGGCCAGCTGCGCAGCATGAATCCGCCGCTCACCGAGTCGGAGATCACGCGCGAGCGGCTCGGGCTCGAGGAGGCGATCCGCAAGCTCGAAGCCGAGGCGGCGCGTCGCGGGCGTCCCGAGCCGGAGGCGCCGAAGGAGCCGAAACTCGAGGCGCCGAAGGCCGAAGGCCCGAAGGAGCCGCCGAAGGACGCGCGGCCCCCGCGCGAGGAGCGCAAGCCCGCGCGGCCCGCTGACCCCGGCAAGTCCGCCGACGCAGCCAACCCGGGCGAGGCCGAGCCTCCTGCCGG
>JAEYAU010000032.1 GCA_023404705.1 Pseudomonadota bacterium
GCCCAGGCGCCCGCCGCGCCGGGGCCCGCCGCCACCGCTGCGCCAGCCGCACCCGTCATGCCGGGCAATGCCAATCCCAATGCGGATCCGGCCGCGCCCTACAAGGTCGACCGCTCCGCCAACACCAAGCTCACGCAGCCGATCCTCAATCAGCCCCGCACCATCACGGTCATTCCGAAGGAGGTGATCGAGGACAAGGGCGCGACCTCGTTCCGCGACCTGCTCCGCACCACGCCCGGCGTGACGCTCGGCAGCGGCGAGGGCGGCAATGCCTATGGCGACCGCATGTTCATTCGCGGCTTCGATGCGCGTAACGACGTCTATGTGGACGGCGTGCGCGATCCCGGCGTCGCGATCCGCGAGAACTTCGCGACCGAGCAGGTCGAGATCCTGAAAGGTCCGGCCTCGACGGTCGGCGGCCGCGGCACCGCGGGCGGCGCCATCAACGTCGTCACCAAGAAGGCGGGCTTCACCAACTTCTACAATGCCGAGGCGACGCTCGGCACCGACCAGACGCGGCGTGTCACGGCCGACGTCAACCAGGTGCTCTCGCCCGACTTCGCGATCCGTCTGAACGGCATGTGGCAGGAGGCCAATGTCGCGGGCCGCGACTACGTGTTCGACGATCGCTGGGGCGGCCTGATCACCGCGAGCTGGAAGCCGACCGACACCTTCAAGGCAACGGTCGACTACTATCATCTCGATCTGAACGGGCTGCCGGACTGGGGCGTGCCCTTCGACGCGCGCATCAAGCGGCCCTTCACGGAGTCCGGCCTGCGCCGCGAGAACTATTATGGCATCCCGAACCGCGACTTCCAGACCAATACGCAGGACATCGCGACCGGCACGATCGAGTACAAGTTCTCCGAATACGCCACCCTCACCAACAAGCTGCGCTATGGTCTATCGGTTCTTGATTACGTCGCGGGCGCGCCGGGCTCGGCCTCGCTCGTAAATCCCAATCCGGCGCTCTGGACCGTGCCCTCCAACGCCAAGAGCCGCTTCCAGATCAACGAGATCCTCGCCAATCAGACGGACCTCAACCTGAAATTCGACACCGGCTTCGTGCGGCATGACGCGATTGTCGGCGCCGAGTTCAGCCAGGAAGACGTCACGCGCGACACCTACACGGGGCTCGCGACCGAATCCTTTGGTTCGACGCCGACGGGCGGCGTGACGCTCAACCTCTGGAATCCGAACGCTGGCGCAATCCCGTTCAACAATCGGATCGATCGCCGCAACACGCCGACCGACATCCAGGTCCGCACCAACGCGTTCTACGCGCTCGACACGCTGAACTTCTTCGAGAAGTTCTTCATCACGGGCGGCATTCGTGTCGACGACTATCGGGTCGGCGCGACGAGCTTCAACAATGCCGGCATCATCACGACGGCGTTGTCGCGTCACGACACGATGATCAACTGGAACGCCGGCGTAACCTACAAGCCGGTTCCCTTCGGCAGCTTCTATGCGGCCTACGGGACGTCCAGCAACCCGGTCGGCTCGGAGCTCGACGGCAGCGCCAATGACTACGGCGGTTTGACCGCCGCGAATGCGGTGCTCGGCCCCGAGCTCAACACCAGCATGGAGGTCGGCACCAAGTGGGAGGTGCTCGACCGGCATCTTTTGCTGACAGCGGCCTTGTTCCAGAACGACAAGCGCAATGCGCGCGAGCAGATCGGAGCCACGGTCCTGCCGACCGGCGCCTATGTGGTGCGCGGCTTCGATCTCGGCGCGACCGGCAAGATCACGCCGAAGTGGAGCGTCTATGGCGGCGTGGTGCTGATGGACTCCGAGGTGACGGATTCGGTGGTGGCGGCCAATGTCGGTCGGCCGCTCGGCAATATCGCGCACCAATCGTTCAGCCTGCTCACCAAGTATGACCTGAACGAGTATTGGACCATCGGCGGACAGGCGACCTACAAGAGCCTGATCTATGGCGGCACGCTCGCGGCGAACGAGAACATCCTGCCGGAGTCATGGCGCTTCGATCTGCTCGCCGAATACCGCGTGAACAAGACCATCACGGCGAAGTTCAAGGCCCTCAACGTCACGGACGCCGTGATCTACGACGCCTTCTATCGCAGCGCCACGCCCTACGTCTTCATGGCGCCGGGCCGTGCCGCTTATGTGAGTATCGAAGCAAAGCTCTAGCGCGTGGTGGCCGCGGGCCGCGCGCCCGTGACCCGCACGCATGATCCCGAAAAGTGGAAACCGGTTTTCGGATCAGATCATGCGTAAAGGGCAAAGCCTGCGGCCACCGATCTTCCGGGAGAGACCTGTGTGCTGATCTGCATTCCTGACGTCCTGACCAAGCCACAGGTGGCGCATTGCCGAGCGGTCATGGACCGCGTCGACTGGGAGGACGGGCGCGCGACCGCGGGCGCGCAAGCCGCCGAGGTCAAACGCAACAGCCAGCTGCCGCCCGGCTCCCAGGCCGTGCAGGAGCTCGGCAATCTCGTCCTCGACGCGCTCTATGCGAACCCGCTGTTTCTCGCGGCGGCGATCCCGCTGCGGGTGCTCCCGCCGATGTTCAATCGCTATCGCGAGGGCGACACCTTCGGCGTGCATGTCGACAACGCCATCCGCAGCGTGCCCGGCTCGCCGGTGCGCATCCGCACCGATCTCTCCGCGACGCTCTTCCTCGCCGAGCCCGACGAATATGACGGCGGCGAGCTGACGGTCGAGACCAGCTACGGCGCGCATGAGGTGAAGCTGCCGGCCGGCCATCTCGTGCTCTATCCGGCGACCAGTCTGCATTGCGTGCAGCCGATCACGCGCGGCGCCCGGGTCGGCTCGTTCTTCTGGATCCAGAGCATGATCCGCGAGGAGGGGCCGCGCACCATGCTGTTCGACCTCGACCAGACCATCCAGGGTCTGCAGGCGGAGCGCGGCGCGGCCGACGATGCGGTCGTGCGGCTCACCGGCATCTATCACAACCTCATTCGACACTGGGCCGAAACATGAGCCGTTCAGCCGTTCTGGGCCGTCTCACGGTCCCTGCCACGATCTTCACCGCGAGTCCGGCATTCGCGCAGTCGATCGCCGTGAATTTGCCCAAGGAGCTTTCGCCCTGGGCCATGTTCCTGGCCGCGGACCTCGTCGTGAAGGGCGTCATCATCGGCCTGGTGTTCGCCTCCTTCGTGACCTGGACGGTGGCGCTCGTGAAGCTGCTCGAGATCGGCGTCGCCAAGCGGCGGCTGCGCGAAGCGATCGTGTGGCTCGACAGCTGCGCCTCGCTCGAGGATGCGGCTGCCGCGCTCGACAAGCAGCGCGTCGGACGCGTGATGGTGGAAGCCGCGCATACAGAGATTGCGATGTCAGGCTATCGGTCCGAGAAGGCCGGCATCAAGGAGCGCATCGCCTCGCGGCTCGCGCGCATTGAGGCGGCGGCGAGCCGCTCGATCGGCATCGGCACCGGACTGCTCGCCACCATCGGCTCGACGGCGCCCTTCGTCGGGCTGTTCGGCACCGTCTGGGGCATCATGAACAGCTTCATCGGTATCTCGAAGGCGCAGACCACCAACCTCGCCGTGGTCGCGCCCGGCATCGCCGAGGCGCTGCTCGCGACCGCTATCGGTCTCGCGGCCGCGATCCCGGCGGTCGTGATCTACAACCACTTCAGCCGCCAGATCGGCGGCTATCGCGCGCGCGTCGCCGATCTTGGCGCAGTGGTCGCGCGGCTCGCCTCGCGCGATCTCGATCGCCGCGCCGTCAAGCCGGCGCTCGCGGCGGAGTAGGGCCATGGCCGCCGGTCTCGAAGGCGAAGAACTGGTCGAGAACAGCGACATCAACGTCACGCCGATGATCGACGTGATGCTGGTACTGCTGATCATCTTCATGGTCGCGGCGCCGCTCTCGACCGTGGATGCGCCCGTGGATCTCCCGGTCTCGACCGCGCGTCCCGAGCCGCGGCCCGACAAGCCGGTCTTCGTCACCATGAAGGCCGATCTCTCGGTGCTGGTCGGCGAGAGCCAGGTGGCGCTCGGCGACCTCGCCTCGGCCCTCGATGTCGCGACCCGCGTCAACCGCGAGCAGCGCATCTATCTGCGCGCCGATCAGGCCGTCCCCTATGGCGAGTTGACGCGGCTGATGAACGCGCTTCGCGTCGCCGGCTACTTCAAGGTCGCGCTGGTGGGACTTGAAGGCGACCGCGGCGCGCGTCCGCCGCCAACGCCGTTGGCGCCTCCGCCATGATCCGCTTCGAGCCGCCGTTGCACGAGCCGCCGGGCCGCGCCGCTGCGCGCTGGATCGGCGCCGCCGTGCTGGTGGTGGCGCTGCATGTCGGCTCGGCCGCGCTGGCGCTCTGGCATTGGCCGGAACGCGACGAGGGCGTCGAGGACATGGGCACGCCCATGGTGGTCGAGCTCGCCGAAATGCCCAGCGCACACGAGAGCGAGCAGGCCGAAGCGAGCGACGCCGAGCCGACCGAGGCATCGGCCGCGACGCCCGACCTGCAGGAGAGCAAGTCGGCGCCGAACGAAAGCGATCTGCCGACCGCCGTCGCGTCTCCCTACGAGGCGCCGCCCGACTTGCGCGTCGCGCAGGAGAAGACAGAGCAGCAGGAGGAACCGGTCGAGGACACGCAGCCGACCGATGCCTCCGAGACGCAGCAGTCGACGCCGCCCAGCGCGCCCGCGCAGCGCGCGGCACCCGCTCCGCCGATCAATGCGATCGATGCGCTCGTCGGCGCGCCGCAGGAGGGCAGCACGGCGGATTTCACCAAGGCGCAGGAGACCTGGTATCGCGCCATCATGGCGCATCTCGGCAAGCACAAGCGCTATCCGGATGCCGCGCGCGCGCGGCATGTGGAGGGTGAGACCACGGTGCGCTTCGTCTTGGATCGCGGTGGCCGCGTGATCCGCTCCGAGGTCGTTCGCTCGTCCGGCTCGCCGCTCCTCGATAAGGAGGTGCTGGCGCTGCTCGAGCGCGCGACGCCGCTGCCGTCGCTGCCGCCCCATATGCGCGGCGAGCATGCCGAGCTGACCATGCCGATCCGGTTCCGCCTCAAGTGACCGTCCCGCCGCCGCTCGCCCGCATTCCGGCCGACATCGTGTCGCTTGCCGACTACGAGCCGCTGGCGCGCGCTCGCCTCGATGCCGGCGCCTGGGCCTATCTGGCGGGCGGCGCTGCCGACGGGCTGACCATGGCCGCGAACCGGCGCGCCTTCGATGGGCTGCAGCTCGTGCCGCGCGTGCTCGCCGACGTTCGCGGCGGCAACACGGAGGTCGAGCTGCTGGGCCTGCGCCTGCCGCATCCGGTGCTGCTCGCGCCGGTCGCCTTCCAGCGCCTGTTCCATCCCGAGGGCGAGCGCGCCACCGCCATGGCGGCCGCTGCCATGGGCGCCGTGATGGTGGCGAGCACCGAGGCCACGCTGAGCCTGGAGGAGATCGCCGCGGCGCGCGAAGAGGCGCCTCAGTGGTTCCAGCTCTACATCCAGCCGGACCGCGGCTTCACGCGCAGCCTGATCGCCCGCGCCGAAGCCGCGGGCTATGCCGCGCTGGTCGTGACCGTCGATGCGCCACTCACCGGCATCCGCAATGCAGAGCAGCGCGCGGGCTTTCGCCTGCCGCCGGGCCTGCGCGCCGTGAACCTCGACGCCGTGCCGGCGCGGACGGCTGCGGCGTCGGGGCATCCGGTCTTCGACATCGCGATGGCGGGCGCGCCCACCTGGGACGACATCGCCTGGCTCATCGCCAACACGCGACTGCCCGTGATCGCCAAAGGCATCCTCTCGCCGCGTGATGCCGTGAAGGCCGTCGAGCTGGGCGTCGCGGGCGTCATCGTATCCAATCACGGGGGGCGTACCCTCGACACGCTGGTGCCAACCATCGACGCGCTGCCCCGCATCGCCGAAGCCGTCGAAGGGCGCGTGCCGCTGCTGCTCGACGGCGGCGTGCGGCGCGGCACCGATATCATCAAAGCGCTCGCCCGCGGCGCCCGCGCCGTGCTCATCGGCCGCCCCTATGTCATGGGATTGACGGTTGCGGGTGCGCTCGGCGTTGGACATGTGGTGAAGCTGCTGACCGAGGAGCTCGCCGTCGCCATGGCGCTGCTCGGCCTCCGCGACCTGGACCAGATCAGCCCGGAGATCCTGTTCGCGCGCGACTGAAGGCCCGTGGGCAAGCTGGCGCGAAGCCGCTACAAAGGGGCCTTCAGGAGTTGCCGATGCGAATCTGGATTCCGGCCCTGGCGGCCCTTGCCATCGCGATCGCGGTCCCCGCGGGCGCTCAGCAGCCCGAGCCCCGCCGGGTTGAGCAGCAGGTAAAGGGCGAGCCGGGCAAGACTCTTCGCATCGCCGTGTTCGCGAGCGCCAAGCCGGACTGCACCTCGGGTCCGCTGCCGATCATCCGCATGGCCGAGCCGCCGACGAGCGGCCAAGTGACCATCCGCTCCGGCAAGGTGCGCGTCACCAACCACAAGACCTGTCTCGCGGCCGAATTCCCGGCCTTCGTCGCGTTCTATAAGCCCAAGCCCGATTTCGCGGGCACCGATGCGGTGACGCTCGAGGTGAAGAACGAGCAGGGGACGATCGTGCAGATCCGCAAGATCAACATCACGATCGTCGCGAAGTCACAGGAGCTCTGACGCCATAGCCAACGTGCCGCACGTCTCACCCGAGCCCGGGGAGACGCGCGGAACGTTGGATGCAGGCCGCTACTCGGCGGCCTGCGCGATGCTCACGCGATCAGTCGCACTTGCGGACCTTGCGATAGACCACGCTGCCGTTCGGGCGCTCGATGCGCTCGCGAATGGTACGGCAGTCGCGGCCCTGGCCATGGCCGACGCGCACATCGACGCCGCCGATGCCGACGCGCATGCCGGGCCCGTCACCGTCGCACATGCGCTTGGTGCGGAACACCACGCTGCCGTTCGGGCGCTCGACGCGCTCGCGGACGGTGCGGCAGGCCACTTGCTCGGCGCCCGGGGCCGCGGCCTTGAGAGACGGGTCGAAGAAACGGGCGCTGGCCGGCTGTGCCGTCGCGGCCATCAGCGCAGCCGCGAGCATTCCAAGTCCTGCAAACTTCAGCATGGGGGTTTCCTCCGTGAAGGGACGGCAATGAAACCCTTGCCGTGCCAGGAGGTTCCCTCAACCGGGAGGCAAATCCTCAGATTCCGTTGCGCCGCACGCCGTGGCGCGAGGAGAGGACGAGCCGGACCAGGTCGGCCTGCCGCCGTGTGCCGGTCTTGGCCAGCACCCGGTGCAGATGGGTCCGCGCTGTCGCCACCAGCACGCCGAGCCGATCGGCCGCGGCCTGCACGCCGTCGCCCTTGACGAGCTCGAGCGTCAGCGCCGCCTCGGCGCGCGTCAGCCCAAACTGGTCCTGCAGCTGCGCCAGTTCCGGGACCCCCGCGGCCTCGGGATCCGCAATGAAGATGGCCGCAGCGGGACGTGGACCCGGCACCAGGAAAGGTTCGTGGCGCAATGGAACGACGAGCAGCGAGAGAGGCGGTCGGTCGGGACCGCGGGCCACGGCGACATAGCCGCCCTGATCCTCCGGAGCCGCGCGGGCGCAACCCGCGATCAGTGCGTGGAGGGCCGAGGTCTCGTCGGCGCTGTCCGTACGCAGAACCCGCTCGCGCGTCCGCAGGCCCCCGCGATCGAGCGCCCCTTCGGCCGCGCGGTTGACGAACAGCACCTGCGCCTGACCATCGACCAGCACCACGCCTTGCTCCAGCCGGTTGAGCGCCTCGACGGGCGCCGCATGGGCGATCTCGGCGCGCGCCAGCCGCTGATTGAGCTGCAGGGCCCGCGTCAGATGCGGCGCCAGCGCGGCGTGAAGCCGGAGATGCTCCGGCGTGAAGTCCCGCTTTCCCGGCACCGTGAACTCGAACCGCCAGCCGTCCTCCACGAACAGCGTCGCACCCATCACGGCGAGATAGCCCTGTGGAGCGGACCAGTCGTTGTAGAATTCGCTGCCCTGCAACTCCTCCTTGGGGAGGAGCATCTGATCGAAGGCTGCAGTGCCCGGCGGCAGCCGGCTCAAGTGCTGCCAGAAGCGATTGAGCGGGTGATAATAGGCGCCGTAGGTGGCTAGAAACGCCGGGTCGGTGCGCGGCGCGACCAGCCAGGGCACTTGCGTCGCTGTCACCGCGGCGAGCGAGGCTTCCTGGGCACCGAAGGCGTCGGCGATCCGCTCCAGCCCCGAGGGCCAGCGGCTGAAATCAGCCGCGGCCGCATAGATTCCGTCAATCAGGTTCAGAAGCTCGTCCTGCCCGATCACCTCAGCCCCGCAGTTCCGAAGACAGCCCTGAGCGCGAGCATGGGGGCAGGGGTGACGCGTGTCCACCATTTGATGGACGCCGCCGCGCGCGACGCGTGGCACGAAGCGCACAGGCGCCGGGGCGGGTGAGCGAACGGGAGCATCCTCTCCCGTGCGGACCCCTTCCGGCTTGGCCTTGTCGGAGGAACACCGGATGCCGATCCGCTATGGCACGAGCAGCGACGACGACATGGACCTCGGGTCCGGCACCTGGATTGCGTACGGCCTCGATGGCAACGACCGGATTGCATCCCATGGCAGGCTGGGGAACAGCGGATTTCCCTTCTACGCGCCGACGTGGATCTACAGCGGTGACGACCAGCTCTTCGGGATGGACGGCGACGACGTCATCAGCTCAGGAGAAGGCGACGATGTGCTGCGTGGCGGCAATGACAACGACATCCTGGACGGCTCGATCGGCGACGACGAACTGCTTGGCGAGAGCGGCGACGATCTGCTGATTCTCGCGTTCGGCAACGACGTCTACAACGGCGGCTCGGGCTACGACATTCTCGACGCGTCCCTCGTGAACTCGTTCAGCGCCGGCGGGACTGGCCTGGTCGAGATCAGCGACGATCCCGGAGCCGACGACGAGGTCCCCTTGCTGGTGGATCGTGAGGTCGGCGTCGATTTGAATCTGCGCACCGGCGCCGCCTTCTTCCGCGAAACGGACGGCACGCGCTCCGACCTGATGGGCACGTCCAGCTTCGTCGCCATCGAGGAATTCCAGCTCACCACCTTCGGCGATCGCTTCGTCGACGACGGCGGAAGCCACACGGTCCTGCTGGGCGATGGCGACGATATCTTCTTCGGCGGCGAAGGCGACGACATCGCGTTCGGCGGTAACGACGACGACGAGCTGAACGGCGAAGGCGGCAACGACCTGCTCTTCGGCGACGGCGGCGCCGACGTGCTCGACGGCGGCGACGGCTTCGATCGCCTGGAAGGCGGCTCCGGCACCGACAGCCTGTTCGGCGGCATCGGCAACGATGAGCTGGTCGGCGGCACGGGCGCCGACGTCCTCGATGGCGAGGATGGCGTCGACCTCGCCGACTATCGGCTTTCCAATGCGGCGGTCTCGGTGAGCCTGCTCGACTTCGGCAGCGGCGGCAGCGGCACCGGCGGGCACGCCCAGGGCGACATTCTGTTCCGCATCGAGAACGTGACCGGCTCGAACTTCTCCGACACCCTGATCGGCGATGCCGGCGACAACCGGCTCGAAGGTCTGAACGGCAACGATACGCTTACGGGCGGCGACGGCCGAGACACGCTCATCGGCGGCATCGGCGCCGACACGCTCAATGGAGGCAGCGGCAACGACAGCCTGGACGGCGGCGACAACAACGACACGCTCAACGGCGGCACGGGCGCCGACACCATGAGCGGCGGCCTCGGCGACGACACCTATACGGTCGACAATGCGGCTGACTTCCTCATCGAGCTGTCGAACGCAGGGACCGACACGGTCAAGGCGAGCGTGAGCTACACGCTCGGCGCCAATCAGAGCATTGAATTCCTCACCACGACCAACGCGGCCGGCACGACGGCAATCAATCTCACGGGAAACAATCTGGCGAACCAGATCATCGGCAACGCCGGCATCAACGTGCTGAACGGCGGCGGCAGTGATGACACGATCGACGGTCGCGGCGGCGCCGACACGATGCTGGGCGGGACCGGGAACGATCGCTTCATCGTCGATTCCTCCGGCGACATCGTCACGGAGAATGCCGGCGAAGGCAGCGATACGGTTCAGGTCAGCGTCAACTATGTGCTCGGAGCCGGCGCCGAGATCGAGACTCTGGAGACCACGAACGCAGGCGCGACAGTCAACTTGGATCTGGTGGGCAACGAGTTCGGCAACACGATCATCGGCAACAATGGTCAGAATACGCTCGTCGGGGGCCTTGGTCTCGATACGCTCATCGGAAACGGCGGCGGGGATGTATTTGCGTGGCGGTCCACCGCCGAGACCGGCGCAACGGTCGGCACTGCCGATGTGGTGGGCGCGGACTTCGACCCGCTCGTCGGCGACTTGCTCGCCTTCAATCTCATCGACGCGAATGAGACGCTCGCGGGCGACCAGGCGTTTACCTTCGTCGGCGCAGGCGCCTTTACGGCAGCGGGCCAGATCTCCACCAGCACCTTCGGCGGCGACACGCTCATCCTCCTCAACACGGATAATGATGCGGGCGCGGAAGCCGTGATCCGGGTCCTCGGCATCCACACGGTCGACGCGAGCTGGTTCGTCCTCTGACACCGGCCGGGCTGCCACACACCCCCTCCCATTCAATTCCTAGGAACACACCATGGCGCAAACTCTGGTCGTCACCTCCACTGCCGATTTCCGCAACGTGCCCTTCCGCGTCGCGATCTCGGACCTCATCATCTCGGGCGGTGGAGTCGAGGCGACCTTCGATGCGAGCCAGTTCGGCAGCACCGGGCTCTCGAACACGCTGCGCATCTTCTCCCAGAGTGGATCTGGCCAGGAGATCAATGTCTTCATGGCGAGCTCGGGAAGCTTCTCGGCCGCGGGCTGGGACGTGAGCGGCTGGCAGAGCTCCGCAGGCTTGCTCAATTTTACCGGGTCGAGCGGAAACGACAGCATCACGGGCACGTCGACCGACGATCACATCACGGGCGGAAACGGCCGCGACACGTTGCGGGGCGGTGCCGGCGACGACACGTTCACGATCGACGGCAATGACTTCGTCGCCGGCGAGTTCATCGACGGGGGCACCAACACGACGGCGGGCGACACGCTTCGTCTCATCGGCGGGGGCGCCACATACGACCTGACGGTCGGCACGGTTCGCAGCATCGAGACGGTCGAATTTCGCGGCGTAGGCACAGCGGTCTTCACGGCCGCTCAGATCGCCACGATCTCGACGATCCGCGAGACGTTCGATAATGGCAACCAGTCGCTCGTCGTCAGGGGCAGCTCGGTCGACCTGTCGCACCTCAACTTCGTCGGCTGGGACGATGCAGACAGGATCACGATCAATGGGACCGGAACCACGCCGAACACGCTAAAAGGCACCTTCAATCGTGATACGATCATCGGCGCTTCCGATGCCGCCAACACGATTACAGGCGGCTTTGGCGGCGACACCCTGATCGGCGGATCGGCTCGGGACACGTTCGTCTACAAGGACGTCTCCGATGCCGAGTTTGGGCGAGAAAGCGTCGAGGGGGGTGGCGACATCGACACGCTCCTGATCGACCAGCAATTCGGCGGCGATGTTCGCTTCCGGCTCAGCGAGCTGGATATCTCATCGGTCGAAGTGCTTCGGTTCAATAGCATCAACGCGACGGCCGTGATGAGCGGAGATCACTTTGCGGGCGCCGGAGGCGGCTCGATCAACACCGTGATTGGAAATTCCGGCGTCAACAGAGTCGAGGTCCAGGGACCGATCGTCGATCTGTCGACGGTCACCTTCGTCGATTGGAGCACGGATGATCGGATCTTCCTGCAAGGTACGGATGCGGGCGATACGCTGATCGGCACCGCCAACCGTGACAGCCTGGCGGGCGGCGCCGGGCGCGACACGATGGTCGGAGGGCTGGGCGACGACAAGTTCTTATACTTTGCGGCCACCGACGTTCAGGCGGGCGAGTTCGTCAATGGCAGCGAGGGAATCGATACGCTGACGGGCGTTCATGCCGGCACGTTGCGCCTCGATCTTCTCGTCCTGCAATCGATCGAAGTGCTCGAGTATCTGACCGCCAACTCAACGATGCAGGTGAGCGGGTCGCAGATCGGCGGCGGCGCTCTCAGCACGGTCCGGGGCAATTCCGCGGGAAACCATCTGATCGTGACAGGCGCCGCGGACCTGTCCGGCCTGACTTTCGAGATCTGGGATAACGTCATCAATACGGTCACGATCCAAGGCACCGCCGGAAGCGACACCCTGGTCGGCTCGAGCCAGGACGACGACTTCTTCGGCTTCGCGGGCAACGACGTCTTCGTCGTGAATAGCCCGTCCGATACGGTCACGGAAGCTGTGGGCGGCGGCAACGACCGGGTGCGCGCGATCGGTACCTATGCGCTGACCGATGGTTCGGAGATCGAGACCCTGGAGGCATTCGACCTCGCGGGCACGGCGAATTTCGATCTGGTCGGCAATGGGTTCGGCAACACGATCCGCGGCAACAACGGCCAGAACACGCTCGTGGGCGGCCTTGGTCTCGATACGCTCATCGGCAATGGCGGCGGAGACGTGTTCGCGTGGCGGTCCACCGCCGAGACCGGCGCAACCACCGGGACGGCCGACGTGGTGGGCGGTGACTTCAATCCGCTGGTTGGTGACCTGCTCGCCTTCAATCTCATCGACGCGAACGAGACGCTCGCAGGCGACCAGGCTTTCACCTTCATCGGCGCCGGCAGCTTCACGGCGGCGGGTCAAATTCGCTCATTCAACAACGGCGTCGATACGTTCATCGAGCTCAACACCGACGGCGACATCACGGCCGAAGCCATGGTCAGGGTGCAGGGTGTCCACGCCGTGGACGCGAGCTGGTTCGTCTTCTGACGCGCCTCAGCCCGCCTGCCCGAAAACCGATTTCCAGGAGAAAAGCCGAATGGCGCGTCTCACCGTCACCCGTACTACCGATTTCCGCAACCAGGATCTCAGCGACATCGGCCAGATCGTCGTCGGCGGGTTCGGAGTCATCGTCGCGACATTCGGCAGTGACCAATTCGGCTTTGGTGGAATCTCGAACTCGGTGATCTTGACGTCGCAGGCCGGATTCCTGCAGCAGATCCGAGTGGTCCTGTCGGAGCCGGGCAGCTTCTCAGCCGCGAACTGGATCCTGAAGGGTTGGGCTTCGGCGGCCCCGTTCGTGTTCGAGGGCTCGAGTGGCGACGACAGGATCACGGGCACGGCAAGATCCGACCATGATCGGCGGCGCGGGCGACGATCTCTACATCGTCGACAATACCGCAGACTTTGTGGTCGAAGGGATTTCCGGCGGACGCGATCTCGTCAAGACCAGCGTCAACTACGTCCTCGCAGCGAACGTCGAAATCGAGCAGCTCGAAACGACGGACTTGAGTGATACCGCGACGATCGATCTGGTCGGGAACGCGTTCGACAACGTGATCAACGGCAACGATGGGCAGAACACCCTCGTGGGCGGTCTGGGTTTCGATACCCTGACGGGTCATGGCGGAGGCGACGTGTTCGTCTGGCGATCCACGGCCGAGACTGGTCCAACGGCTGCGACCGCCGATATCGTGGGCGGAGACTTCAATCCGCTGACGGGCGACCTGCTCGCATTCAACCTCATCGATGCGAACGACACGGCCGCGGGCAATCAGGCGTTCACGTTCATCGGCGCTGCTGGTTTCACGAGCGCGGGCCAGATTCGCGCGTTCAGCGACGGCTTCGACACCTTTATTCAGCTCAACACGGGTGGTGACGCAACGGCCGAAGCCATGGTTCGCGTCCAGGGAGTCCACAGCGTGGACGCGAGCTGGTTCGTGCTTTGAACCCCGAACAAAGGTGGGCGGTTTGCAAGGGTGGTGAGCGCGCTGAAACTCGAACCCGGGACCTACTGATTGAAAATCAGTTCTTGCCTCCTTTCGCGCCCGTTGTTTCCACACCACAGAAGTCTTTGATTCACACGTCTGCCGAAGTGGCAAAAGTGCTCCATCGCGAGCATCGGTCGGCACGAGATCATCGATTTGGCCGACGCCATCGCAGCGCGCGGCGCTGAAGTCTATGCGAACCGTGTGCTGGCGTGGCTGCGTACTCCTCAATTGGGGATCGCTAAAGGCAGGGGAAGGTCTCACGCTCGTTGCAGGCATAAAGCTGCCGACAGGAAAGCGCCCGTGTGATCGCGCCCTTAGCGATGATGAATCTCGCTGGTTCTGGGAAGCCACCGAACAGATCGGTTGGCCCTTCGGGCCATGGCCGTGCGCACCCTAGCCTTGCAGTGAGTCACTTCGGTCAGAGCCAATCGACGGCTGGTCGCGAATGCGCCGCAAGAAGGAGGATGCCCGCGCCTTTACGGCTGCGTTGAACTGAGTGAATTTGGAGATGCTTCCATCTCTATTCTTCCTACGAGTGCTGTCCAGGAGAGACATTGCTGCATTCGGTTGTCGAAGAAATCGACTATATCGGCGTCTCGCCATCGCACACTGGGATATAGCTCTCTCCCGCTGTACGACGGTTTTATTGGCAAAGCGCACCGGCGCATTCTTGAGATCCCTATTCCATGGCCCGGGCACTCGATGAGCATGTTCGCTATAGTCTGGTGTGCCCTGTTCTCCCCCAAAGCGCACGATAACCGCATAGAATCGGACGTATGCTTTAGCAGAGCCACAAAGTCGCCGCGTGATTGGTATGCAGCCAAGGGTTTGGTTCTCGGCCAGGCCCTCAGATGCGAGAGGCGAATTTTTCTGTCTGGACAACTCAGGATCGGCGCCGTACGATCATGGCGGGCTGCTGAGGTGAGTACGAGGGGGAATACATTCTAAACAGTTGAAGCTTTGTCGCTGCCGAGCCATCGGTGGCTTGAGCTTTCGCTTGCCCAAAAACACCCCCGTTCGAGTTTCGTGACCGCCACATCGTCGGTCACGCGCACAAATGTGCCAGAGGGCGGGAAAAGTATGTTCAAAAGCCTTATTTCGGCGTCTACCGCGCTGGTGTTTCTCACTCAATCTTTCCTTGGTGCGATACCCGCGCGTTCCCAATCTCTGCCACCATCAATGCCGGCGAGCGCGGCGGCCGACCCGGGCACGACGGTCGTTATTCTTGGCGAGCAGAATCACGCGACGTCGCTCGGGGGGCTGACGGTATCGTTACGCGATACCCATCAAACAGCGCCAATTCTGGTGCGCGTCACTTGCGAAGGAAGGACTGGCACGCCCTCGCTAGCAGTGGATGACGCGACGTACGGGGCGGGCGCGCGCCTGTTGAATATCACGGCCGATCCCAGCCAGGCATGCAGCTCTTATCGGGTCGCAAGCGCCGTGCTGAACGCGCAGCCAGCAACCAATATCATTTCGGGCAGTGCTTCGGCCAATGAAGCCCTCGCCGTGAGCATTCGATATGCCAGCGTCAAACCCAGCGATGCGCTCAAGTATCCTGCGGTCTTCGTATTCAATCCAGTTCACGGCAACTGGACCGAAGCCAGGCCGTTCGTGCCGGCCGCGCCGGAGCCGCAGCGTGTCTACGCGACGCTCTCGGAACCGAACCAGCAGATCATCGGCGGGGTGATCGCGCTTCCCGAAACGCTGCAGAGTGAACCGGCGCGCAGCTCGCCGGCATCCCTCGCCAAGCCGCTCGAGCAGGTGAATCCGCTCAGTGGTTATCTTGGCGTCGACAGGATCGAGCCGGACAGCAAGGGTGCCTATTCGGTCAACCTTCCGCTGCTCCTGCGGCCATCTCGGGGGCCCGGGCCGAGCTTTGCGGTCCGCTACAATTCGCAAGGCGTGCCGGGTGTCCTCGGTCGCGGCTGGGATCTGGTCATCAGCACCATCGAGGTGCGCGGACCGGCTCCGGTCTACCATCCAGCCTATGAAACGGAGGACTATGTCCTCGATGGCATGGACCTGATCGCCCTCGATGCCAACGGGAAGGACATTCCCTCCCTCTACAAGGGCGGTCCCATCATTCCGCGCGTGTCGAACCTGCGCACGTTTCGTCTGCGCAATAATTCAAGCGGCTTGATCGTTCGACGCTACGGTAACTCGCCAAGCAGCTATTTCTGGGAGATCTGGGACCCCAACTCTCACGTCACGCGGCTCTACGGCGGCGAGTTCAGGGGCAATGATGCGTCTCCTGCGAGCGGCGGAGAGAACGGCCTTCTGCGTGGCGCGGTGCCGTTCGGCGACGGGCCGCCGCGGAGCGTGATCGGGCAGTGGGCCATCACCGCGGAATATGACCGCCAGCCGGCGCGCAACGGGGCGCTCTACACCTATGAGCATGTAGCGGTTGCGGGCGCCGACAGGTGCACCAACAACTGGGACGGCGATTGCAGGCCGGCGCTGCGGCTCTTCGAAGTCGAATATAATCGCGTCTTCGTCGGCGCGGCGCCGCCAAGCGGGATCACCCGCGTGCGTTTTCATTGGGACCCGCGCGACCCGGCTCGTTTCAATAGCGACGGGCGACTAGGCTTCTTCCGCGCGCACGAGTATTGGCTCAAGGACATCGTCGTCCACTACCAGCCGGAGCCCAACAATCTCTGGCTTGCCTCGGCCGACATCGGCGATCCGCAGCTCGCCGGCCAGGTGCTGTTCGCCCGTCACGAGTTCAAGACTGTCGACGGCGATGCCTGCATGAATTTCGACCGAAAGCTTGAGAGCTACACGGTCACCACCAACCCCCGCTACGACGGTGCCACCGAGCCTCATCCCGGCATCGGGAGCGAGGCCGACATCGCCCTTGCGAGCCAGACCTTCACGTTCACCTATGAGGGGGACAAGAACCGCGCGGGCGGGGACTGCAGCAGTTCCTGGCCGGCACCGACCAATTTCGGCAGCATCGGCGATCTTCTCAAGAAGGCGCCCGGAGGTGAGCTCGGCTTTCCCACCAGCTTGCTGGAGAATCTCGGTTTCGGCCTGCTCACCAGCGGCTCGCTGCTCGGCACCAGCCGCAGCGAGGAGACGGGCGCCTCCTTATATGTCGGCTTCGGTCCTCCGGGCGATTCCAGCACCAAAGAGCTCACCGTCGGCTTCAAGGCGGGCGTGAACTTCACCAAGTCCGAGGGCAACTCGACTCTCGTCGACGTCACAGGCGACGGCATCGACGACGTGGTGTTCCGCAAGGATGGACGGCTGCATTACTGCGCGGGCCGCCGCTCGGGCCGCAGCGAGAATGGCGTGTATCAGATCGAATATCCGCAGGACCGGTGCGGCACCATCGAGGGCGTCTCCGACTTCGCGATCTCCAGCTCGGACACGTTCAGCGTCGGAGCTGAATGGTATCCGTTCTACACGGCGCTCCTTGGCGTGTCCTTCAACGGCTCGCGCAACGAGACTTATGTCTATTTCACGGATCGCGATGGCGACGGACTGGTCGACGTCGTGAACTATGGGCGCGTCCTCTACAATCAGGGCGAGACCCGCGCGGCCGGCCAGAACGTCGTCCGCTTCGTTCCGCGCAGCGCACTCATTCCGCCCATTCCCGGCAAGGTGAGCGACGCAGCGCTCGCCACGCGCGTCCCAACGGATATGCGGGATTCCATCACCGCGATCGAGGCCAAGCTGGAGGCCACCAGTCGCGCTCTGCAGGCGCTGGAATACAGTCAGACGGTTCTTGCGTGGGAAGCGCCTTTCACCGGCAACGTGACGCTCAGCGGCGAATTCGTGCGCGGCACCTCGCAACCGGAGCCCGACAATGCCGGTCCGTTCGGAGTTGCTTTCGGGCCGGATCAGTTCGACGCCCTGTGGGGTCACGTCGCGACCTACCAGAAATACATCGACGACAAGACCGCCTGCCGCCTTTGGGAGGCCGAGGAGCAGTGCCACTCTCAGGCCTCCGATCCGCTCGGGCCGCATCATAACCCGACGCCGCATCATATAGGCTTCATTCAGCCCCAGACGGCGCGCGTGAAGCTCTGGGTCTATCGCCGCGCAGCGCGAACCGTTCAGTCTTGCGGCGAAAAGACGTTAACGAACGTTCCGTTCGACCTGTCGACGCTGCTAGATCCAGCACTGTGCCGGCGTCCTGACGATCGGCCCGGTCAGATCCGCATCGAGAGCGGCGACGTTCTCTATGTGGGCTACAGCATACACCCGCATCTGTCGGCTTGGCTGAAGCCCGCCGCCAAGGTCTCTTACGCGTCGGTGGATGAGGATGCGGCGTTCAACCTATTCAAGTCCGGCAGCAAGGTCCCGGACGTGCTGCCGTGCCGCTGGAAAGACCAGATCGGCACTGCCGGCCGCCGCGACTGTCTGCTCGCCCAGCAGACGCGCTACGAATACGAGCTGCGCACCGGACTGCTGCCGACCGCGCCGGCCGCGACCGTGATCCTGCCGGCCGGCAGCAGCCGCAGCTTCGGGGGCCGGCTCGAGCTTCCCGCCGACCTCGCGCGCGACTACCAGATCTACTTCGACGTCGCCGGGGAGCCGCGCACCGATCCCCCGCCGGGCACGCCGATTGCGCCACCCCCGGCGGCCCGGGTTCCGATTCTGACGCCGGCCGCCTCGCTGCCGCGCCTGTTTCGCCAGGATATTTCGGCGCAATGCGCGAGCCAGAGCGGCACCTGCACGGTCGACATCGCTCCGGCCTGTTCGCCGGCGCTTCCCATCACGGACTGCACGGTGTTCAGCGATCCGGCGCGCCCGATCGTGCTCGCCTCCCGCATCACGGTGTTGCATCGCATCAGCGGCATCGAGCTTCCGGTCCGCAACATCAGCGCCCGTCTCGCCGACCTGCGCTGGCGCGTGCCGCCGCATGTGAGGTCGCAGCTCACCGAACGCCAGGCGAGCGTGCCCGTGCCGGGCCGCATCCTGCATGTTCCGACTGACGGGGCCCGCGACACGGTGCTGCACATGCCGGTCGCGATGGGAGAGCCGGACCTCGAATATCTCCGGGTCGAGCAGGGGCGCTTCTACAATCCTGACACCACGCTCGACGACGGCGACACACGCCCCGAAGAGATTTTCTTCAAGGAATTGGTCGAGGCGGAGCCAGAGAACGTGTTGCTGGCCCGGATCCGGCAGAAGTTGGCGCTCTGCGCCTTTGCCACTGAGATCCGCGACTTCATCGCAATGCGCTACACGCCGAACGCGCAGCCTTACGCAGACGACTATATCGACCACTGGACAACCAAGGTCGATCAGCACGCCGCCCGCTGCGCCAATGCGCAGGCCCGCTTCAATGCGCGCAGCTTCACGTCGCAGGTGCCCGAAGCCGCCGCGCCGAACACGCTGCGGCTTCCCTATTATCTGCGCGATCTTCCCTATGCGGAGCAGATCACTAGCGCCGAGACGCTGCTCGAGCGCGTGCTTGCCAACCTCAGTCTTGACGAGGAACTGCTGACCGACGCGCCGCGGCTCACCCGCCGGGGCTATCGGCTGCCCGTCAAAGTCAATCCGTTCGACTGCAACGTGCTGGCGAGCGGCCGCCCGCTGACGCGCCCTGTCGCCGAGCCGGAGGGCGACTGCGCCTATCGGCTCTCCGCCAACTTCGCCATGCAGCAGTTCGAGGAGGTGGTCGCTAAGGAAACCGCGCGGAACATGCGCGACGTGCTGGCGCGCTTCCGTGACAGCCATGAGCCCGCCTTCCGCATCGACCTCGTGGCCACGGTCAACGGCCGGCCCGTCGCCTTCCGCGAGTTGAGCGGCGAGCGCACAGGCAACGATCCCTGCGATCCGGTCACGCCCAACACATGCATGGGCGCCTACGGAACACGGGATCCTATTCCGCCGCACTTTTATCCGCTCCGGCGCAACGGTAACCCAGGCGATCCGCACGGCGACGTGCTCCAGCGCATCACGCTGAACAAGCGGACCGGCCGAGCCGTGGCCTTCAGCAACGGCATCATGCTCAAGGGCTACGACCCGTTCTGCCCGCGCGCTTACCCGGCTTATCCGGATCTCGCCGCGATGGAGGCGAAGCAGGACTGTCCGAGCCCTGAGGCGCTGAAATATGTCGGGCCGCCGAGCTATGTGGTTTCTTATACGATCAGCGAGAACAACGAGTTCAACGGCCGTAATCGCGTTCTCGAGTTCAGGGCGGGGCCGCTCGACGTTCTTGAGCTGCACGTTCGCCTGACGCCGGTCGACAAGACCATCGCGCGTAATTCCGCCAATCCCGCCGATACGATCCGGGGCAAGTTCTCGGTGTTCGACGGTGTGGCGCCGCTGCCGGTCGGTATCGCGCGCACGCGCTATCTTGTGCCGCGCGCGCCCTCGCAGATCCTCACGCCCACGGAGGACTCAGTCGACAGCGACGTGCGCGGCCTGAGCTGCCCCCAGATGCCCGATCCGCCCGGCAGCACCGCCGCGGCTCTACCGGTGACGTGCCGCCCGTGGACGCGGCTCGGCTGGACCGAGATCTTGCTCGGCGCGCAGTACCGCACCTACAGCGATGCGCAGAAGGCCGCACCCGGCGAGAACCGCTTCTCGGTGCTGCGGCGGCGCGAGATCCTCCGTCTTCATCCAGAGATCGAGGTCGAAGCCGACAAGTTCGCGCTGGCGCCGCCGCCCGGCGAATTCCCGCGCGTGGACGCGATCAAACCTGAAGCGCATCTCGCCTTCTACAGCCGCGATCCCAATGTCTGGAAGGCTGGCGGCGACTGGGCGTTGTTCGCCGGCAAGGCCGACGGTCAGGCCCTGCGGCAGCCGCCGCGCTTCTTCTCGCCCGTGAAGGATTCGCTTCGCTACGGCGACCTGCCGGCTCCCGCGGGCAACAATTACGATCCCGGCGTCTACACACGAGCGAACGGCGAATGCAGCGTCACCGGCGAGCAGAAGTTCGATCGATGCGAGAGCCACCTGACCCCGCAAGGCAATGCGGTGCTCAGCCTGAAGCACGTGATCTGGTTCCCGCTGGAGCATCGCTTCCTCGGTCCCGTGACCGGCGCCGCCCACGATAAGGCCCTGCAGGACAATCCATCGCGGCCGCAGACGGGAGTCTGTGCGGCCGAGGCGCCCAGCGGCATTGCCAGTTGCTGGAAAGGAGTCGACGACACGATCTTACTGGAAAGCGCGGTGACACCGTCGGCGACGAGCGACCCCGCGGTCTATTCGGTCTCGGCGTTGGTCGGCTTCGAGCGGCCGCCGATCGCCCAGTTCCTGTTCGAGTTCGATTCTTATCGACGACTCGCCTGCATCGATCCCCAGAGCCCGTCTGGCCCCGCCGGCATCTGTCCGTCTGGCACAACCGGAACACCCGCGGTGGCCGACCTCCCAAACCGCCCGACACCGCCGAGCCGCGCCATCGAGGTCTTCGCGCCGGTGCAGGCGAGCAGCTCGCGCTCGATCTCGCACACGGAAGGCGCAGCCTTCGTCAACGCCCATCAGATCGACACCCGCCTCACGACGACGCGGCAGCTGCGCGACGTCAATGGCGACGGGTTTCCCGACGTCATTTCGGGGAACACAGTCGAACTGTCGTCACCCGTCGGACTATCGCGCCGCGATTGGTGGACCTACTTCCGCGTCAATGACGACCTCGCCGACTTCGGGTCCGGGCAGAGCGCTCCCGGCTTCGATCAGGGGGCCAATGCGACCAGCAGCGGCCGCGGCCTCGGGATCTCGGCCCACACGGCCGCCAAATTTCTCGCCAAGGCGACGAAATCCTCCGGCACGGGCTCAACCGATGCCGCCGTCGATCCGAGCTTCGATCTCAGTGTCGAGCACGGTCACGATGAGAGATTCGTCGAGCTGCGCGACTTCAACGGCGACGGCTTGGCCGACAAACTGTCGGGCGGCGCCGTCGGCAGTGGCCTCTCGCTGCAGTTCAACGCAGGCAACAGCCTCGGCGCCAGGCGCAATGTCCCGGTCTCCGTGCCGGGCGGCACCCTGCAGGGATATCATTTCAATACCAATCACTCGGCCGGCTTCGGTGTGCGCCTCGGCTTCTCCTTTGGCGCTGGAAGCTTCCAGGGCGGGCTGGGCCTCGCGCATCGCGACAACGGCTCGCAGGCCGCGCTCATGGACTTCACGGGCGACGGCCGACCGGACATCGTCCTGCCGGTGGACGGCGGTCTGCTGGTCTATCCCAATCTCGGTAACGGGTTCGGCCAGGGACGGATGCATCGCCTGACCAACTGGCAGTCCGGACAGGCGGGGACCGAGTCCGGCACCTCCATGTCGGAGACCACGCTGGTCGACGCCGGCGCAGCCTACACCTATGGCTTCAGCACCATCTTCTTCAAGATGGTCTTCACGCCAAACATCAAGTGGGCGCGCAATCAGACTCGCGAGCTGCTCAACATTCGCGACATCAATGGCGATGGCGTTCCCGATGTCGTGACGGTCAGCGGCAACTTTTTGCCCGCGCCCGGGGGCAGTCCGAATCTCGACCCCGCGAGCCTCGCCACACGCGTGCACTACAATCCGAATGGAAAGTATCATCTGCTCGCCGAGGTCACCAATCCGTCTGGCGCGCGTTGGGTGCTGCGCCACGCCTTGCTCGGCAATTCGGGCCCCGAGAATGGCCGTCCCGTCTGGGCGCTCACCGGGGTGGCGCGCTTCGACGGCTACGTTCCGGAAGCGCGCGATGCGCTCCTGCCGCCCGACGGCCACGATGTGCTGCTGACGACCTATGACTATGCGGGGGGCTATTACAATCGCGCCGAGCGGCAGTTCTACGGCTTCGCCACGCGCACGAGCCGCAGCTATGGATGCAGCACGACAACCGCGGACGCCGCGAACTGCCTTGTCGCCGTGCAGGCGGCGGCCGAGCTCGACTGGCCGACGTTGAGCGTCGCGGGCTATCGCAAGCTCCAGGTCGTGCGCCAGACCTTCTCGAACCGCGATTTCCTCACTCAAGGATTGGAGCTCACGCGCACCGTCGCGGGCGCGACCTCGGGGCCGGAGGATACCGACACCGCGGAGCCGCCTTTGCAGGCGGTCTCGCAGGAGTCCTTCAGCTACACGATCGACGACCTGCAGAGCCTGGCTGCAGACTTCACCGGCAAATGCGGCGTGCTCGATCGCACGCCGCTCGGCGATTCCTGGAACAAGTCGAGCTTCTCGGTCGCACGCTCGGCACTCTCAGCGGAATGGGACGGCTCGACGCCGTACCGGCGCGAGCCGAATCTGCTCGGCGGTGGCGGGTTCTGCACCAGCCTCGGCGGTTGCGAGCAGACGCTGCGTCGTACCGTCTGCGAAGCTGGCTTCGAACGCGAGCAGCGCGCCTTCTGGGCGCAGCAGTCGGGCTCCGTCCGGCGCCGCCTGATCGGCCTCGAAAGCTTCGGCGGCGGGGTGCCGGTCACCGAGCCGGCACTGGCGATCGATCCGGCCGCGGAGCGGCTGCGCTCGGCAGTCGCCTTCGATCACGATACGTGGGGACAGGTCATCGGCTTCGGCAGCATCGGCGAAGCGCTCTCAGATTGGACGCCGCAGCCGGACGCCTCGGCCCATGCGGTGGTAAACTACGCTCGGCGGCAGGGTCTCGATGCGGTGCGCAGCGGCGGCATCGGCTATCCCTTGCTCGGGCTCGCGCAGGATCTGCAGATCTTCGCAGGCCCGTGGCGCGAGCCCAACAGCCAAGCGACCCCGCTGCGCATGCGCGAGGCGCTCTTTTCCGACAATCGTCGCGTCGGCAATGGCTGGAAGACCGTCAACACTACGGATATCTGCGTCTATCCGGGTGGCGAAGGCTTCCGCTTCGCGCCCGGCATGTGCGCGGTCTTCAAGCGCAACATGGAGGAGGCGCTCAAGGACGGGTACTCGACCCTCCAGGACGCCCTGCGCAACGCCTATGCGAGGACCGGCGGGCTGCCGAAGGGCGAGTCGAGCTTCGATGCCATCGTGCACCACCAGTTCGTCGGCTACGACGACTTCGGCAACCTGCTACATGCGATCTCGCCCTTGTCGCGCAACAAGGACTGGATCGAGCGTCGTTTCGACTACGCTGCCGATCCATTCCGCCGGACCGCCACCTCGCTGGCGCTCACGCGTTGTGTGAACGAGGTGCCGGGTGCCGGCGCGGACAGTCCAGCCGTGCTGCGGCTGCCGCCGGAGCAGCGGCCGCGCTGTACCTTCGGCCGCGACACGCTGCCGGATCCGGTGCTGCGCAAGCCCATCACGCATCTCTCCTATAGTCGCGTCGACGGTCATTTCGGCAGCGTTGCCGAGAGCCGCGACGTCAACGAGAACCGGCTGCTGTTCGACGTCGATCGCTGGGGACGTTTGAGCCTGGTCGCACGGTCCTGGGGTAATGCTCCGCGCGAGAACCGGACCCGGCCGTTGCAAAATCGAGTAACGCGCGCCGTCGCCAAGGATCCGGCGAACGCCTACGCGCCCGAGACGGTGCCGCCCGCCGAAGCCGAGAAGTGGCACATCCTTGCGGCGGTGGACTACGAGAAAGTGAGTAACGGCCTCCTGCGCAGCAATGTGCGTCGCTTCGAGAGCTCCGACAGCTATGGTGGGCTTCTCGGCCGCGATCAAACCTCGCGTGAGACCGCGATGTTCGCGGACGGCGTGGGACGCCTGGTGCAGAGCATCCGTGAGGCCGATGTCTGTCTTGGCGTAGACGATGATTTCATCGTGCAGGGCCGCGGCAAGCCGGCGACCGCCGGTCTCTCAGAGCGTTGCACCGGTTTTGCGACCGGGATCGTCACACCGGCAACCCGGACCGATGCGCTCGGCCGGGATCTCGAATCCTATGAATCCTATCCAGTCACCAGTGCCCGGGCGCGCGAGGGCTCGTTGCGGCGCTTCCTGGACCCGCAGGTGCCGCCGGCGCCACTCGCGCCGCTGGTCTCCACAACCCATGACGGCGCCGGGCGCCCGCTGCTGGTCGAGTCGCGCCTGAGCCGCCCGAAGATCGCGGATGTCGTGCAGGGCAGCGCGCAATATCGGTACCGCATCGTGCCGCAGGACGGTGATCGTGCGGCGCGCTTCGAAGCCTTGAATATGTCCCCCCGCTGCACCGCCAGCGCGGTCTGGTCGGATGCGCGCGGCTTGCGGCGCATGGTGTTCGAGGACCAGGAGCGGTTCTATCCGGCCGGTTCCGCCGTGCCGCTCGGCGACCCGCCGCTCGGCCAGGACTACCAGCGCGACGATGCCAAGACGCGCGGCTTCTGCGCGCCGATCGCAGCCCTTGCGGACGACTGGTCGGCGGCCGCGCAGCAGTCCGCCGTCAATCCGGGCGGCCAGCCCGCGCGTGTCAGCTATGCCTACGATCCCCTGCAGCAGCTCACCGCGGTCGACTCGCCGCTCGAAGGCACAAATCGGGCCCGCACGGCGGTCCGCTACGACCTGCTCGGGCGCACGCGCGAGATGCAGGAGCCGAACGCCGGCTGCACCCGATATGAGTTTGACGGACTCAATGCGCTGATCAGCGAGACCGGATTCCGCCATGAAGGCGTCCCCGAGACGCCCTGCGGCACCACGTCGAAGGTGCGCAATCAGAAGACCTACGGCTATGCGGCCGGACGCATGGTGCGCATGTCCTATCACTCTCTCGAGGAGCAGGGCGGCGCTCCCGACGAGCGCGACACCGTGCGAGTATTTTACGATCGCTCGCCCTCGGCCATCGTGTTCGGAACCCCCACCGAGGCGCTGCGCTTCGTGCCCAACGATCAAGCCAACAGCCGCTTCATCGATACGGCCGGACGCACCTGCGATAACTGCATTGGGCAAGCGACCGTCATCAGCGACCGCACCGGTGCGCGCGCTTTCTCGTTCAACGAGCTCGGCCAGGCGCGGCGCGAGGTGCGCTCGATCGTGGCGCCCGTGCGCGACGTGAAGCACAGCGAAGGGCGCAGCGAGACCTATCTCCCCGAGGTTGGCTTCTACGAGCTCGACAGCGCCTATACGGCCTTCGGAGATCCCGTACAGGAACGCTTCGCCGAGGGCGCGCCCATGAACCCGGCGCTCGCCTGCATCAAGGACGGCGTCAACACCTGCCTGGCGCGCTTCACCATCGGCCGCCGCTACGCGCCCGACGGGGCGGTCGCCCAACTCACGTTCAACGGCCGCCCGCTGATCAATGCCGCGCAGGACGCGCTCGGCCGCCCCGCCATGCGCTGGACCGCGAGCGGCATCGCGACCGGCTACCGCTATGACGAGCGCGACCTGCGCCTCAACCGGCTGACCACGCTGACCGCGGCCCGTACCGGCGAGACCGGCCGGCCCGTGCAGATGCTCGGATATCAGTACGACGGCGGCGGCAATATCCTCGACTATTCCAACCGGCCGCTTGTCAGCCAGCCGCTTGCCCACAGCTACGAGAGCGCCTTCGCCTTCTCCTACGACGCCGTGAATCGGCTCACCCGTTTCCGCGCCGCCGCGCGGCGCGGGGAGGGCGGCGCAACCGACTCCATGACCAGTGGCGGTGGCTACAGCTACGACGCGGGTCATCGTTTCAAGACGCGGACGCTGACGGTCGCGGGTGGCGGCCCGGGCAGCTTCCAGCGCCGCTGGACCTACGAATACGGCAGCGATCCGCGCGAAGGCCCCGTGCACGCGCCGCGCAGCATCGGCTACGCGATCGGCGACACGGCGCTGCGCAATACGCTTCTCGCCTATGACGATCTCGGCCGCATGACGCGCATGCGCACGGCCGCGGAAGGACCCGAGCCGGTGCCGGGCGTCGTCTCCAATCGCTCCATGACGTGGGACGCCGAGGGCCGGCTCATGCGCGTGCGTGGCGTGAAGGACGGCGCGGCCGCCGGCAACGAGAGGACGCTGCGCGAGGACTATGTCTACGACTCGGGCGGCAACCGCGCCCTGAAGATCCATCGCCCATGGCTGCGCGGCGAGAACGAGCCGGCCGAGAGCGAGCGCGAGGCCGCAACCCTCTACATGACGCCCTTCTATGCGCGGCCTTATGACAAGCGCGGCACGGTGCAACTCTCGCAAGGCAGCTTACCGGCCATGAGCCTGGCGGCGCCCGCCGATCCCAGCGAGGACCCGCTCGCGACCTATCTCTACGGGGATCTTCCGGTCGGCTCGATGACGGCGGCCGTCACGGTGTTCGGTGAGCCGACCGACACCAATGCCATCGTCATCGCGCGCCGCGAATACAGTCCCTACGGGCTCGAGTTGACCACCGACGGCCTCGCGACCACGGGTCGCGCCGGCGGACCGCCGCTCTCGGTCTACCACGGCAAGGAGCTCGACCGCGTCACCGGCTTCTCCTCCTTCGGAGCACGCTACTACAGCCGGGATCTCGGCATTTGGCTGAAGCCGGATCCGATGATGCAAAGTTACTGGAGTGGGACGCCAAACGACGGGGTCTATCGACTAACCAACCTCTCGGCGTTCAACTATGCATCGCATAATCCGATCTTTGTTAGGGATGCGACTGGTCAATGTGGAGATCCAGCGGATGGACCTCAAATCTGCGCGCCGCCGGACACATTCTGGAATAGGCATCCAATACTCGGAAAAATGTTGGGAGACCCCTTCGCGATATTCAACTACTATGGGGACACGCCGGTTAATCCGCTAACGCACGTCGCGCTAACCCCGCGCGAGGAGCAGAACGAAAAACTCGGATTCCTGTTGAGCGTCACAACGGGCTTCGCAAAAGGTGTGGCCACCGCCACACGAGCAACCGAGAAAGCAACTGAGGCCATTGGAAAGACGGTGTTAGGACACTGGCCGGAATACACGAAACTTGCGGAAAAGCTTGGCGCGAGAGCCTTTAATGTGCCGAAGGCGATATGGGAAAAGATGACGAAGGTCGAGCAGTGGGCCGCAAATCAGAAATTCCTGGATCGGATGATCGCACGCGGGGACGACATTGTCCTCGCAACTCCTCTCGACAAAGTGAAGCAGGGCTCGTTCTTTGCTCGCGAGCTCGAATACCTGGCAGGAAAGGGTTACGTGCCTAGCGCAGATGGCACAAGATTGATTGCACCGAAATGATGACGACCTTGATGGACATAGCACCCGAATTTTCGTTCGTTCTTGATAGAGGGATGCGCCACATAGCGGGTCGCTACGATCCTGAGACGTTCGGTAATGCTGAAGTCATATTGGAAGGTGCCGTCTTTAGCCTCCGCTTCTTCCGTGACCGCGGCGAGACATTCGTCGAGATCGGCGATCAGGTGTCAGGATGGAACGACCTCGATTGCGTTTTGGACTTCTTAGACCAATTGCGCGAAGCGAGCCCATCCGTTGAAGAGCGGAACATGGAGGCGAGCGCAAAGCAGCTTGAAGCGCATTGGTCTGAGCTTCTCATGTTGCTTGCTGACCCGGACCGGCGCCGTCAGCTGGGCGAGTTTTGCAAAAGCAAGGCGGCGGAGCGGATTAGATCGATTTTCCCGGATTACAAGGGCGGATGACATGCATATGTGCGGATTGTCAAAGCTTCACGGTGATCCAGCGCTGGCTGGCGCGAACAATGGCAAGATGTATAAGCGGATTGGCGTCTTGGTTGCTGCGACACTCGTCGCTTCGGCGGCATTCGCCCAGGACGTCCCCCGCAAGGACAAGGTGATCTTCGATCTCGCCAAGCCGATCCAGGATCCGAAGAACTTCAACTGGTACACGCCGGGCACCAAGCGGGAGCATGGCGCCCATCAGGCCATGTGGGAACCGCTGTTTCTCGTCGACTACGACACCGGGCGCCTCGAGCCCTGGCTCGCACTCTCGATCGCGCCCACCAACAACATCACGCCGAACGAATGGGTGCTGACGCTGCGCCGCGGCGTGTCTTGGTCCGACGGCAAGAAGTTCACGGCCGATGACGTGATCTTCACGATCAACGAGCTCGTGCTCAAGAACGACAGCCTGGTCGCTCAGGAAGCCGTGAGCATGCGCCAGCAGGTCGCCAGCGTCGCACGTACCAACCCGACCGATGAATATCGCGTCACCTTCAAGCTGAAGTATGCGAATCCACGCTTCGCGCTGCAGAATTTCGCCACCGGCTTCTTCGGCTCCTTCTTCATCATGCCGCAGCACATCTGGCGCGACGCTCTCGACAAGAACAAGTATCCGGATCCGTCAGCCTTCAAGTTCTCCAACCCGATCGGCACCGGCCCCTACAAGTTCAAGGAAGGGTCCGAATCCAAGATGGTCTGGGTGCGCGACGACAACTGGTGGGGGATCAAGCCGCCGACGGCCGGCGGGACTGCCTTCAAACCGCGCCTCCCGGCGCCGCTGCAGCTCGAATGGCAGGTGCTCGGCAGCGATGCGCAGAGTAAGGCGGCGCTCGAGCGCAACGACATCGACACGGGACGCGAGATGACGCTCGCGGCGCTGCGCGACGCCCAGAGCAAGAACAACAAGATCATCGGCTGGGACGCCGCGAGCCCGCTCGCCTGGAACGACCCCTGTTCGCGCCAGCTCGAGATCAACACGCTGCGCGAGCCCTGGACCGATCCGCGCCTGCGCCGCGCCGTCTCGCTACTGCTCGACCGCAAGGCGCTGGCGACAGCGGTCTATGGCGATGCGGCCGTGCCTTCGCGCACCTTGTTCCCGGAATATGGGAGTCTGAAAACTTCAATCGATGCCGTGGTGAGCGCCGGTTATGGAGTCGCGCCAGGGGCCAATGCGGCGGCCGCCGAGCCGCTCCTAACCGCGGCGGGCTGGAGCAAGAGCGGCGCCTTTTACCAGAAGGGTGGCCAGACCCTCGCGGTCAATATTCTGGTGGACGTTCGGCACGACCGCGACGTCGAACTGGCGCGTGAGGTGGCACGACAGCTCACGGCTGCGGGCATCGACGCCAAGGCGAAGGAGGTCTCCCACGGGGAATACTGGGCCCAGGCGATTCCAAAGGGCGACTACGAGATGGCGGTGAGCTGGCTCTCCTGTGGCTCGGTGAGCGATCCCCATGCTTCGCTGGTGCGCTACGCCGCCGTGGCGCAGAACATTGGCGTGCGCAGTCCCGGATTCAACAATACGGGCCGCTGGAACACACAGGCCGCCAAGGACTATGCGGACGTCGTGATCAAGGAACTGGGCGCTCAGATGCCGACGCCCGCCGCGGTGCCGGTCCTCGTCGTCAAGGCCTACAAGCATCTCAGTGAGGACATGCCATTGATCCCGCTGGTGCAGTCGCCGCGGATCATGCCGTTCAACACGACCTATTGGCTCGGTTGGCCCGCTAAGGGGGTGTCCGGCGTGCCGATGCACAACTGGAGCGCCACCCATCGTACGCTTCATGCGCTGAGGAAGGCGAACTAAGAAACGTACTACTCGATTGCCTCGGGACCACACTCGCCCTCGCAAGCTCGAACAATCGAGGCGTACTTGGCGTTCGCCTGCCGACGCGCGCCCGGCATTACCAAGCTCCCGCATAGCGGTTGTGTGAGTGAGTGGGCCGAGACCTCCGACCATGCGGCGATTGTTAGCCCAGCCGTTACCCACACATGAAGACTGCCCCCAGTTTGCAATCACCGGATGGCACAAGCCGTTGATTTTGGTGAGCGCGCTGGGACTCGAACCCAGGACCCTCTGATTAAAAGTCAGATGCTCTACCGGCTGAGCTACGCGCTCCCAGGGTCCCGGCGTGTGTAGGGGGCCCCCTGGATGGGGTCAATAGCGGGCGGGCTAGATCCGCCCTTCCTCCACGGCGTGGCAGCGGACCGTGGCGGTGCCGGCGACCACCGGTTCCGGGCGCTCGGTCCGGCAGCGATCGAAGGCGAAGGGGCAGCGCGGGTGGAAGGGGCAGCCCGGCGGCGGATCGATCGGGTTCGGCACCTCGCCCTCGATGGCCTTGCGCTGCCGCCCCGTCATGTCCAGGTCCGGGACGGCGTCGAGCAGCATGCGCGTATAAGGGTGGCGCGGCGTGGCGAACAAGTCGCGGGAGGGCGCGACCTCGACCAGGCGGCCGAGATACATGACGCCGATGCGGCTCGCCATGTGGCGCACCACCGCCAGGTTGTGGCTGATGAACAGATAGGTGAGGCCGAGGCGGTCCTGCAGGTCGCGCATCAGGTTGAGGATCTGCGCCTGCACCGAGACGTCGAGGGCCGAAGTCGGCTCGTCGCAGACGATGAACTCCGGCTCGGAGGCGAGGGCGCGCGCGATTGCGATGCGCTGGCGCTGGCCGCCCGAGAACTCGTGCGGATACTTCACACCATCCGCCGGATCGAGGCCGACCAGAGTGAGCAATTCGCCGACCCGCGGCGCGATCTCGCCCCGGCTCTTTGCGAGCCCGAACGCGCGCACCGGCTCGGCAATGATGTCGAAGGCGCGCCAGCGCGGGTTGAGACTGGCGTAGGGATCCTGGAAGACCATCTGGATGCGGCGCCGCAGCTGCCGCCGCTGCGCGTCGTGCGCCGGATTGGTCATCGAGACGCCGTCGATGATCACCTGGCCCGTGGTGGGCGGGATCAGCCCGACCACCATCTTGGCGACCGTCGACTTGCCCGAGCCGGATTCGCCGACCAGCGCAAAGGTCTCCGTGCGATTGATCGAGAAGCTGACGCCCGAAACGGCGCGCAGCAGCCGCACGGGCAGGCCTTCGATCACGCGATTGAGCCAGGGCGGCGAGACGTCGAAGATGCGGCCGAGGTTCTCGACCTGCACGAGCGGCTGCGCCGCCGCATTCGCGGCCGTGGCGTCGGGTCGGACGAGCACCTCGGTCATGGCTGCAGCTCCGCGGGTGCCGGAATGTCATGATAGAGCCAGCAGGCGACCAGCGATCGGTCGCGGCCGGCGAGCTCGGGGCGCACCTCGTCGCAGGGCGCAAAGCGCGCCGGGCAGCGCGGATGGAAGGCGCAGCCCTTCGGGATCGCGGTGAGGCGCGGCATCGAGCCCGGAATCTGCAGCAGCCGCTCGGCCTCGCTCGCGATCGCCGGGATCGAGCCCATGAGGCCCTTGGTGTAGGGGTGCAGCGGGCTCTTCACGACCTCGCGCACGGGGCCGATCTCGACGATGCGGCCCGCATACATCACGGCCACGCGGTCCGCGGTCTCGGCGATCACGCCCATGTCGTGGGTGATCAGCATCACGGCCGCGCCGTGCTGGCGGCAGAGCTTCTTGATCAGCGCGATGATCTGCGCCTGCACCGAGACGTCGAGCGCCGTGGTCGGCTCGTCCGCGATCACCAGCTCCGGCTCGGCAGCGAGTGCCAGCGCCAGCACCACGCGCTGGCGCATGCCGCCCGAGAACTGGTGCGGGTAGTTGTCGATGCGTGAAGCGGGCGCCGGGATGCCGACCTCGGCGAGGAGGGAGAGCGCCCGGTTGCGCGCCGCCTCGTTCGAAAGATCCGTATGGGTCTGGATCGTCTCCACCAGCTGATCGCCGATCCGGTAGAGCGGATTGAGGCTTGTCAGCGGATCCTGGAACACCATGCCGATGCGCTTCCCGCGGATCTTGCGCATGGCCTCGGGCGGCAGGTTGTCGATGCGCTGGCCCTTGAGCCGGATCTCGCCGCCCGCGATGCGGCCGGGCGGCTCGATCAGGCCGATGATGGCGGTGCCCGTGATGGACTTGCCGGCGCCGGACTCGCCGACCACGCCGAGCACCTCGCCCGGCATGAGGTCGAAGGAGACGCCGTCGATGGCGGTCAGCCGCCCGCGCCGGGTCGGAAACTCCACCTTGAGATTTCGTACGCTGAGAACCGGTTCTGTCATCGCAGTTTCGGGTTGAGGGCGTCGCGCAACCAGTCGCCCAGGAGATTGATGGAGAGCGCGAGCAAGATCAGGGCCAGCGCCGGGTAAAGCAGGATCCACCATTCGCCGGAAAATAGAAACTGCTGGCCGATGCGGATCAAGGTGCCGAGCGAGGGCTGAGTTGGGGGAACTCCGACCCCGAGGAACGACAAGGTCGCCTCCTCGATGACGGCGAGCGCCAGGTTGATGGTCGCGATCACCAGCACGGGGCCGATCACGTTCGGCAGCACGTGGCGGTTCATGATCGCGAAGGGCGAGCGGCCCATCACGCGCGCGGCCTGGACGTACTCCTTGCCCTTCTCGACCAGCGTCGACCCGCGCACCGTGCGGGCATACTGCGCCCAATGCGAAAGGCCGATCGCGATGATCAGCACCACGATCGCGGCCTGCTCGTGCTGCGCCGGCGGGATCAGGCCGCGCGCGATACCGAACACCAGCAGCGCGATCAGGATCGCCGGAAAGGAGAGCTGGATGTCGGCGATGCGCATGATCAGCGCATCGATGCGTCCGCCGAGATATCCCGCCGCGAGCCCGAGCGTGACGCCGAGGACCACCGAGAACAGCACCGAGGCGAAGCCGACCAGCAGCGAGACGCGCGAGCCGTAGAGGATGGCCGAGTAAATATCGCGGCCCTGGCTGTCGGTGCCGAAGATGAAGGTCCGGCCCGTGATGGCGTTCGGCTCGCCCGGCTTCGAGAAGCCTTCCATCAGGTTGAGCGACGCGGGATCGAACGGATTATGCGGCGCGATCAAGGGCGCGAACACGGCGCCGATCATCAGGGCGGCCGCCACGATGCTCGCGCCGATCGCGACCGGCGAGTGCCGATAGCTCCACGCGATGTCGGACTCCCACCAGCGCCGCAGGCGAGTCGATACGGTCTCGGGCGGGGGCAGGGGCGCGTGCACGGTTATCTCGCCATCGCGGGTGCCCCCTCGCGTAAACGCGGGTCGAGCACGAAATAAAGGAGATCGACCGCGAGGTTCACCACCACGAAGACGAGGGCGACGAACATCAGGTAGGCGGCCATCACCGGAATGTCGACGAACTGCACGGCCTGCACGAACAACGAGCCGAGCCCCGGCCACTGGAACACGCTCTCGGTGACGATCGCGAAGGCGATGACCGAGCCGAGCTGCAGGCCCGCGATGGTGGTGACCGGGATCATGGTGTTGCGCAACGCGTGCTGGAAGCGGATCTTGCGCTCCGGAATGCCGCGCGCGCGGGCGAACTTCACGTAATCAGTACGCAGCGTCTCGAGCATTTGCGCGCGCACCAGGCGCATGATCAGCGTGAGCTGGTAGAAGGCGAGCGTGAGCGCCGGCATGATCAGCGAAAGGCGTCCGCTCTCGGTGAGCAGGCCGGTCGACCACCAGCCGAACTTGACGACCTCGCCGCGCCCGAACGAGGGCAGCCACTGCAGCTCCACGGCGAAGATGTAAATGAGGCCGATGCCGATCAGAAAGGTCGGCAGGCTCACGCCGATCAGCGACGCGGACATCACGAAGTGCGCGAGCACGCCGCGCTTGATCGCCGTGTAGACGCCGAGGGCGATCCCGAACACGAGTGCGATGGTGGCCGAGACCACGGCGAGCTCAACGGTCGCGGGCAGCCGCTCGGCGAGCAGATCCTTCACGGGCCGCCCCTGGCGATACGACATGCCGAACTCGCCGCGCGTCAGCCCGAGCACGAAGCGGCCGAACTGCACGGGCGCCGGATCGTTGAGGCCGAGCCGCTCCGCGAGCTCGGCGCGATCCGCGACCGAGGCTTCCTGGCCCACCATGTTGGAAACCGGATCGCCGACGAAACGGAACATCGTGAAGGCGATGAGCGCCACCGCCAGCATCACGAGGATCGCCTGGACCAGGCTGCGAAGGGCGTATGCGATCATCGTAAGCGGGGGGTCGGGACCGGGATGATCCGGCCCCGAGCTCGTTGGATCAGGACTTGCGGAACGCGACGGCCTTGAAGAACACCTGATTGTCCGGGTGCACCGGAATATCGAGGAAGTTCTTCATCGCGTGCGCCAGCACCTGGTGGTGGATCGCAATATAGACCTGGTCGGCAGCGACCTGCTTCCAGATCGCCGCGATCGAGGCGTTGCGCTTGGCGAGGTCGGTCTCAGCGGAAAGCGACTGGATCAGCTTGTCCATCTCGGAGTTGCTGTACTTGCCCGCATTCCAACTGCCGTATTTGTCGCCGCGCGTATGATACATGTAGCTGAAGATGTACTCGGAATCGTAGGGCGGGACGCCCCAGCCGAGCAGGTAGAAGTCGGTCTCGGCTTTCTGGATCAGTGGGAAGTGCAGCGACTTCGATTGCGAGACCAGGTTCACCTTGATCCCGATCTGGCCGAGCATGCCGACCACCGACTGGCAGATCGCCTCGTCGTTGATGTAGCGGTCGTTCGGGCAGTGCAGGCTGACCGAGAAGCCGCTGCCGTAGCCGGCCTCGCCGAGCAGCGCCTTCGCCTTGGCGGTGTCGGTCTTCGGCAGCGTGTCGATCTCCTTGGTGTAGCCGTTGACGAAGGGCGGCACGATTGCCCCCGCCGGGACCGATTGGCCCCGCATCACGACGCGCTGGATCGCCTCGCGATTGATCGCCATGTTCATGGCCTGGCGCACCTTCAGGTCGGCGAAGGGGTTCTTGCCCTGCACATTTGCCGAGCGAAGCTGCGGTGAGGACTGGTCCATGCCGAGGAAGATCGACCGGTTCTCCGGTCCCGTGGTGACGCGCAGGTTCTGCGAGCCCTTGAGCCGCTCGATGTCCTGCACGGGCACGTCCTGGACGAAGTCGGTCTCGCCCGAGAGCAGCGCGGCGACGCGCGTGGCGTCGGCCTTGATCGGCGTGAGCACCAATTCGGTGATCTCGAGCGGAGTTTCGCCGCGGCCCCAATAGGCGTCATTGCGCTTCATGACGGTCTTCACGTCAGGCTCGCGCGAGACGAGCTGGAACGGGCCGGTGCCGTTGGCATTGCGGACCGCGAAGTTCTCTTCCTTGTTCTTGAAGTCCTGGACCTTGGTGACGTTGTTCGCCTCGGACCACTCCTTGTCCATCATGAACAGGTTGGTGAGGTTCTGCACGAAGATCGGGTTCGGGCCCTTGGTCTTCACCCGCACGGTGTGCGAGTCGACCTTGCTCACGCTCTCGACCGAGGTGAGATAGCCCTTGAAGTCGGAGGTCGGTTGGCGCGCGCGCTCGAAGGTGAAGACCACGTCGTCCGCGTCGAAGGCATTGCCGTTGTGAAACTTGACGTTCTGACGGAGCTTGAACTCCCAGACGGTCGGATCTTCCGTGATGCGCCACGAGGTCGCGAGCGTCGGCACGAGGTCGCCATTCGCGGCGCGCTCCACGAGCGGCTCGTACATCTGGCGCGACACGTTGGTGGTCGGCCCTTCGTTCTGCGCGTGCGGATCGAGGGTGAGCGAGTCACCGGACCGCGACCACTTCACGGTGCGCGCGTCCGCGGCCGCCATTCCGAGCACGGTCGTGGCTGCCAGCACGGCTGCGAGCCGCATCAGTCGGTTCGACATTGTCTCCCTCCCGAGCCAATGGGGTGAGTTTCCCAAAGCGAAACTTTTGCGACCATATCGGTCCCACCAGGCCTTGTCATTCGTTCCCGGTGGGCCGCAGCCGCGACGCCTCAACGCAGCTTCGGATTGAGCGCATCGCGCAGCCAGTCGCCCAAAAGATTAACGGCGAGCGCGAGCGCCGCGAGGGTGATGCCTGGGAAAATCGCGATCCACCATTCGCCGGAGAACAGATACTTGTTGCCGATCTGGATCAGAGTTCCGAGCGAGGGCTGGGTCGGCGGCAGGCCGACGCCGAGGAACGAGAGCGTCGCCTCGAGGATGATCGCCAGCACCAGGTTGATGGTGGCGATCACCAGCACCGGGCCCATGACGTTCGGCAGCACATGGCGGAACAGGATCTTCACGGGGTGGATGCCGATCAGGCGTGCGGCCTGCACATATTCCTTGTTCTTCTCGACCAACGTGGAGCCGCGCACCGTGCGCGCATACTGGACCCAGAACGACAGGCCGATCGAAAGCACCAGCACCCAGAACACGAGCTGCTCGTTGCGCTGCTCGCCGAACAGCGCACGCGCCGTGCCGTCGATCAGCAGCGCGATCAGGATGGCCGGAAAGGTGAGCTGCACGTCGGCGATGCGCATGATCACCGAATCCGTGGTGCCGCCCGCATAGCCCGCGACCAGGCCGAGCGCGATGCCGAGCGCCGCCGCGAAGGCGACCGACAGGAAGCCGACGGTCAGCGAGAGGCGCGAGCCGTAGAGAATGGTCGAGAAGATATCGCGCCCCTGATCGTCGGTGCCGAGCAGGAAGCGGCGGTCGCCGCCTTCCATCCAGGCAGGCGGCGCATTGGAGTCGAGCAGGCTGATGCTGGCGACGTTGAAGGGATCATGCGGCGCGATCAGGGGCGCGAGGAACGCGGCCACCATGATCACCAGCGTCACGATCGCGGCGAGCACCGTCATTTTCGAACGCAGGAAGGAATGGAGCAGGTCGCTGTCGAAGAAGGCGCCAAGCCGCGCGCCGGTACCGACTCGGGCGACGACGGTTTCGTTGGTTTCCACGCCCATGTCAGGCCGCTCGCGTGTCGATGCGAATGCGCGGATCGACCGCCACATAGAGCAGATCGACGATGAGGTTCACGGTCACGAAGATGAAGGCGACCAGCAGCAGATAGGCCGACATGATCGGGATATCGACGTTCTGCACCGCCTTGAGGAACAGAAGCCCCATGCCGGGCCACTGGAACACGGTCTCCGTGATGATCGCGAAGGCGATGATCGAGCCGAGCTGCAGTCCCGCGATGGTGATGACCGGCACCAGCGTGTTCTTGAGCGCATGGCCGAAGTTCACGGCGCGGTTGGTGAGCCCGCGTGCGCGCGCGAACTTCACGTAGTCGGTGCGCAGCACCTCGAGCATCTCCGAGCGCACCAGGCGCATGATCAGCGTCATCTGGAACAGGCCCAGCGTGATCGCCGGCAGCACCAGCGCCTTCAGGCCCGACCAGGTGAGCAGGCCCGTGGACCAGAAACCGATATAGACCACCTCGCCGCGCCCGAAGGAGGGGAGCACGCCGAGCTGAACCGCGAACAGGAAGATCAGCAGGATGCCGATCAGGAAGGTCGGCAGCGAGATGCCGACCAGCGACAGCGTGAGAAACAGCTTGGAGAGCCAGGAGTCGCGCCGCAGCGCCGTGTAGACCCCCATCGGGATGCCCATCAGCATGGAGAAGATCGCCGAGACGATGGCGAGCTCCATGGTGGCGGGGAAGCGCTCGGCGATCAGTTCGAGCACCGGCTTCTTGAATTGATACGAGATGCCGAAGTTGAGCTGCACCGCGTTCCAGATGAAGCGCATGAACTGCACGACGACGGGATCATTGAGGCCCAGCGCCTCGCGCAAGGCCGCGCGCTCCTCGAGCGTGGTCTCGAGACCGACCATCTGATTGATGGGATCGCCGACAAAGCGGAAGAGGGTGAACGCAATCAGCGCCACGACCACCATGACGAGGGTGGCCTGCAGCATCCGGCGGATGATGAACGCGAGCATCGTCTACTGTCTCAGCCCCGCCATTGCCGCGACCGGCTCCCGCACCCACGTTGTCTCGAACCGATGCGCGGAAGGGCGTGGATGCCTCGGAAGCCGGGCTTGCCCGACTTCCGAGCTCTTGGATTGGCGGAAGTTGCGGCGGCGGCCGAGCCGATCACCGGCCCGGCCGTCGCGCTCACGGCTGCTTCGTGTACCAGTAGAAGAGGATCTGGTTGTCCGCGCGCTGGACGACCTTCACCTTCTTCGACACGCCCCAGACCAGCGCCTGCTGGTGCAGCGGGATGTGGCCGGCTTCCTCGTGGTGGATCTTGTAGCCCTCGGCGATCATCGCATCGCGCTTGGTCTTGTCCGTCTCCACCAGGATCTTGTTGGCGAGCTCGTCGACCTTCTTGTTGCAGTAGCCGCCGAGATTGAACGGGCTGCCTTTGCCCTTCTCGTCGCGGCACCCGATGATGTTGGCGAACATGTTCCAGGAGTCGAACGAGCCGGGGGTCCAGCCGAGCAGGAAGAACGAGGTGTCGTAGCCGCCGGTCGCCAGCACCTTGGCGAAATACTTCGCCTTCGGCTGCGAGAGCAGGTTCACCTTCACGCCGATGCGCGCCAGCATGGCCACGCTCGCCTGACAGATCGCTTCGTCGTTGACGTAGCGGTCGTTCGGGCAGTCCATGGTGACTTCGAATCCGTTCGGATAGCCGGCTTCCGCCAGCAGCTTCTTGGCGGCTTCCGGATCATACGGATGGCGCTTGAACTCGCTGGCGCGGTCGAACAATAGCGGCGAGAGCATCAGGGCCGACGGCTCCGCGAGGCCGCGCATCACCCGCGACTTGATCGCCTGGATGTCGATCGCCTGGTAGAACGCCTTGCGCACGCGCGCGTCCTTGAACGGATTCTTGCCTTTGATGTTCGAGCCCTTGAGCTCGTCGCGCATCTGGTCGAAGCCGAGGAAGATCGTGCGCAGCTCGGGACCCGTCAGCACCTGCGTGCCCGCATTCGCGTTCACGCGCTGGATGTCCTGCAGTGGGACCGGATCGATCCAGTCCACCTCGCCCGAGAGCAGGGCGGCGACGCGCGTCGCGTCGTTGTTGATGGTGGTGAAGATCACCTCGTCGAAATTGTGCTTCTTGTTCGCCTTGTCCCACCAAGCGTCGTTCGGCTTGAACACGGTCTTCACGCCGGCCTGATGCTCGGCGATCACGAAGGGACCGGTGCCGTTCGCGTTGAGCGCCGCGAAGTTCATCTGCTGCCCGGTGGCGGGCTGCGGCGCGACCGAGTTGTTCTTCTCGGCCCACTTCTTGGACATGATGTACCAGGTGTCCCACTCGTAATGCAGAATGGGATTCGGAACCGTCAGGATGAAGTCGACCGTGTGATCGTCGACCTTCACGACCTTGGCGTCGGCCGGCAGGCGCGTCTTCAGGTCGGAGCCGTTCGCGCGCACGCGTTCGGCCGAGAACACCACGTCGTCGGCCGTGAAGTCCGAGCCGTCGTGGAACTTGACGCCCTTGCGCAGATGGAAGCGCCAGCGGGTCGGCTCGGGCGTCTCCCATTTCTCGGCCAGGCCAGGGATGATCTCGAGCTTCGGGCCGCGCTTGGTCAGGCCCTCGTAGACATTGGCGAGCACGCCGAGCGTGAAGGTCTCGTTGAGCGTGTAGGGATCGAGGGCCTTCAGGTCGCCCTGAAAGCCGAAACGGAAGGTCACGGCGTCGGCGGACTGCGTCATGGACGCGAGCCCGAGCGCCAGCGCAAACAGCGCAGATTTGATTTTCATCGTCTCCCCTCAATTAGAACCGGCTTTATGACAGTCGGCGGTCGGCCAACCATCGCTCGCGGTCTGGCCGGCAGCTTATCCACGGACCGCCCGCCGGGTCTAGCGGGCCCACGGCGCTTTTTCTCGCCAGCGGAACCCGTTCCAGATGCATGATCGGCGTGCCCCCCGCGCGGCCGTGATCGTTCGCGCATCATGCAGTGCACACAAATCAGCCCCGAGTTGTTCCGCGGCCGGACCCGTCTTGGTTGACCGCGGCCCCGCGGTCCGGTTTGTTAGGTGCTTCGCTTCTATGCGGCGCACATCCCCGTGGTCCGGCGCTGCTTTCCCGGAGTACCGAACTCATGCCCGTCATCAATCGTGTCGCCGACATGCACGCGGACATTACCGAGTGGCGTCGCGACATCCATCGCCACCCCGAGCTGCTCTACGACGTGCACCGCACCGCAGCGAGCGTCGCGGAGAAGCTCAAGGCCTTCGGTTGCGACGAGGTCGTGCCCGGCATTGGCCGCACGGGCGTTGTGGGCGTGATCCGCGGGCGCAAGCCCGCGAATGGCAGCGGCGCCAAGGTGCTCGGCCTGCGCGCCGACATGGACGCGCTGCCGCTCGAGGAGCAGACCGGCCTCGCTTATGCCTCCACCATCCCGGGCAAGATGCACGCCTGCGGCCATGACGGGCACACCGCCATGCTGCTCGGCGCGGCCCGCTATCTCGCCGAGACCCGCAACTTCTCGGGCACCGCCGTGGTGATCTTCCAGCCGGCCGAGGAGGGCGGCGGCGGCGCACGCGAGATGGTCAATGAGGGCATGCTCGACCGCTTCGCCATCGACGAGGTTTACGGCATGCACAACATGCCGAACCTGCCGATCGGGGAGTTCGCGATCCGGCCCGGCCCGCTGATGGCGGCCGCGGACCGCGTCTATATCGACGTGGAGGGTGTCGGCGGCCATGCGGCCAAGCCGCACCAGTGCGTCGACACGATCCTTGTGGCCTCGCAGATCATCAACCAGATCCAGTCGATCGTCTCGCGCAACGTGGACCCGATCGAATCCGCCGTGATCTCGATCTGCCAGTTCCACGGCGGCCATGCGGACAACGTCGTTCCGCAAACCGTGCAACTGCGCGGCACGGCGCGCAGCCTCGTTCCCGAAATCCGCGACCTGATCGAGCGCCGCCTCGGCGAGGTCGTGGAAGGGACCGCCAAGCTCTACGGCGCCACTGCGAAGCTCACCTACAAGCGCGACTATCCGGTCACGCGCAACAATGCCGAGAAGACCGGCTTCGCGGCGCAGGTCGCGACCAGCGTCGCCGGCCCGGGCCGGGTCGATACCGACACCGCCCCCGTGATGGGCGGCGAGGACTTCTCATTCATGCTCGAGAAGCGCCCCGGCGCCTTCATCTTCATCGGCAACGGCGACTCCGCGGGCCTGCATCACCCGGCCTACGACTTCAACGACGACGTCATCCCGGTCGGCGTGTCCTACTGGGTGCGCCTGGTCGAGACCGCGCTGCCGGCGTGACGCGCGCTACGGTTCTGAAACGAAAATGGCCGGGCAAGCCCGGCCATTTTGCTGAGTCAGAGGTGAGCAGCCGTCGCTACGGGACGTTCATGTTCACCGAGTTCTCGGCCGCAGGCGCCTTGGCCGCAACGGTCGGGCGGCGCAGCAGCCGCTCGGCGAAGCGCTCCTCGAGGCCGCGCCAGAAATCCGGATCGTTCATCCGGCTCGCCTCCAGCGACGCGAAGGCGACCGCCGCCAGGAACGGCAGGCTCTGGATCGCCAGCGCCAGCGCGAAGAAGTTGATCTCGCGCACCTGCTCCCAGTTGGTGCCGTAGACCACTAGTGCGCCGAGCACGAGCAGTCCGCCGATCACGGCCTCCCAGAAGGCCGGGAAGTCGTGGCGCTTGCCGGGCTTGCCGCCCTTGGCGGTGCGCGCGAAGGGCAGGTGGTCCTTGATCAGCCCGTCGCCGATGGCGCGCGCCACCGTCCACTGCACCGACATGGCCGCGAACATGGCGCCGAGCATCTGGCCGGCCGGCAGCGGCACCTTGAGCCGGTAGAGCACCAGGAAGTGGGTCACCGACACGATGAAGGCCGCGACGATCGGCAGGGTCAGCACCTTGTCGGGCACCGCGATGCCGAGGATGGCGACGACTGGCACCCAGATGAGGTTGAGGATCGCGACCAGCACGCCGATCGAATCCGCGCCCATCCAGTTGAGCCAGCCGCGGGCGAACTCGCGCTTCTGCTCGCGGGTGAGGCGCGTCGTGTCGCTGAACATGCGGCGCCAGTGCTTCTTGATGATCTGGAAGCCGCCATAGGCCCAGCGGTGGCGCTGCTTTTTGAACTGCTCGAAGGTGTCGGGCAGCAGGCCGTGGCCGTAGCGCCGGTTGGTATAGTGCGTCTGCCAGCCGAGCTCCATGATGGCGAGGCCGAGATCGGCGTCCTCGCAGATCGTGTCGCTCGACCAGCCGCCTGCCGCCGCCATGGCGGTGCGGCGCATCAGGCACATGGTGCCGTGCACGATGATCGCATTCACCTCGTTGCGCTCGATCATGCCGATGTCGAAGAAGCCCGCATATTCGCCGTTGAGGGCGCGGTGCATGTAGCTGCGCGTGCCGTCGCGATGGTCCTGCGGCGCCTGCACGATGCCGACCGACGGGTCCGCGAAAGCCGGCACCAGGTCCTTGAGCCAGTCCGACGTCACGACGTAGTCCGCATCGAGCACGCCGATGATCTCGGCGTCGGGCGCGGTGTGCTCCATGGCGATGCGCAGCGCGCCGGCCTTGAAGCCCTCGATCTTCGGCAGGTTGAGGAACTTGAAGCGCTCGCCGAGCGCGCGGCAATGCTCCTCGATCGGTTGCCAGAACTCGGGCTCGGGCGTGTTGTTGATGATGATCACGCACTCGTAGTTCGGGTAGTCCAGGCGGGCGAGCGCATCGAGAGTCTGCTTGAGCATCTCGGGCGGCTCGCGATAGGCCGGCACGTGGATCGACACCTTGGGCGCATAGCCCTCGGGCGCCGCGACCGTGCCGCTGATCAGCCGGCGCGGCTTGCGGCCGAGCGCGATCGACGCGATCTCCTCGATGCGCGCCATGGCGATCAGCACCAGCGGCACCAGCAGCATCAACCCGAAGCCGAGCGCGATGGCGGTGCCGGTGACGAAGTAGCTGCCCTGCCAGTAGGCGAACACTGTCGCGGACCAGGCGCCGACGATATTCGCGGCGAAGCCGAGCGCCAGCGCCTGCGGGAAGGTGACGCCGACCATCGCGAACATCGGCAGCGAGAGCAGCAGGCCGACCAGGATCGCGATCACGCCGAGCTTCCAGTGGTCCGCATCGATGATCATCCCAGACCAGGGAAACTTGGCTTTGAGTGACGTGTCGAAGATGCCCCAATAGGCGCCGACGCTGCCTTCGAAGGTTTTCCAGGGCTGATCGATCGCTTCGATGATGTTGTAGCCGATGCCCATGGCGTCAGCGCGCGCGACGAAGTCGCGCAGCACCTGCGCCTGCTCCATCCGCCCCGGCACCGCATCGCGGCGATTGTAGCCGCCGCTCGGCCAGCCGAACTCGGCGATCACGATGCGCTTGCCCGGATGGATGCGACGGAGCTCATCGTATTGCTGGAATGTCGCGTTGACCGCCTTGCCGTGGGAAGCACCTTCCCAGTAGGGCAGGATATGCGCCGCGATATAGTCCACCGCGGCGGCGAGACGCTGATATTCGTCCCCTTTCTCGCCGGGCTTTAGTTTGTCGCTTGGCTTCGGTTCCCACTCGCTGCGGATCTCACCGGTGGTGACCGGGACATTCACCTCGCGCTTGACCTGCTGGATCTTGGCAATCAGCTGATTGACCGTGAGGTCGCCGCGGAACAGCGTCTCGTTGCCGACCACGATGCCGACGACATTGCGATATTGCTTCGCAAGCGCGATCGCGGTGGTGATCTCCTTGTCGTTCTTCTTCTTGTTCTTTGCGTAGAGCAGCTTCTCCTGCTCCGACAGGTCCTTGTATCGCGGATCGCTCTCGGCGATCTCCTTGTCGAGCCAGATGCCGAGATTGACCTTGAGGCCATAGCGGTCGGCGATTGCGGGCACGAGCTCGGCGCCATTCCGCGACGAGTAGGTGCGCACCATGCGGGCATAAGGCGCGATACGTGCGAGGTCGGCGCGCACGCGCGCTTCCATCACGGGGTCAGGCGCCTTGCTGGACGTGGTCGATCTCGTCTCGGTCTCGTCATCCTTGTCGGGAGTGGAGGACATCGAGTGCGGCGTATAGGACACGCTCTGCAGCGGTCCGTGGACGTCCGGCGCAGTGGCTGTCTGCGAGGTAAGCGACCAAATGCCAGCATGCGCGCACGCAAGAAGCGCGACCGCAGCAACAACGAGACGCATTTTGCGACCCAACTGGGGCTAGGGAACCAGGGCCGAACCCGTCCCCTGGGCTCGTCTGGAAGGCGTTTGTGCGGCGCAGCATAACCCGCGCCGAGCATTTTACCAACTATCTCGGATCAATGACTTTTTTTGGGCATTGTTCCTCCCCTGGGCAGTTCGCAGTCGCGAACACGGTCGGAATTACGCACAGCCTCGTAACGGCCGTAACGCAGCCCCGGGGGAGTTGTTCCAGCTCTCCGTTACTGTTTCGCGGTCGGGGGGCCAGGCTGAGCCGGGGTGGGCGCCGCAGCGGCCGTCTCGGGCGGCGGCATGGTCGGATTGATCCAGCAGGCGTGCACGCGGATGTTCAGCTGCTCGGGCTTCTGCCGGTCGACATCGCCCTGGCGCAGCACGCAGCGGAACGTCGCCTGGATGTGGCCGGACGGACAGCCGAACCGCTCGTACATGTCGATATGGCGGAAGGCCGTATCCATGTCGTCGTTGTAGAGCCGGTGCACGACACGCTGGCCGTGCCAAAGGCATTCCGGATTCGACGCCGGACCGCCCAGCGCGCGCGCGGCCTCCGCGAACTTCTCGACCTGGCTCTTGTCCTTCGGCGGTTCGCTCGGCGCCTGTCCCTGCTTCGGTGGTTGCGGCTGGGGCTGCGGCTGGCTCTTCGGATCGCTTCCTTGTGCCGCCGCGGAGGTGGTCGCGAAGGCCAACAGCACAGCACCGGCGAGCAGCCGTACAACACGCAATTCTCTGGAAGGCATAGACATTTATATCACGCGCGCGATTGCCAATTCGTTCAACGCTTCAACCACTCGATTGGGACCGGAATGCGACTGTCGAAAGGTCGTAGCAAGATCGAAACGATTGGCCGAAGTCCCTGGTTTTGTCCAGCATCCGCGGGGCTGTCGCAACGCCATGGTTAGCTCGGGCACGCTTGGCAGCGGCACGGGAGACCTGTAAGGCGGGCGCACCCGCCCCAATACTCTTCGGATGCTCGATGCGAGTTGCGCTCGGTCTGTTCATTCCCGTTGCGGCGGCGATCGCCGGGATCTGGTGGTGGCTCGGCACGCCGGTGGCGCTGCCGCCGTCACCGCTGGCCGCAGGCCAAAAGTATTACTGCGTCTCCTACGCGCCGTTTCGCGGCCTCCAGACCCCGTTCGACGCGTCCTGGCGCGCGTCGGCCGAGCAGATCGACGACGACCTGAAGCGCCTCGCCAAGGTCACCGACTGCGTCCGCACCTACGCGACCAACCAGGGCCTCGACCAGGTGCCGGAGATCGCCCAGCGCCACGGCCTCAAGGTGCTGCTCGGCGTCTGGCTCGGCCGCGAGGCGGAGCGCAACCGCGGCGAGATCGCCAAAGGGGTCGAGCTCGTCCGCCGCTTCCCTGACGTCATCCGCGGCGTGATTGTCGGGAATGAGACTTTGCTGCGTGGTGAGCTGTCGGCCGTGGATGTCGCGAACAACGTCCGTGCCCTGAAGTCTCAGGTCAGCGTTCCGGTCACCTATGCGGACGTGTGGGAATTCTGGATGCGCAACCGCGATCTCGCGAGCGCGGTCGACTTCATCACGATTCATATCCTCCCGTATTGGGAGGACTTCCCGATCCCGGTCGAGACCGCCGCAGCCCATGTGGACTCGATCCGCCGCCACGTGGCCGAGGCCTTTCCGGGCCGGGAGATCCTGATCGGCGAGGTCGGCTGGCCGAGCGCCGGCCGCATGCGCGAAGGCGCTCTGCCGTCGCGGCTCGCCCAGGCACGCTTCGTCCAGGAGGTGCTCGCGCGCGCGGCCGCCGGCAACTACCGCGTCAACCTGATCGAAGCCTTCGATCAGCCCTGGAAACGGCGCCTCGAAGGCACCGTGGGCGGCCACTGGGGGCTGCTCGACGCTGACACCCGGCAGCCGAAATTCACCCTCGGCGCGCCGGTCTCCAATCACCCGCACTGGCGCCTGCAGGCCGGCGGCGGGATCGCCTTCGCGGCGCTGGTCTTCGCGGCCGCGGTCGCCGCCGCGCGCGGCCGCAAGGAGCCGGGCGCACCCGTCTGGATCGGCACCGCGCTCATGGCGCTCGCCGGCGGCAGCCTGATCGGCTGGACGCTCGAGAATGTGCCGCTGGAATCCCTGGACGTCGGCGGGTGGACCCGGTCACTCGCGCTCGCCGCCCTGGCGTTGCTCAGCGCGCCTCTTGCGGCCGCCGCCCTGGCGCGGGGCACGTCCCTGCCGAGCTTCGCGGCCGTGCTGGCGCACCGGGACGAGCCACGCGACCGGCTGGCGCTTGCCCTCGGGCTGCTGCTGGTTCTGCTGACGACCGTCGCGCTGGAGGTCACGCTCGCGCTGGTGTTCAACCCGCGCTACCGCGACTTTTTCTTCGCGCCGCTCACCGCGGCGGTAGTGCCATTTCTGGTGCTGAGCCTGATCGGACCGCGGCGTCCTTCAACGCGGCCAGTCGCGGAGACGATCGCGGCCTTCGTGCTTGTGGGATCGATCGTCTACATCGTGCCGAACGAGACCATCGCCAACTGGCATGCGGTCTGGTTCTCGGCCGCGATGCTCGGCCTCGCGCTCATATTGTTTCGCGCACGGGACGCGCAAAGCTCAGGATGATGAGCGCGATCGCAACGCCGGCGAGCGAGGTGTTGTAGAGCACGATCCCGAAGCCGGCCGCCGCCATTGCAATGATGAACAGCACCAGCGACGGCCGGATCAGATTGAGCGCGGCGGCGCCGAGCGCCAGCCATCCGAAGGCCGAGTGCTGGTAGAGCTTGATAACGATCCTGCGCGTCGCACAGCCCCAGGTCGCCAGCCCGCCATCGCACGCAAGACCGACCGGTGTGTTCTCGACCCAGAGATAACGGATGTAGAACGCATAGCCGAGCGCTGCGAGCCCCAGCGGGATCAGCACATTGAGCTGGCGCGCGGTCGGACAGAAGAGCTTGCGCATGCGAGGGATATGCGTCGCGCGCCCGCGAGAAGCAAGCTACTTGCGCGACCAGGTCGCGAGCACGATCCCGGCCACGACGAGCCCGAGCCCGACCGCGTGATAGAGCCGGAACGCCTCGCCGAGAAACAGCCAGGCGAGCGCGACGCCATAGGGCGACAGCAGATACATGAACACGCTCGTGACCGTCGGGCCGACCGCCTTCACGCCATACTGGAACATGGAGAAGGGCAGCACCGAGGAGACGAGCACGATCCCTGCGATGCTGATCCAGGAAGCGAGCTCGCGCGGAAAGGCACCGAGCCAGATCACTTCCCACAGCATGAACGGCAGCAGTGTAAGCGTGCCGGCGGCCGCGATGGTGAAGAAGGTCGCGAACACCGGCAGCGTCTGCAGTCCCTTGCTCCTGAGCAGGAGCGAATAGACCGCCCAGGCGATCGCGGCCGCGATGATGCCGAGATCGCCCGGATTGAAGCTGAGCGACAGCAGCTTGCCGTGATCGCCTTCGAGCACGATCACGAACACGCCGGCGAGCGCCGTCGCGACGCCGAGCGCGCGCGCCAGCGGCAGCATCTGCCGGCGCAGCGCCGCGTCGAGCAGCACCACGATCGCCGGAAAGCCTGCGTAGATCAGCGTCGCATTGGTGGCGGTCGTGTAGCGCAGCGAGAGATAGACGCCGCCGCCGCAGATGCACATGCCGAGAAAGCCGAGGACGAGCAGCAGTCGCCACTGGGAGAGATAGGCCTTGGCGTGGCGCTGGAGGTCGTCACGGGCGAGCGGCAAGACGACCAGCGCCGAAAGCGACCAGCGCAGGAAGGCGAGCGTCCAGGGCTCGACCGACTGCACCGCGATACGCCCGAGAATGACGTTGGACACGAAGAACAACGGCATCAGCACGAGGATCAGATAGGCGCGGGCGTGGCCCGAACGCATGAAGGGCTCCGTTTCGCCAGTCACTCTGCTTCGTCATCCCGGCCGAGCGCAGCGAGTGCCGGGATCCATAACCCCGGTGGTCGTGATGCGGACAGACAGGGGTTATGGATCCCGGGTCGCGCTCGCTTACGCTCGCTTGCCCGGGATGACCACGGAGTTTTTCTCTACTGCAGCGCCATCCGCTGGCCGTCGAACACGGCGGGTTGGCAGGCCTTGCCGGCGGCCGAGAGCGCCGCGCAGAGCCGCGCCGCGGCGTTCGCATTGGCGAGCGGTCCGGCGATCAGCCGCAGCTCAATCTCGCCCGGCTTCTTGCCTTCGCGCACCGCCATCACGGGCCGCAGGCCCTCGAACAGTGCGCCGTTGCTGGCGCGCAGCGACGTCCAGAGCGCGCGCAGGCCTTCCATGGTGGTGTGGCCGCCGACGTCGATGCCGAACTCGGTGCGCGTGATCGTGGACTCGGTCGCGCCCGGTCCGGGCTGCACGGCCGCATGGCCGCCGGTTACGCGGTTGGCGGGCGGCGGCGGCGCGGTGCCGGATTTTTGCGCCGGCTGGCGGGCGCCCGGTTGCTCCGGCGC